>JAGWYT010000064.1 GCA_018969185.1 Rickettsiales bacterium | reverse complement strand
CCACCTTTATCTGCGGTGTTTTTGTCGATTGAATGTTTTTTTGCTAATTCATTAAATTTAGCATCTTCAGATTTTGCTGATTTAATTTCAGATAAAATTTTCTCAGCTTCTTCTTTAGTTTTAACCACGATGTGAGAAAGTGAATATTCTTTTTTACCTTCAAGATTATTGCTAATTTCAAGATATTTTTCGTTAATCTTTTCATCAGTAACAGCATTTTTTATAAGGTTTTCTACGTAAGATTGACGCAAAATCTTATTTTTTGCATAAGCGATAGAGTCAATAACTTCTTGGTCTTTAGCCACTTCTGACTTTTCAGCTTGTTTAGTTAATTCTCTTTCAAGATAAATATCTTTTACAAGAATTTCCAAAACTTCTTTTGGTAAGCTTTTTATTTCTGGAGTTTTTACATTTTGACTATTGCTATCAAAAATATCATGCAATTTTGTTTCAACCTCTGATTTGTAAATTTCTTCGCCATTAATCTTTGCAACTACTTCACTTTCGGGGCTTTTGTTAAGTAATAGACTAACACAAAAAAACGCTACAGCAGCGAAAATTGTAGTGACAATAAATACTTTCTTAAATTTTTTCTTTCTTGAATAATACATGATGTTTTTAGATTAAATTTTTAATTCTACAGTTTTGGTATAACGAATGTTGGGAATAAGTTATAATTTTTGCAAATTACTTCAAGCTTATTTTTATCAGCAGTTTCTCCATATTTTATATGAAGTTTGTTTGATAATATGCCGCTTGTAACTAAAGCGCAATCAATTTTAAAATTATTTGCGCCTTTAATATCTGTTTCAAGAGCATCTCCTATGGCAAGAATTTTTGAATTATCTGGAAATTTAAACATCTCGCAAACAATCTTATATACTGCTTCATAAGGTTTTCCGTAATAAATTACCAAACCAGCCATTTTTTCATATTCTTTGGCAATAACACCAGCGCATAAAGCCTCACTACCATCTTGTCTAACCACCATAAAGTCTGGATTAACGCAGATTAAGGGCAAATTGTGATTTTTAGCGTCAATAATTTGTGGTAACTTTTCTTTAATAGTTGCATTATCATGATCAAAGCCGGTGGCAAGAGCAAAATCAGCATCTTTTGCCTCATTTACCATGTTATAATTAAGACCATCAAGCAATCCTAAATCTTTTTTGGGACCGATATATAAATAATTTTTGCCAAAATTTTTAAAATCATTTTCCTGATTTTTCTTCAAATCAAAGTAAGCGGCTTCTCCAGAAGTTATGATAAAATCATAAAACTCTTTCTTGATTCCAAGTCTTTCTAACACCTCAGCCACTTTAGAAGCGCGTCTTGGGGCATTTGATAAAAAACAGATTTTTTTGTTTTTTTGACGTAAGGCAGAAATTGCACAAACAACGTTAGGGTAAAGTTCACTGCCATCATGAATTATTCCCCAAATATCGAAAATGAAATATTCGTAAGAATCGGCAAATTCGAAGAGATCGCTTTTAAATTGCATATTATACCACTTCCCATTTTAAATTTAAGTTCTTATTTTTATGAACATATTCTTCATATTTTTTGTTAAAATCGCCAAAAAGTCTTAAGCTGTAAGGAACTACAGCTTTCATTTTTTGACGATTTTTCCCAAAAAATATTTTGAATATGTTCATTTTAAAATGGAAAATGGTATTAATTCAATATTGATCTGAAAAATCTTTTAATTTTTACAAAGCGGGCCTTTTTATATTGTATTTTGATGGAATCACCAAGCCTTATGGAATCTATTTTTTTGGCATCATCAATAATAACCCAAGAAGTTTTTGGGTCAATTTTGTCAGTAATTGTTCCATTCGCAATAACTCTTCTTTCAACTTCACTTTCTTCAGTAATTTCATTTTGATTTTCATATTTTCCAATTATTTCAAATTGATCGCCTTGTTTTATGCCATCAAGTGAGCCTAAGGAGATTTTGAAAATTGCTTTTTTGCCATAAATTCTTTTTTCTAAAATATAACCTTTTTTAGCGAAGAAGTTTTTAATATCGACCTCAATATCACTT
>JAGWYT010000063.1 GCA_018969185.1 Rickettsiales bacterium | reverse complement strand
TCCTTACATTTTTCTTCGTAGTCTTTTACAAATTTATATTCTTCCCAACGACCAGCGTTAGCAAGAACATTACTTGTCAAAAGAACTCTGTGTTCATCTATATTTTTAGCATTTTTTTCATCCCAAGTCAAGAGAATAACACCAAGACCAAAATCATCATAGTTTTCAATTTTTAATTGAACTCCATTTTTTTCTTCTTGATCTAAAACAGATTCGATTGCTCTTGTGCAAGCCTCGCTATACCAATCAGATTTATCTATTGATTTAGCATCAATATCTACTTTTGCAGACCAATTATGTCCACTTACATAAATATTCATTCATCCTCCTCACCATCAAAATCATATACTGGTTCGTTTTCTTCTGCTGAACGAAACCAAAGAATACAATTATCCCCAACTTTTTGAGCGTCTTGAAATTCTAGTGGGCATTTTGCTAAACGCTCTTTTACAATATCCACAAATCTATTAGATAATTTAACAAAAAGACTTTCATCGCCTTCAATCCATTCGTAAGAATCAGCAAACTCATCACAAATCATTTTAATTTTAGGATGTAATTTCATAGATCGTTCAAATCAACCTTTTCTGGTTCTCCTTCTTGGCAAAAAAGTTGTCCCTTGATGTGCATAAGTGTTTCAACCGCAGAATCTAAATCATATTCTGATGTGTTAGTAGTATCAAAATCAATAGATTCTTGAAGTTGAGTTATATCTTCGATTATTAAATCAATCTTATCAATTATTTTCTTGTTCATTTAGTAACATCTCCGTTTTTAGATTATCCAATTTTTCTTGTCCTAAATCAAGCAAAAAAGCATTAGGATGTATATGCAAGTGCATATCCAAGTGAGGAATAAAACAATAAAACATATTGATTTTACTATTATAGTATTTCACTTCTGAAATTGTGCCATATTTTTTGCTTTTAACTTTAACGCTTTTCAAGATGCTCCTTATGATAGTCGTGACCTTTTTTAGTCAAAGCACGACCAGTAGGACGAATTTCAATTAAATGATTTCTCATTAAATATAGTTCAACATTTTTTTGTAACATATCTTTGCTAAGATTAGTTTTAGCAGAAAGATTTGTTAAACGAAGTTCGCCGTGTTCTTTTAGCAATTTAATTACATTAAGTTCAATTTCTGTTAAGCCAAGTGGATAAATGGATAAACTATCTTTAACTTCGAGCCAACCATTTTTATCTAGTTCTTTGCAATTTTTAGATGCCAAATAAGATGAAATTTGATTTGCCATAGATTGAGCTTGGCGAGCATTACCACGGCAAACACTAGCTACTTCTGCCAAAATTTCTTCTTTAATAAATTGATTTTTAATTGCAAGATTACTATTAATAATTTTTCCTAAATCAATAAAAGAATAATCCTCAAGATCAATTCTATAAAGACGATCAAGAAGTGCGTGAAAAATCTTTTGAGCTTCCGTAGTGCAAAAAATAAAACTATTTTGATTAAATCTAAATTGATATGTTCCCTCATCAAAAGTAAATTCATTCATATTATTTTGATTAGGATTAAGAATAGTAAGAAGTGCCATAGTAACATCTCTAGGTAATTCACTTGCCTCATCAAAAATAATTGTAGTATCTTTATCGAAAACATAAGGTAGCATAACTTGATTAAAGAAACTTTTTACATTTTTAATTGTAGAACAATTAACGATAACATTTCTTTCACGATTCATTATGCGTGAAGTTTTTTGAGCGATAAGAGTTTTACCACATCCTCTTGGGGCGACAAAAAGAAGATGAGGCATAATTCTAGTTTTAGAAAAACCATCTAGAAGAAAGTTTAGTTTCTTTTTGACTTTATCTTGGCCTACGATTTCTGAATAATTTTCTTGCGACATAGTAGTTTTATATACCAGTTTAAAAGTAAGATCAAGTTTAATTTACTTGAAATTCAATATGTTCTTCTAAACTATTATATGTTTTAGTATTGACTTCCTTTTCAATTCCTTTTATATTTAAATTGTCGAGGAATTTCTTTGATACGATAACAACAGCATCTTGCTTTAATACTTTATTAAGTTC
>JAGWYT010000038.1 GCA_018969185.1 Rickettsiales bacterium | reverse complement strand
CCAAGTGAGATTATATCTTTGCCAGAAGCCTTTAATTCTGCGGCTTTCATCGAGATTGCAATTGTTGGAGAAGGTTTAATATTATTTAAAGAATTTGCTAAAAATGACATGTTTAAAAAATAATAGTGTTTACAGTAATTGACTTTTGTCAGCCCCGTTTTATAGTGTTGTAACTTCTTTTTGTCAACAAATCTAAGATTAAAAAATATATAGGTAGGCACATGGTAGGTACTTTGGGAACTAATCCTCTGTTTTTAGGTTTGACAAGACCAGCAATGCTAATTGGCGTGAGCTATAAATTTGCTGCCTTAAATGGACTTATTTCACTGTTAGTTTTTGTTATTACCAGTAAGTTTTTCTATATTTTGGTATTACTTCCTACAACTCATATGATTGCTTGGTTTATTTGTTTGAAAGAGCCAAGGGCAATTGAATTGTTGATAGCGAAGTTTTCAAAATGTAGTGTTTGTTATAATCGTTTTTATCATCGTGGTACCAATTCTTATGACGTATACTAGTAAACTTAAATGCTAAAGCATTTAAGTTTAGTTGAATTTGAGTTGCTCCGCGCGAAGTAAATTCGCGCATCCGCAACAAGTATTTTATTTTTGTTATTATTTTTAATCGGATGAATTTCGTCCGATTTTTTATTTTTATAGATATGCATAAATATAGAACTCATAATTGTTCAGAGCTTAATAAATCAAATGTTGGTCAGACTGTTAAACTTTCTGGCTGGGTTCATTCAAAAAGAGATCACGGAAGTTTGATTTTTATTGATTTGAGAGATCATTTTGGAATTACTCAATTGGTGTTAGATCAAGAAAATACTAGCTTAAGCCTTGATGAAATTTCATCAATCAAGCTTGAATCAGTAATTACAATTACTGGCGAAGTTGTTGCGCGCGCATCTGAAGCAGTGAATCCAAATATCAAAACTGGTGAAATTGAAATTAGAATTAAAGATTTAATTATTGAATCTCTTGCTGAACAAATTCCATTTCAAGTAAATGATAATAATGAATATCCTGAAGAATTACGTTTAAAATATCGTTTTTTAGATCTTCGTCGTGAAAAAACTCACAAAAATATTGTACTTAGAAGCCAAGTGATTTCAACAATTCGTGAGGAAATGACGAAGCAAGATTTTCTTGAAATTCAAACTCCAATTTTAACTGCTTCATCTCCTGAAGGTGCGCGTGATTATTTAGTTCCTGCACGTTTGCATCCTGGAAAATTTTACGCGCTACCGCAGGCACCACAACAGTTCAAGCAACTTTTGATGGTTTCTGGTTTTAATAAATATTTTCAAATTGCGCCATGTTTTCGTGATGAAGATTTGCGCGCTGATCGTACGCCAGAATTTTATCAGCTTGATATGGAAATGTCTTTTGTTACGCAAGAAGATGTGTTTAACGCAATTGAGCCAGTTTTAAAAACCATCTTCAAAAAATATGGTTGCAAAAAAACTTCTGACGAAAAATTTGTGCATATTAAATATGATGAGGCAATGCTGAAATACGGTATTGACAAGCCTGATTTGCGTAATCCAATTTTAATTTCAGATGCAACTAATATTTTTAGAGGATCTGATTTTTCAATTTTTGTAAAACAGATAGAGCAGGGTGCAACAATTCGCGCAATTCCTGCCCCGAAATGCGCTAGTCAAGCAAGATCATTTTTTGATAAGATGATTGAACATGCACAAAGCATGGGTGCCAAAGGTTTAGCCTATATTATTTTTGATGAAAATGGTGAAGGTAAAGGACCAATTGCTAAATTTTTATCAGCAGAAAAATTAGCAGAACTTAAACAAACTGCCGGTTTGAACAATGGTGATGCGGTTTTCTTCTCATGTGGTAAAAAAAGTGAAGCAGAAAAAATTGCTGGTCAGGTGCGTATTAAACTTGGTAATGATCTTGGTTTAATTGATGAATCAATTTATAAATTCTGCTGGATTGTTGATTTTCCTATGTTTGAGCTTAACGAAGAAACTGGTAAAGTTGATTTTTCACATAATCCTTTCTCAATGCCGCAAGGTGGGCTTGAAGCGCTTAACTCACAAGATCCTCTTACAATCAAAGCTTTCCAATATGATATTGTTTGTAATGGTGTTGAATTATCAAGTGGTGCAATTAGAAATCATAAGCTAGAAATTATGTATCGTGCTTTTGAGCTTGCGGGCTATGGCAGAGAAGTGGTTGAAAAACAATTTGGTGCAATGCTAAATGCATTTAAATTTGGTGCGCCTCCACATGGTGGTCTTGCTCCTGGAATTGACAGAATGGTTATGCTTTTAGCTGATGAGCCAAATATTCGTGAGGTAATTCCTTTTCCAATGAATGGTAAAGCGCAAGATCTTATGATGAACGCGCCAGCAGAAGTTAGTATTAAGCAACTTCGTGAGTTAAGAATTCAATTACAAAAAACAAATTAGAGAAAAAGGTGTCAGACACCTAATTTACCCTGACCCTTGATTTACAAGGTTCTAGAACAATAGGTATCTGACACCTTTATACATATTATGAATATGCAGGACAAATTTTATTTAACCGAAAAACTTCCACCTTACATCTTCGCTGCAACTTATAAATTAAAGATGGAAGCAGCAGCAAATGGGCTTGAAATTCTTGATTTTGGCATGGGTAATCCTGATTTGCCACCGCCACAGCATGTAATGGATGAGCTTGCAGAACTTTCAAAAAATCCTAAGCTTTTTGGCTATTCAGTTACTGGTGGAATTGATGTTTTAAAGAAAGCAATTTGTGGTTATTACCAAAGACGTTTTAATGTTGATCTTGATTATAAGTCAGAAAGTCTTGTTACAATTGGTGCGAAGGAAGGTATCGCCAGTTTAGCAACTGCAATTTCTGATAAGGATAATTATATGATTGTGCCAAGTCCGGCATATCCAATTCACACTTTTGCCTTCGCAATTTCAAAAAGTAATGTGGTGCATCTTGATGCTTTAAGTGGTGCGGAGTTTTTAAAAACATTTAAGAATTATGTTGAGAAGGCTGCAAAGAAGCCACTCGCAGTTATTGTTAGCTATCCATGCAACCCTACAACTGAAATAGTTGATATTGGGTTTTATGAAGAATTAGTTGATTTTTGCAAGAAGCATCAAATTTATATTATTTCTGATATTGCTTATGCAGAGCTTTATTTTAAAGAAGAAGACAAGCCGCATTCAATCTTAGAAGTTAAGGGTGCGAGAGATATTGCAATTGAATTTTCTTCAGTAAGTAAAAGCTATTCAATGGCGGGTTGTCGTGTTGGTTTTGCAGTTGGAAATAAAACTTTGATCGCTGCTCTTTATAAGATAAAATCTTATTTAGATTATGGTTCTTTTAATCCATTACAAATGGTGGCGGCAAGTGCATTGACAGAGAAGAGCGATGGTTATTTAAATGAATTGCGTAAAAAATATAAGGCGCGTTCTGATTTTATGGTTGATGTTTTGAATAAAGAATTGGGTTGGGAGGTTTCAAAACCAAAAGCCAGCATGTTTATTTGGACTAAATTGCCAAAAGAATTTTCTCACATGTCATCATTTGATTTTTGTAAAAAAATGATTGGAGAGGTTGGTGTTGTGATGTCTCCGGGAAGCAGCTTTGGTGCTAATGGCGAAGGTTTTGTGAGATTTTCTTTAATTCATGATGAAGAAAATATGAGAAAAGCGGCTGCTAAGATGAAGAAGATGTTTTAAGAAATAGATATTTCAGGATCTCTTTTTACAATAAATCTTATTCATAATGATAAATTTCAAAATTCTTACAATTTTTCCTGAACTTTTTCCTGGCCCCCTTGCAGCTTCAATTACAGGTGCGGCTTTGCAAAAAAAGCTTTGGCAAATTGAAGCAATTAATATTCGCAATTTTGCTAAGGATGAAAGAGGAACAGTTGATGACACTCCTTATGGTGGTGGGGCAGGGATGGTCTTGAAAGCTGATGTTATCTTTGACGCGATTGAAAATTCTATAGCTCAGGATGACGTAGACGTAAGGGAGAAAAAACCAAAAATAATTTATTTATCACCGCGTGGAAAAACTTTCACGCAAAAAAAGGCAGAGGAATTAGCGAAGGAAAAAGAAATTATTTTATTATGCGGACGCTATGAAGGTGTAGATCAAAGAGTTCTTGATGAATTTGAAATTGAAGAAATTTCAATTGGTGATTATGTTTTAAGTGGCGGAGAAATTGCTGCTTATGTTTTAATCGATGCTATTTTAAGAAATGTTCCAAATGTTCTTGGTGCTGATGAATCATTATCTGAAGAATCTTTTTCTGGAGAATTTGAAAATCTTTTAGAATATCCTCATTATACAAAACCGCAAGAATGGCGTGGACGCAAGGTTCCAGAAGTTCTCACACAAGGTCATCATAAAAAAATAAAGGAATGGCGGAAAGAGCAGGCGATTGCAATTACAAAAAAGAATCGCCCAGATCTTTTAAAAGACAATTAGCTTCTAGCTTTATTATCAGAATTCTTTTTTGGTGATCTTTTATGTCTTTGTCTATTAGAATGTCTTTTAGCAAAAATTCTTCTTTCAACAACTGTTATAATAACTGCAAAAGCCATTAAAGCGGCGTTAATGCTGAAGATTTTTACTGCCAATTCTTTTTCTCCTGAAGAGATCAAATTATATACAACCAAAAGCAAAATCACATTGTAAACCAAACCAGCAATTTGTCCGATTCTGTAAGATAAATTGTAAGATGAAGAATAATTTGTTTGCCATTTGTGACGATATTCTTGTTCCGCTTTTGCCATTTCAATTAGCTTTTCAACTGAGTGTGGAACTGCATCTTCGAATTTTTCTAAAATTCTTGATGATGGTAAAACATCTTTAATATTTTCTCTTTTATTGTTACGTTGTCTGTTTCTATTTCTATTTTCTTGCATGTTTATTTTTTATTAATTGTTTCTATGTCGCTGCCAATATCTAACCAATCTTTATCAAGCGCGTGTTCTGGTCTTGCGAATGGATAGCCTCTCACCTTGGTGTTTAAAATAGGGATAATTGAAACAAATCCTGCAAGAAATCTGCGCAATAGTTTTAGGGTTGTTGTTAGTTTATTTGACATTGATTTTAAGATTTAATTTAGAGTTTTTGGTGTTTTTGTTTAAAGGGTTACATTCTAAATGGTTGGTGATGAGGGGAGTTTTTATAGTTTAGATGTGATTAAAAGTAAATAAATTTTTGTTTTTTTGCTTACTTGAGCTGCAACACAGCTTAATCAGCGGACAAGATTATTCTTCCCACCACCCTTTGACGTATCAACTTTCTCGCTAAAACTTTTATTTTTGCTGGCTAAACCAATCAATGCAGATTCTTTAATTATATGCTTTACGCTCAAGCGTTTTTTCTTTTTATCAGCAATTGCAGATTTTACAGCTGAGCTTTTAAAAGCATTAACTGACATTTTTTTAATTTCTTCAGGTCGATCATCCCACACATCTTCTTCTGATATTCCTTTATCTTCTTTCTCCTCCAAACCACCAATTTCAACATCAAGGCTTCTTTGTTGAGTGCTTTTAGGAAAAATAATATTTTTGAATTTGTCGATAACTTCTTGAACTTCTTCGCTTGATTTTACCCCATCTATTTTTTCTTCTTTTTTTTCAATATCTTCTTCATCTTTTTTTCTAAAATCTTGGTCGGAATCTTCGTCTTTCTTGTTGTCAGATATTATATCAGTCCAAGATTTTTTTGTGTTGTTATCTTGAGATTTTTTATGATCGTCTTCGTTATTCATTATATTTGGAATTTTTTTAGACAAAACTTACTGGATCATAAATAACTTTCTAGTTTGAATAAGCAATCTTATGTACTTAAACAAGCAAACTTATTTAGCTTTTATTAAATAGTAGCACTACGATCTCTACTATTTAATTTAGTTGCAGAAGTCGTGCTTTCTTGTTCATAATGCTTTTTTACAAAGTCAGATGCTGTTTTATGAGATTCTTCGCTCATTGTGCTAAGAGTTGAATTATACAAATTTTTTTTACTAATGATTTCTGGGTTAGCATTTTTCCATTTTTGTACCTTTTCTTGATATTCTGTTTTGTCCTTAGATTGCGATTGTAGTAAAGAAACGGCATCAGTGAATTCTTTATGGGCTGCTTTTAAATCAGGTGATATTTCTGTTATTTTTTTTTCAAAAAGCTTTTGTGAACAATATTCACATGCTTCTAAAATATTTTTTTTAGGATCTAGCGTGCCATTTATACTTCCAGTTGTTTTTTTCTTGTACTCATTTAGGTATTCTATTAATAATTCTTCTCTTTCAATTTCTGGAAGGGTTCTTAAGCCATCTTTACGTTCAAGTATTAGTTCTTTTGGCGTTTGTTCATTTGATGGTTTAGACATAAAAAACCTCTTATTTAGTTTTTAATAATAAGCGAATTCAATTTCGCTATTACTTCAAAAGCAGAATTAATTTTATTTGCAACTGATTTTACATCTTTTAGGTGTAATATTTTTTGACTTTGTTGAAGTTTAATTTGATTCTTACTGTTAAAAATAATTTCCATTAATTTTTCTGGAGCGGCAAATTTATTATCCTTAAAGCTTATTAATATTCCGTCAATGACTGCTTCTAATTTTTCAACTCCAACTTTTTTACAAGCGTGTTTTAATTTTGAAATCTCCATTAAATTTACAACTTCAGGTAGAATGACGCCAAAACGATCATTCATCTCATTTACTAAATTTTCTTGATCATCATCATTCTTTATCATCATAATTTTCTTATAAAAACTCATTCTTAAGCCTAAATCCGCTACATAGTTTTCGGGAATTAATAATGAAATTCCAAGTTTGATTTGAACTGAAAAATCTTCAGTAATTTTTTCTTCACTTATGTTTGTTGTGTTATTTTTAAGATCAGAAATTGTTTCAAGAAGCATTTGTTGATATAGCTCAACTCCTGTTTCTCTAACGTGACCAGATTGTTCTTCGCCAAGTAAATTACCACTACCACGAATATCCATATCATAAGAAGCAACAGTGAAACCAACACCAAGCGAATCTAAATTTTGCATTACTTCAAGTTTTTTGCGCGCATCATCTTTTAGTTTTTTTGGACTCATCATAAAATAAGCATAGGCGCGAATCTTACCTCGACCAACTCTGCCACGCAATTGATAAAGCTGTGACAAACCAAACATTTCAGCACGATTAATGATAATGGTGTTAGCGCTTGCAACATCTATGCCTGATTCAATAATTGTGGTTGAAAGTAAGACATCAATTTTTCCGTCGTAAAAATCATTCATAATTTTATCAAGCTCAGTTGGTGTCATTTGTCCGTGAGCGTGCGTAATCTTTATTTCGGGCGGTAATATTTTTGTTAATCTTTCTTCAGTTTCTGCAATGTCTTTAACGCGTGGCACTACAAAAAACACCTTACCATTTCTTTGATATTCACGCATAATTGCCTCTTTAACAATTATTGAATCATAAGGCATGACGAAATTTCTTACAGCCAAGCGGTCAAGAGGTGGAGTTGCAATTAGGCTTAATTCCTTAACTCCCGTTAATGACATTTGCAAAGTGCGTGGAATTGGTGTTGCGGAAAGAGTTAAAACGTGAACTTCATTGCGCAATTCTTTTAAGCGTTCTTTTTGCGCAACGCCGAAATGTTGTTCTTCATCAATTATTACTAAAGCAAGATTTTTGAATTTAATATTTTTGTTTAACAAGGCATGCGTGCCAACAACAATATCAATTTCTCCTGATTCTAATTTATCCTTTATTTTCTTGCTTTCTGCGGCACTTACAAGACGTGAAAGTTGGGCAATTTTTACATCAGTTCCAGCAAATCTTTTAGAAAAATTATGAAAATGTTGGCGTGTAAGAAGTGTTGTTGGTGCAATAACTGCAACTTGATAATGTTGAGTTTCATTGCGCGTGGCAATTGCAGCAGCACGCATTGCAACTTCAGTTTTGCCAAAACCAACATCACCACAAATTAAACGATCCATTGGTGAGCCTTTCGCCAAATCTTCTTCAACTTCATTAATTGCTTTTAATTGATCTTCAGTTTCAACGTAAGGAAATCTCGCCTTAAATTCTTCATACCAATGTGACTCTGGAATTAGAATTGGCGCCTTTTTTATGTGACGTGCAGCGGCAATTTTTAATAATTCTTCGGCAGCAATTTTTATTCTTTTTTTAACGTTAGTTTTACGTGTTTTCCAACCAGATCCAGCAAGTCTATCAAGTTGAATTAATGGATTATCAGCACCGTAACGGGTTATTAAGTTAATGTCGTCAATTGGAACGAAGAGAGTATCGTTGTTGGCATAGATTAATTTTATCATGTCGGTTTGAATGGCTTCCTTCTGGTGATTCAGGCTCCCCTTGTTTAAGGGGAGCGAGTCATTGCGTAGCGAAGCGGAGCATGACGATGGGGATTTAATAGTAAAAATCCCTTCAAACTTACCTATACCATGATCACGATGAACAACTAATTCTCCTGGTAAAATCGTTAATCCTTCTTCTAAAATTCTTTCTGAAGCAGCTTTGTTGTTTGATTTTTTACGAACTACTTTCTCGCCAAATAGTGCTTGTTCACCAATTAAAATTAAGTCGGATGTAATGAATCCAAGCTTTATTGGTAAAGTAAAAATGGCAATTCTTTGAGGTGGAATTTTTTCAAGATCTTTGAAATTTGAAATTTCTTCGCAAGATAAATTGAAATCAAGTAACAATTTTTTTAAGCGTTCTTTAAAGCCTTCAGAAAGACAAGCGATTGCAACTTTTTGTTTCTTAGGATCAATCATAATTGATCTGACAAACTCTTGCATCAAATCAATTGGATCACGGCTATTAGCGCGCCCAGCTAAGGCAAAATCAGGAACTGTTTTTATTTCAAGATCAAAAACTCTTTTATTATCAGCGTCAGCAGCAGCAAAATTATTGAAAATTATGGCAGTATTTTCTTTGCTTAATTTTTTGAATTCTTCAGAAGAAAAATAAAGTAAATTTGGTAATATAGGATTATAAATTGATCCAGATAATTTACTTTCTTTAATACTCTCAAGCCTGGATTTGTAGTATTCTTCAACAACACTATGTCTTGCCTCAGCAAGAGTAAAAATTTCCTGATTAAAAAATAATAAAGGGTTTTTTAAGTAATCAAAAAAACTAACTAATTCTTCATCATAAAAAAATGGTAACCAATGTTCCATGCCGTCGTAAGAACGGCTTTCAGAGATTGATGAATAAAGTTGATCATCAGTTGCAAGACCAAAATTATTACGATATTTCTCACGAAAATTAGCAATTGTTTTAGTGTTTAATACAACTTCACTGGCTGGCAAAATTTCAATTGAGCGCACGCTTTCTTGCGACATTTGCGTGAGAGGATCAAAGATTCTAATTGATTCAATTTCTTCACCAAAAAAATCAATACGATAACCAATTGCTTCAAGACTATATTGAACAACTATATCAACAATTCCGCCGCGAATTGCAAATTCTCCGGCATTATTAGCGCAGGATTGGCGTGTATAACCATTAAATACAAGGAACTCAGCAATTTGTGAAATTGAAATTTTTGATTTTGCAGTAGCAAGAATTGAAGAATTCTTGATTAATTTTGGAGAAATAATTTTTTGTGAAATTGCGTTGTAACTGGTGATTACTAAGAATTTTCGATTATCTGCAATGTTGCGATTAGCCAATTTGTAAAGTGCTTTAATTCTTTGTGACATTAAAGCCTGTTTTGGCGAAGTGCGGTCGTAAGGCAAACAATCCCACGCTGGAAAGTTAATTATCTCATATTTTTCAAGAATATTAGAGCCTGTTTTCAAACTTTTTGCCTCAGATCGTGAACTATTTTGTACAGATGACGAAGAACAATTTCCTTCAGATACTCTGCTATCTGAAGGGAATTTTCTGAAGTCAGATGTGTCAAAAGAGTCACGAGATGAGGTAAAAAGCTCATCATTACCTTGCGTAGTTTGAAAACAGGCTCTAGGTGTGAAAAAGCGTAATTGTTTTTCAAAAACTTCCATTTCAGCATCACTTTTTGCAATAAAAATAGCATCATTATTTGGAAAATTTTTGCTAATTAATGATGTGATAAAGCTTTCAGCGTCACTACATAAATGTGATATCTCGCAGGTTTGATTTATGCTTTGTGTTTTTACTTTGTAATCCATATTTAAAAGGTTTTTAACCTCCTTTAAAAAAGGAGGTGTCATTTAAGCGAAGCTTAAATGACGGAGGATTTAATTAATTTTTTCAATACTAAAATAAGCTTCGCTGGAATTGATATCGGGCGGTAAAATAGTAATTCCATGATCTTTCGCCACTTGTAAGAAAATGTTGATTTTATCAGTATTATCAATTTCAAGATTGATTGAGGCAGTAATAAACTCTACGGGATAATGTGCTTTCAAATAAGCAGTTTGGTAAGAAATTAAAGCATAGGCTGCAGCATGAGATTTGTTGAATCCGTAGCCAGCAAATTTATCTACAAGATCAAAAATTTCACCTGCTTGTTTTTTATCAACACCATTTTTAATTGCGCCTTCAACAAATATTTCTCTTTGCTTATCCATCTCTTCTTTAATTTTTTTACCCATAGCACGACGTAATAAATCAGCGGCTCCAAGACTATATCCAGCAAGAACTTTAGCAATTTCCATTACCTGTTCTTGATAAACAATTACGCCGTAAGTTTCCCTAAGAGTGTTTTCAAGAAGAGGGTGCGGATAAATAATTTTTTCTTCTCCATGTTTGCGGCGAATATAAGTTGGAATATTATCCATTGGACCGGGGCGATAAAGCGAAATAAGTGCAATAATATCTTCAATTTTGTCAGCTTTCATTTGACGAAGAACAGAGCGCATTCCAGAAGATTCAATTTGGAAAACGCCGATGGAGTCGCCAGTAGCAAGCATTTCAAAAGTTAATTTATCATCAAGTGGCAAATTATTAATATCAATTTTAATGCCATTTGTTTGCTCAACTAATTTAACTGCTTCAGAAATTGTGGTTAAAGTTTTTAAGCCAAGAAAGTCGAATTTCACAAGCCCAGCGCTTTCAGCATATTTCATCGAATAGCCAACTGCCGGCATATTTCCACCATCATCATTATAAAGCGCACAAATTTCATGAAGTGGTTTATCACCAATAACAACGCCCGCAGCATGTGTTGAAGCATGGCGGTTCAAGCCTTCAAGTTTAAGAGAAATATTTACTAATTTTGTAATTTGTGGATCTTCTCTCACTGCAGTTTGTAAATCCTTATCCATCTCAATTGCTTTTTCTAAAGTCACAGCTTCAATGGCGTTAAATGGAATAAGTTTGCAAATTCTATCAACTTGATTATATGGCATTTGTAAGACGCGACCAACGTCTTTTAGCACGGCGCGTGCTTGTAATTTTCCAAAAGTAATAATTTGTGCAACATAATCTTTGCCATATTTTTTTTGCACATAATCAATCACTTCATCGCGGCGAGATTGGCAAAAATCAACGTCAAAATCTGGCATTGAAACGCGATCAGGATTTAAAAATCTTTCAAAAAGTAAACCAAAACGAATTGGGTCAAGGTCAGTAATTTGTAAAGCCCATGCCACAATTGAACCAGCGCCAGAGCCTCTTCCTGGTCCAACAGGAATATCATTATTTTTTGCCCATTTGATGAAGTCAGATACAATCAAGAAATATCCAGAGAAATTCATCTTAGTAATTACAGATACCTCATAATCAAGACGTGCTATATATTCCTGATTTATTTTTTCTTGTTCTTCAGCTGAAATTTTTTCAACATTAAATTTAGTTGTAAGCCTTGATTTTAAACCATCCATGGCTTGCGCTTTTAACTCTTTTGCTTCATCAAAATCTTTTTCATTACTAAATTTTGGTAAAGTAGGGGGGCGCTCAAAAGCCATGATAGAGGATTTTTTGGCGATATTTACAGTATTTTCAATTGCTTCAGGAAGATCAGAAAATAATTCTTCCATTTGTTCAGCGCTTTTAAAATATTGTTCAGGCGAATTTCTTTTACGATTTGCCTCTAAAAAAACATTTCCTTCCCCAATGCAAGTTAAGATATCTTGCGCTTCTGACATATCTTCACTTAGAAAATAAACGTCATTTGTAGCAACCAAGGGAACTCCATGTTTTAGAGCAATATCAATAAATTTTTCTTCTAATTTTTCTTCTTCTTTTAAGCCATGTCTTGAGATTTCCATGTAGAAATTATTGTTTGGAAATGTCTTTAGCAATTCTCCTAAAATATTTTCTAATTTTTTATCCTGATTTTCTAATAACAGCTTGGAGATAATGCCATCAACGCTTCCTGAAAGTGCGATCAAGCCTGATGATTTCTGTTTTAATAATTGAAAATCAATATGAGGAGAAATTCCACTTTGACGATTTAAGAATGAATGACTAACAAGATACATCAAGTTCTCATAGCCTTGTTGTGAGAAAGCAATTAGCGGAAGTTTTGTAAGAGATTTTTCAATATCAAGGTTTGAGGCATTTTTTGAGCGATCAATATCATGAAAATTAACTAATATTTCACAGCCCAAAATTGGTTGAATTCCAGCTTTTTTGCAGGCTGAAGAGAATTCAAGCGCAGCAAAAAGATTCTCACAATCAGAAATTCCAAGTGCTGGCATTTTTAGCTGCACGGCTTTTCCAACCAGATCAGGAATTTTAATTGCGCCTTTACAAAGCGAATATGTTGTGTGAGTTCTAAGTTGTATGAACATTTTTTTCAAATAAAAAAGGGAGCCAGGTGGCTCCCTTAATTTTGCATTATTTAAAGATTAAATTCTACTCAAACTTTACATCAACTTTGGTAATCTTTTTGTTAAGTTTAGCAAGAACTTCATCTGATATATCAAGACCGTCTTTGTAGAATAGAACTTGTCCAGCAGGAACAATTAAATCAAAGTTTTTCTCTTTTGAAATTGCAGCGATGATTTCTTTAATTTCATCATTAACTTTGCTCATGCCTTCAATTGAAGCCTTTTTCAAGCTATTTTGTTTTTTATCAACTGCGTCTTTTAAAACGTCAATTTTTTCTTCAAATTTCTTAGCTTCTTTTTCAAAAGCGTCAGCAGCAAGAACGTTTTTCTTGCCATCAAGTTTTACCTTTTCGCTTTCTAATTCTTTTTGTTTTTTATCAACTTCTTTTTGATATTCTTCTTGTTTTTTGCTAACCTTCTTTTGGATATCACGCATTGCCATTGATTCCTTAACGATTTTTTCAACATCTAAAACTGCAATTGAACCTGCATTTGCGTTAAGTGAGAATAGAGCAAAAATTGTTGCTAAAGCTAAAATATTTTTTTTCATAAAATTCCTAAAAAATTAGTATAAGTGGTGTCTAAATTAGAAAAAAAGAC
This sequence comes from Rickettsiales bacterium, assembly GCA_018969185.1. Taxonomy (GTDB): domain Bacteria; phylum Pseudomonadota; class Alphaproteobacteria; order Rickettsiales; family UBA1997; genus UBA2645. The sequence goes on along the minus strand of JAGWYT010000038.1, from coordinate 151 downwards.
AAGGGTGAAGATTCTTGCCATTTCATTTTATATTTCAAGTTTGTTTTAAACCTCCTTTGAAAAAGGAGGTGTCTATCTTCGCCAAAGGCGAAGATAGACGGAGGATTTAAATTAAATCACAACGTCTTATAAATGCTTCGCATTTTGATCC
>JAGWYT010000037.1 GCA_018969185.1 Rickettsiales bacterium | reverse complement strand
ACCATTTTTTTTATATCTGGTAGAATTACAATGATGACAAACTATTTTATTTTTACTCATTCTTTCTCCTGATTTGTTATTAACAAATCATATATTGAAAGTAAATCTATAAATAACAATACTAAGTTAACACTGCCTTTGAAAAAGGGGGAAGAGCCGCGAAGCGGCGAAGGGGGATTTAATATTATTATCTAACCTGTGAATCATCTTTTGATTTGCTGGTCTCTTTTAAAATCTTTTGCCATGATTTTTTCTCTCTAATCAAATCTTCTGCTTCTGCTGCTTTCTTTGGAAATTTCTCAGACCATTTTTTTTCAGCTTTTGCTGGCTCTATCAATTGACTTTCTTCAATTACAGAATCCCTTAATTCTTTAAAGAACTTGTGTCCGTAACATCCCTTTATTTTAGCATTTTCATAATCTCTTTTTGCTTCATCACGATCATTTTTCGTTGCATCAATATTAGAAAAAACCGTGATTGTTTTTCCACTATCCAAAAATACCCCAAAACCAGTTGATGACCCTGGAGCCTCAGGAGTATTGCCTTCAAAATCTCCCAAATGACGAATCATTCTACGTTCTTTATCGTAAAATTCTGATCCATAGTCTTCTATCATTCTCATGAATACTGGATCTTTGCATCTTTCTACAAGATATGTGCCAAAAGCTTCAAAATCACGAAGGCTAGCATAATGACCACCGGCGGGGTTGCTTGGAAATTCTGGCATATATTCATCGTGATAAGCTCCATCTGGCTTAGTCATTGAGATGTTGGTTTTTGATGGAGCAATTACTAATTTATGTAGAAGTTCTTCATAGCTTAGATTTTCTCCAGTTTTTTGATTATAGAGATGTTGCAGTGCGATACCGCCAAATAACAAACCATCATTGCTATAATTTTCTTTTCCTTCAAAGTTATTTGTGACAAGATCAACTAATTCATCCATAGATTCTGCTGATTTCTCGCCACGATATAAGCGATCTAAATGAATATCTAAACAATCGCCAAGACCAGCTTTATGAGTCATAGCATCTAAAATGCTAACTTGTGAAAGTCTCTCAAGAACCTCTGGTTGATCTTTTAATTTATCTATGACTTCTTTTGGCAGTTCAATGCCTTTTTTTTCTAAATCATCTTTATTAATAATTCCTTTGGTCAGAATTTCAGCCATTAAAACGCCACTAAAAATTTTTCCAACTGAATGAGTTTTGAAAGGAGTATCAACAGAAAAACCATCAATATTACAAATTACATCATGTCCAGTTACTGCTATAATTCCGTTAAAATTCTCATCTTGCGAGATTTTTCCTAAAGTTTCCTTAACTGTCATTTTAGTAATTTTGAATTATTTTTTTGAGTCCTTAAATTTTCTTAATAATTCATTTGCTATTCCAGGATTTGCTTGTCCCTTACTTGCTTTCATAATTTGACCAATAAAGAATCCATGAAGTTTATCATCGCCAGCTAAATATTTCTCAAATTGTGCAGAATTTGCAGCCACAACTTCAGCAATAATTTTCTCAATTGCTGATGTATCAGAAACTTGTTTCATGCCTTTAGATTCAACAATTTTTGCCGCATTATCACCAGTTTCAACCATTATGTCTAAAACATCTTTAGCAATTTTTCCTGAAATTTCGCCACTCTTAATTAGATCAAGTAATTCAGATAAATTTTGTGCAGTTACTTTTAAATTTTCAAAATTAATTCCAAGTTTATTCATTCTACCAAACAGCTCCACTGTAAGCCAAGTAACACATAATTTTGCTTCATGTTTTTTCACCAATTCTTCAAAATAAGCACTGGCATCAGAATCAAGAGTTAAAACTCCAGCATCATATTCAGAAATTCCAAGTTCTTTAACATAGCGTTCTTTCTTGGCTTCCGGCAATTCTGGTAAAGTTTTTCTGATTTCTTCAACAAAACTTTCGCTTAAAACTAAAGGTGGTAAATCAGGATCAGGAAAATAGCGATAATCCATTGCATCTTCCTTGCTTCTCATGGTTCTGGTTTCACCAGTTAATGCATCAAAAAGACGAGTTTCTTGATCAATTTTTCCACCATTTTCAATAATTTCAACTTGGCGTGCCGCCTCAAATTCAATAGCACGAGCAATATTACGCATTGAATTTAAATTTTTTATTTCGCAGCGTGTGCCAAGTTTTTCTTCACCAACTTTTCTAACTGAAACATTGGCATCACATCTTAAATTTCCTTTCTCCATGTCACCATCAGAAGTGCCAAGTGCACGCACAATTGAACGAATTGTTTTTACATATTCGGAAGCTTCATAAGGTGATCTCATATCAGGCTTTGAAACAATTTCCATCAAGGCAACACCAGAGCGGTTTAAATCAATTAAAGAAAGAGTAGGGCTTTGATCATGAATTGATTTTCCAGCATCTTGTTCAAGGTGAATTCTTTCAATTCTAATTCTTTTTTTATCATTATTTTCAAGAGCAATATCAACAAAGCCTTCGCCAACAATAGGATCAAGGAATTGCGAGATTTGATAACCTTGTGGCAAGTCTGCGTAAAAATAATTTTTACGATCAAAAATTGAAGTGAGATTTATTTTAGCATTAATTCCAAGACCAGTTTTTACCGCTTGTTTAACGCATTCTTCATTAATTACTGGAAGCATTCCAGGCATCGCAGCATCAACTAAAGATACTTGCGAATTTTGCGGCGCACCAAATTCAGTTGCTGCACGTGAAAATAATTTTGATTTTGATGCAACTTGTGCGTGAATTTCGCAACCAACTACGATTTCGTAAGTATTATTTTTGCCTTGAATTGTGTATGTCATTTTGAATTTAGAGTTTTTCTATTTTTTGTTTTTGGTAAAAAATTATTTTTAGAAACTATCGATCTTCCAAGTTTTTTCTCAAGTTCTTTTCTTGCATTTCCAGCAATTTTAGAATCTTCTTTTAATTTTTTTACACCTTTAGAGTTTTCATTGCGATGAATTTCAGTTGTTGATCTTTCTCCAAGCATTGTGAAAATTAACTCAAAATCATCCATATGATCACGCAGATTTTGTCTTTTTAAACCCTTGTGGTTTTTATATTCAGAAGGTATTAAGCCAAATGTAGCTTTAGAAATTTCGGCAGTTAAAATTTCATAATCTTTATTTTTATCAGCACCTCTTTTTTTCCATTCGTCAGTTAATTCTTCACGAATGGCAATGCCGCGCATTCTTTTTTCGATCCAATCTTCAGAATAACCTTTTAATTTGTAGAGAGCTCTGGTGCGATTAGTTGCAAGTTCTGGATCTTCAATTTCTTGTATTCTTTCATATCCAACTTTAGCGAGCCAACGTTTAAAAGGTTCAGCTTTAGGGGAGGGGATTGATTGAATTATACGAAATATTCCTTCTGTGTTGGCACAATTGGTTTGTTGCATACCGCCATCAGTCTGAATCGAAAGGGGGGTGGCAATTTGCCCCCACCCTTTAGAAATTTCCTCGTCTCTTCTACGCATATCCTTGATATATCCTGCTGGATCAACAGAATCAGTCAAAGCAGCAACAACATCTTGAATAACAAACCACCATTCATTTTGATGGATAATTTTTCTGATTTTTTTGCCTTTAAAAAGTGCCAATTGGGTGCTGAGGTCTTTATTCATAAGGTTTTTTGTGGTGTTAATATTTTTATGTTACATTTGAGAAATATAACAAAACTTAGGCAAGACTTGGTCTCCTGACCAAGTCTTGACATTCACTTCTACTCTTGCGAAGGAGATTCAACCATTCCATCTCCTACTTCTTCACCAGTCTCAGCCTCATCAACTTCTTTATTTCCAGTGTGAGCAATTCTTGCAACTGACACAACGGTTTCATCTTTAGTTTTAATTAAAGTTACGCCTTGAGTGTTGCGCCCTGTGATTCTAACGCTGCCAACTTCAGTTCTAATCAAAGTTCCTTTGTCAGTAATAATCATCACTTGGTCATTGCCTTCAATTGGGAAGCTTGCCACCACATTACCATTACGTTTAGAAGTAATGATGTTGGTGATGCCTGAACCACCACGGTTGGTGATTCTATATTCATAAGCCGAAGATCTTTTACCAAAACCATTTTCAGTAATAGTTAAAATAAATTCTTCAATTTCAGCCATTTCTTCAATTTTTGCTTGTGGTAATTCTGCCCCTTTAATTTGTGGAATTTCTTTTGGTTGAACTAATAGATCTTCGCTTGGATTTTCTTTTAATTTTTTGTTAAATAATAAAGCATCACGAAGTTCTAAACGTTTTTCTAAATCAATTTTTAAATATTTTTCTTTGATTTCAGAATCTTCACCAGCGTGTTTTAAAACTGACATCGCAATTACTTTATTGCCCTTATCAAGTTTTATTCCACGAACACCGGTTGAATTTCTGCTTTGGAAAACACGCAATTTTTCAACTGGGAAACGAATACATTTTCCATCTTTTGTTGAAAGTAAAATATCATCTTTTTCGCTGCACAGATTCACGCCAACTAAGGCTTCACCACCTTCAAGCTTCATGGCAATTTTACCTGAAGAACGAATATCAACAAATTGATCCATTGAGTTTCTTCTAATATCGCCTCTTGATGTAGCAAATACGATACTTAAGCTTTCCCAAGTGCTTTCATCTTCAGGAAGTGCCAAAATTGTTGAGATTTTCTCATCTTGCTCTAAAGGAAGCAAATTCACTAAAGCGCGTCCTCTCGCTTGCGGCGTTCCAAGTGGAAGTTTATAAGTTTTTAGGCGATAAACTTTTCCTTTATTTGAGAAGAATAAAATTGGCGTGTGAGTGTTTGTTGCAAAAATATCAGTTGTAATATCTTCCTCACGCACATCCATTGCGCTTCTTCCTTTACCACCACGTTTTTGCGTGCGGTAAGCATTTAGTGGAACACGTTTGATGTAACCATTCATCGTGCCAACCACAACCATGTCTTCTTTTGGAATTAAATCTTCAATATCAACTTCATATTCAGAATCCTCAATTGTTGATTTTCTAGGAGTCGCGAATTGTTCTTTAATTTCAACAAGTTCTTTTTTGATCAAATTCATCAATTTTACACGATCAGCAAGAATTGCTAAATATTCAGAAATTTCAGCGGCTAAAGCATTTAATTCCGCAGTGATTTTTTCCATTTCTAAACCAGTTAAGCGCGCAAGTCTCATATCAAGAATTGCTTTCGCTTGGCTTTCTGTAAAATAAAATTTGCCATCCTTAATTACGTTACCCTTGTCTTGAACCAGCTTAATTATTGCTTCAACAGTTTTTGACGGCCAGCTTCTGGCTAATAATTTTTCTCTTGCTTCATTCACATCAGAAGATTTTCTTATCAATTCAACAATCTCGTCAATATTTGCAACTGCAACTGCAAGACCAATTAAAATGTGAGTTTTATCACGTGCTTTATTGAGTAAGAAATTTGTTCTTCTTGAAACAACAGATTCTCTAAAACGTGTGAATAATCTAATTACAGTAAGCAAGTTCATCAACTCAGGACGTCCTTGATTTAGTGCAAGCATGTTAACGCTAAAATTGCACTGTAATTCTGTAAAGCTATAAAGTTGGTTGATGATGACTTCTTCCATCGCATCGCGGCGCAGCTCAATTACAACGCGTATGCCATCACGGTCTGATTCATCACGTAAATCAGTAATACCTTCAATTTTTTTATCTTTTACAAGTTCAGCAATTTTTTCTACAAGCTTTGCTTTATTAACTTGGTAAGGAATTTCAGTAATAACAATTGCATTTTTTCCACCACCAATTTTTTCAATTTTATGGCGACCACGCATAATCACAGAACCCCTGCCAGTATTAGCTGCAGAAGTATAACCATTTCTTCCTAAAATAATCCCACCAGTTGGAAAATCAGGTGCAGGAATAATTTTTATTAACTCTTCAATTGTGATTTCATTATTGTCAATGTAAGCAAGAACGCCATCAACCACTTCACCAAGATTATGTGGAGGAATGTTAGTTGCCATACCAACGGCAATACCGCCTGAACCGTTAACTAAAAGATTTGGAAAGCGTGCAGGCAAAACTTTTGGTTCTCTTTCAGAGCCATCGTAGTTTGGACCAAAATCAACAGTGTCTTTGTCCAAATCATCAAGCATGGTGTGAGTAATTTTCTTCAAGCGTGACTCAGTGTAACGCATCGCCGCAGCAGGATCATCATCAATTGAACCGAAGTTACCTTGTCCATCAATTAGCACAACACGCATTGAGAAATCTTGCGCCATACGCACCAATGATTCATAAATTGCTGAATCACCATGCGGGTGATATTTACCCATTACTTCACCAACAATTCTTGCCGATTTTTTAAATGGTTTATTGTAATCATAATTTCCTTCAAACATCGCGTAAAGAATACGGCGATGCACTGGCTTCAAACCATCGCAAACATCTGGAATTGCACGTGCAACAATTACGCTCATTGCATAATCAAGGTAAGATTTTTTCATCTCACCAACTAAACTTACAGGTTGAATATCTTTGCCAACAGCAACTTGGAATTGGTTTTGGTTAGTCATTTTTATAAAAATAAATGAAAGTTAAATGAGTAGGGGAGGGATTTTATAGCAGTGCTGATTCAAGTGCAAGCGCAAATTTACCTTTTTTAAAGGGCTAATTCTGTATAATTGGATACAATTCTTGTAAAAATTGCAGATTTTTATTATTTTAGCCTTTATTAAATTAGGAATTAATTTTAACCATAAATAGGGAAAACTATGAAAATTGGTATTACGGGAGTTACTGGAAAAATGGCAAGAACAATTGCAAAATTAGTAATTGAAGATGGCCTAGTTGAGCTTTCTTGCGGATTAGTTAGAAAGGGTAGTGGCATTGAAGGAGAAGATTTTGCTGAATTTTTAGGCTATGAAAAATCTGGTACAAAACTCACAGCAAATATTGACGAATTTATCAAAAATTCTGACGCAATTATTGATTTTTCTTCTCCCACATTAAGTTTGCAAATTGCGCAAAAATGTGCTGAACACAAGAAAACATTAGTTTGCGGCACAACAGGTTTTTCTGACGAAGAAAAACAAAAATTCGCTGCAAATGCCAAAGACACTGTAATTATCTGGTCTTCTAACATGTCTCTTGGCGTTAATTTATTGATGAATTTGGCTGAAAAAGTTGCGGCAATTTTACATGATGATTTTGATGTGGAAATTGTTGAAATGCATCATAGAAACAAAGTTGATGCGCCTTCAGGAACTGCGCTATCACTTGGTGCAGCGGTTGCAAGTGGCAGAAATGTTGATTTAAAAAAAGTTGGTAATATGGCAAGATTTGGTAAAGATGCCAAAAGAATTAAAGGTGAAATTGGCTTTGCTACATTACGTGGCGGTGATGTTATCGGCGATCACACCGTTGTTTTTGCAGGAGACGGCGAAAGAGTGGAATTAACTCACAAAGCTTCAAATCGTGATGTTTTCGCTAAAGGTGCAATTAGAGCGGCAATCTGGGGCAGTGCTAAACAGCCTGGATTTTACTCAATGCGGGATGTGTTAAATTAAATTTTGCCGGGGCAAAATTTAGTTTTAAGTTGCGTCGAATTTCTAGAGGCAGCTCTTAAAAATTCGACAAGTTTTTAAAACCCTCTTTGACAATCGCTTTAGCGATTGCAACTTCTTACTTGGAAAAATAAATTTTAAGCAAAAAGAGGGTGGATCAATCGCCAACTGCGATTGAGACGGTTGATTTAATTGTTAGTTGCACAGGAATTGAATTGTCTACCTATGCAGGACGGGGTCTCATGACCCCGTCCTAAAATTCATACCATTATAATTTTTTAAACGAACATGTGGAATGGGTCATGAGACCAATTCCAGCGGAAGAATATGTAGATTAGGCTATAATCCAAACTCGACTAATGTGGAACAAAATATGGCAAATACAGAACTTGAGTTACTTGTAACAGAAATTCGAAATAATATTTCCCTTTCTATTGATGATATAAAAGATTTGTTAAAGCCCACTATCTTGAATATAGATTTTAAATTTTGTTTTCTTGATCCAAATCCAAATGATATTTTTTTGTTTCGAGGTAGAAAGTTGGATAGTAATTTTGCAAAGCAAGATGCAAAGTTTTTGAAAAATTTGTCTTATATTCCAGAGGAAAAGAAGTCGATTGCACCAAAAGGTCGAGCAAACAGAGAAGGATTTCCAATTTTTTATTGCTCAGATGGTGGTGGTCCAAGCACTGTTTGTTGGGAGACAAAGTGCTTTCAATCTGGAGATGAACTCATCATTACCTCTTGGAAGCCCAATAGGATATTGCCATTAAGTAATATTGCGGATTGTCCTCATGGTAATGATATATCAGAAATTGTAATAGTATTGAAAGAGCTATTTACAGATGATAATAATTATGACATATCAATTGCTGTTACAGAACTTTTAACAGAGGGAGAATGGAGTTTATACTACGATAAAATACAGCAAATGATGGAAGAAAGATCGCCTTGTGGCATAAGGTATCCAAGTATAGCAAAAAGCGGTTATGGCACAAATTGTGCAATTTTACCTAAATATGTTGATTCGCATATGGATTTTGTTGCGGCTCAGCATATAAGAGTGAAAGAAGTATTCTCAGACAAGATAATGGTTGATGTTTTGGATTTTGCTCATGATATTCAAAATGGAGAGTTGAAATGGTGGGGATCAAATTTTTTAGAGAAGAATAACAACATAGTTCCTGAATTTGAAAGTGTAGAGAGAAGAGATGGTCCAAGTAAACATGGATTTGCTCAATGTGGACCAGGCAACGTTGTATATCATCGAGTTATTGTGGGGAGCGATGGTGAAAGAATAGTCATTGAATGAATTGTATAAATATTAAACAACAAGTTGACAGATTAAATTACATAATCTAAAAATCAATTTCATTCACATTATCTGTAAATACACCATAACCATGAAAAACTACAATCCAAAACAAGTTGGTAAACGTTTAAAATCCTTTCGTGAGGGCTTATCAAAATCTCAAGAAGAAGTTGCGGTTTATTTAAAAATTCCTCGTCCTTCGGTATCACAAATTGAAAATGGCAATCGTCTATTATCAGCAATTGAGCTTGCAAAATTGTCGGAATTATTTTTAGTGCCAGTTGATCAAATATTATTTGGCATTGATGAAGATAAGAAAAAAGCTCTTGTACCAAGGATTGCAGGCAAAGCTGTAAAAAAACTAGCTGCTAAATTTAATGAAAAAAAGTTCAGAGAAATTTTGCTTTATGTTCTAAGCAAAACTGCTGGAAAAGCTAATGTTGGTGAGACTGTGCTTTATAAATTACTTTATTTTTGTGATTTCAATTATTACGAAAAATATCGTGATCACATGACTGGCGCAACTTATATCAAAAATCATTTTGGTCCAACTCCAACTAATTTTAAAAAGGTAATAGAAAGCCTTCGTGGTAAAGAAGTAGAAATGGTAAAAGGAAAATTTGGCGGTTTTGAGCAAACAAAATATATGCCACTTCGTGAGGCAGATTTAAGGCAGATTAATGGTGCAGAGAAGCAGGTAATTGATGAAGTTATTGACCGTCTTTCCTCAATGAATGCCAAACAAATTAGTCAATATTCTCATGATGATACGCCATGGATTGCAACCAAAGATGGTGAAGTTATTGATTATCAATTAGTTTTTTATCGCTCTCCTGCTTATTCGGTTGGAGAATATGACGAATTGTAATTAATAAAACCGCATCACCACATGCAAAATATAAAATTTTCTGAATTACCAGAATTTCAAAAAGATTTTAAGAAATTACTAAAAAAATATCCGTCTTTAGAGCGTGATTTAGAGTTAAGAAAGGCTGTTCTAGTAGAGTTTCCTAAAGGACGAAGTGAAATTGACGTTGCACAAATTCCGGGATTAAAAATCAAAAGCAAAATTTACAAGGCACGTTTATTTTGTAATTCTCTAAAGCGTCATTCTTTAAGACTAATATATTGCTATGATGAAGAAAATTCTTTAATTAAAATGATTGAGATCTATTTTAAAGGTGAACAGGTTTTAGAAGATCGTGATAGAATTCTTCGAAATTTCTCTTAAATAATTATTAATGACCAATCTAGAAAACAATTTCCAAACCAAACTCAATCAAATATTTGCGCAAGAAAAACTGCCAAAATCCTTTGCCGTTGCGGTTTCGGGAGGTTCTGATTCATTAGCTTTAACTTTGCTTTTAAAAGAATTTTGCGCTACAAAAAAAATAAAATTAGTCGCTATTACTGTTGATCATAAAATGCGCAAAAGCTCGTCAGATGAGGCTTTAGTGCTAAGTAAAATTTTGCAAAAACAAAAAATCTCTCATCAAATTTTAGCAATTGATGATAAAAAAATTCCTAACAAAAATATTGAAAGCAATCTTCGCGAGTTGCGCTATGGCTTGCTTCATAGCTTTTGCAAAAAAAATAAAATCACACATCTTTTCCTTGGTCATATAGAAGGTGACATTGCAGAAAATTTTCTAATTCGCTTATTTCGTGGTTCTGGTTTGGATGGTTTATCATCAATTGCAGAAAGCTCTGAAGTTAGTGATATTAAGCTTATTCGCCCGCTTCTTGATTTTAATAAAGACGAATTGCAAACTTATTTAAATAACAAAAAAATTAAATGGTTTGAAGATGAATCAAACAAGGATGAAAAATTTTTACGCAATAAAATTCGCAAGTTTTTTAATCAATTTGAAGAAAAAAATTTAATTCAAAAAAGAATAAAATCAGCTGCTGACGAAATTGCTAAAATGCGTGATTTGCTTAATGAATTTATGCTTCGTGAAGCAAAAAAAATTCTCACTTTTGAAAATGGTTTTTTGATAATTGATTATAAAAAATTTACGAAAATTGAAGAAAAAATCGCTCTAAAAATTCTAGCTTTTATTTTGATGGAAGTGGGTAATAAGCCTTATAAACCGCGCTTAGAGAAGCTTAAGAGATTTTATGATTTTATAATTCAAAATGAAAATCATAAGCCACGCAATTTTTATGGCTGCATGGTAAAAAAATTTGATAAAACTAGACTGATAGTTTATAACGAAAAAAATCCAGCGCAAAAAATCACCGAATTTAAAACAATATTGAAAAGAATTTTTTAATGAAAATTGCAACTGCACAAATCGATTCTTACATAAAAAAAATTGCCGAAGAAAAAATCGCTGGTTGCTTGCTATATGGGCCTGAAGTGTCAGTTGCAACTTCACGTTTTGAAGTGATCGCAAAAAAAATTGTCTCTGATTTGTCTGATCCTTTTCTTGTCACAAACATCAGTAAAGACAGGCTTGCTGAAGATAATTCACTTTTAATTGATGAATTTTATTCACTATCTTTTTTAGGTGGTAGAAAATTAATTACTGTTAAAGATGTTGACGCTAATTTTACAGCAGCATTGAAAACATTACTTTCTGACCGTGAGTGTGCTAATAAAAGTGAAAATTTTATTTTAGTGCAAGCGGGAGATTTAGATAAATCTTCTGCTTTACGTAAAATTGCTGAAGATAATTTGAACTTTGCCGCAATTGCTTGCTACGAAGATGATGAAAGAGTTATTAAAAAGTTTATTGAAAGCGAATTAGCAAAAAATCAAATTAAATTTGATTTAAAAATAGTTAATTATTTAGCTGAAAAACTTGGTAAAAATCGTCAGGTTATTAAATCAGAATTAGAAAAAATAATCTCATATCTTGGCGAAAATAAAGGACTCACGCTTGATATAATTGACCAAATTATTGGTTTAGAAGGTGAGATTACAGCAAATGAATTTATTAGTAGTTTTGCTGCACAAAAATTTGATCTTGCTTTAATACAAGCAGAAAAACTTTTTAAAAATAATTTTGAGCCGATAGCCTTGTTGCGCTTTCTTTCAAGCTATTTGCAAAAATTATATCAGGCAAAATCTGCAATTGAATTTAGTGCTGCGAATTTTGATGAAGTTGTGAAAGCACAAAAATTATTTTTTAAAGTAGAAATTGAATTTCGTAAAAATTTAAAAACACTTTCTTTGGATTTTTTAGTTAAAAAATTAAGAAATATTGAAGAATTAGAGGTAAAAATGAAGAGTTCTGCTATGCCGGCAAAGCTTTTATTTGTAAGCTTTATTCAAGATAATATTAATTTATTTAATAAAGCTGCTTGACAAAAAAAATTTGCGGATTATATTTTATGTCCCTTCGCTTTTTTAGCTTGAAGGAAAATGAAGTTTTAGAAGTTTTTGCAGATGATCGTTTAGATGACTATAAGTCAGTTAAAATAAGGTCTTTATAAAAAGTTAATTCCTAAAATTTGTTGTTTAAAATCGTAAATAAGTCGCGTTTTATGCTTTTTTTTAAAAAAAGTAAAAGGGGAAAAATAAAGGCGATAGTTCGCTTAATTGCAACTATCTCCTCTATTAATCTTCATTGATTCTTAGAGATTTAGTTAAGATCAAATTACTCAAAACTTGAGAGTTTGATCCTGGCTCAGAACGAACGCTGGCGGTATGCTTAACACATGCAAGTCGAACGAGGTAGCAATACCTAGTGGCAAACGGGTGAGTAATACAGAGGAATCTACCTAGCAGTAAGGAATAACCCTGAGAAATCAGGGCTAATACCATATATTACCCTTCGGGGGAAAGATTTATCGCTGTTAGATGAGCCTCTGCCGGATTAGCTAGTTGGTAGGGTAATGGCCTACCAAGGCAATGATCCGTAGCTGGTCTGAGAGGATGATCAGCCACACTGGAACTGAGACACGGTCCAGACTCCTACGGGAGGCAGCAGTGGGGAATATTGGACAATGGGCGCAAGCCTGATCCAGCAATACCGCGTGAGTGATGAAGGTCTTCGGATTGTAAAGCTCTTTTAGTAGAGAAGATAATGACGGTATCTACAGAAAAAGCACCGGCAAACTTCGTGCCAGCAGCCGCGGTAATACGAAGGGTGCTAGCGTTGTTCGGAATCACTGGGCGTAAAGCGTACGTAGGCGGTTTAGTAAGTCGGTTGTGAAATCCCGGGGCTTAACCCTGTGAACTGCAACCGAAACTGCTTTGCTAGAATATGGTGGGGGATAGTGGAATTCCTAGTGTAGGGGTGAAATCCGTAGATATTAGGAGGAATACCGGTGGCGAAAGCGACTATCTACGCCATTATTGACGCTAAGGTACGAAAGCGTGGGGAGCAAACAGGATTAGATACCCTGGTAGTCCACGCAGTAAACGATGAGTGCTAGTTGTCGGGGTCTTAGACTCCGGTGGTGAAGCTAACGCGTTAAGCACTCCGCCTGGGGAGTACGGCCGCAAGGCTAAAACTCAAAGGAATTGACGGGGACCCGCACAAGCAGTGGAGCATGTGGTTTAATTCGATGCTACGCGAAAAACCTTACCAACCCTTGAATCTGGTTGACCGGTACAGAAATGTACTTTTAGAGCAATCTACAGCCAAGACAGGTGTTGCATGGCTGTCGTCAGCTCGTGTCGTGAGATGTTAGGTTAAGTCCTTCAACGAGCGCAACCCTCATCCTTATTTGCCATCGGGTTATGCCGGGAACTATAAGGAAACTGCCT
>JAGWYT010000006.1 GCA_018969185.1 Rickettsiales bacterium | reverse complement strand
GCAACACTTAGAACTATCAATAAATATGGTAATATTGATAGCTTTTTAGTTAATTGCCGTCACTCAAAACTTACTGATTTGGGAAAGACTCTTAAAGCTAAGATTAAAAAGAAATTAATTGGTCTTGATAAGCTTAGTGAAGTTAAGGCTACAAAAGAAAAGAAAGCTAAGAAAGTAGTTAAGAAAAAAGCTAAATAGTTTTTCTATAATTCTTTACAAAAGACTAAAACCAGCTCTTAATTTTAAGAGCTGGTTTTTTTGTTTTATAACCAACCCAGTCCATCATACCGGACAAACAGTTTCTTAGTTGGCTTGTACAACTTAGAAACTGTAGATCCGGTATCCATTTAATTTTACATATAGATTGCGGATGAAAATTTTCTAGGAGCTGAATCTCTAAGAAAATTTAGCTCCGCAATGACTTAATTTGGTCATGCTCCTCCGCAATGACAGAATAAAAATTATAGCTAACCCTTCTTTAAAAAATCTCTAATCTCATCAATTGAAAAATCTTGCAGATTTCCTTGATAACGCCTTACAACCCTGCCCTCTCCATTAATAATTAAAGTTTCTGGAACTGCTCTAATCCCAATTATTTTGCTAAATAAAGCCTTATTATCAGAGGCAACTTTTATAAAAGGATTACCACTATCTTTCAGATAACTTTTAGTATTTTCATTAATATCACGCCAAGCAATTCCATAAACGTCAACAATTCTTTCTTGCTTTAAACGCATTAAAATTTCATGCTCTGCCTTGCAAGTAGTGCACCAAGAGGCAAAAATATTAATTACCGAATATTTACCAAGCAGATCTTTTTTTGAGAAATCACTATTTTCGTCATAAAGATTTGGCAAAGAAAAATCTGGAAGTAATATATCTGCTTTAACAAAAGAACCAATTGTAGGAAGATTCTTTTCTGCTTTCTCTTCTTTGTTAATATGCTGTCTTGCATTGATTTTGTAGGTTGAAACTCCTATCATCACAATGAAAGAAAGTAATAAAATAAAAGGTAAAAATTTATTCATAAAATGGTCAAAAGTTTTTCTTTTAAATTAAAAGACACAGACAATAAAGCAAGAAGAGGTGAAGTTGTAACTGCTCACGGCACCATTCAAACTCCAGCCTTCATGCCAGTTGGAACTGCGGCAACTGTAAAAGCAATGAAATTATCTGATGTAAAAAAATCAGGTGCAGAAATTATTTTGGGAAATACTTATCACTTAATGCTGCGCCCCACTGCCGAATTAATTGAGAAACTTGGCGGACTTCACAAATTCATGGGCTGGGATGGCCCTATTCTTACAGATTCTGGCGGATTTCAAGTTATGTCACTTTCTAAAATTCGTAAAATTTCTGATGAAGGTGTTGAATTTTCATCACATTTAGACGGCAGTAAATATTTCGTCAGCCCAGAAAGATCGATTGAAATTCAACATATGCTAGGAAGCGACATCACCATGATTTTTGATGAATGTATTCAATTTCCCGCAAGTGTTGAAGATACAAAAAATGCCATGAACCGCTCCATTGCTTGGGCGAAAAGATCAAAAGATGCTTTTAAAAAACGCGAGGGCTATGGAATTTTTGGCATTAATCAAGGCGGAGTTTATAAGGATTTACGTGAGGAATCGGCAAAGAAATTAATTGAAATTGGTTTTGATGGCTATGCTATTGGCGGCCTTGCAGTTGGTGAGGGGCAAGAAATTATGTTTGAAGTTCTTGATTATACACCAGATTTTTTACCAATAGATAAACCAAGATATTTGATGGGCGTTGGCAAACCTTCCGACATTGTTGGCGCGGTTGCGCGCGGTGTTGATATGTTTGATTGCGTGATGCCCACAAGGTCTGGACGGACTGGACAAGCATTTACCAGAAAAGGTACAATCAATATTCGCAACGCAAAATATCGCGATGATAATAATCCAATTGATGAAAAATGTGCTTGCTATGCCTGCCAAAATCATAGTCTTGCTTATTTAAATCACCTTTCTAAAGCAAATGAAATTCTGGCTTCAATGCTGCTTACTGAGCATAATATTTTCTATTATCAAGACTTGATGAAAGATATTAGAAGCGCAATTGAAAATAAAAAATTTGATGAATTTGTTAGAAATTTTAATGAAGGATCTGTTGAAGAAGATTAAAGAACCTGCCTTTTATTATCATTCACAACTTTTTCAGCCTCCATTCCACTTCTCACTTGCATTCCTCTTACTCTTGATTGAATCTTAGTTGCAGCCTTATCTAAGTCCACTTCGCTACTCTGCATTTTCTCTAAATCAACGCGACCTCTAAATAATGATGGTAAATCTTTTAGCATTTCCTGCGAAAGATTGCTTGCAAGAAACACCGGAACTTTTGGATCAAGAGAATTAATCAGGGGTTTTAAGGTTCTTTCATTGTGCATCGCTGAATTTTCCGCTGCTAAAATCACAAAAGGAATTTGATAATTTGGATTAGAATCAATTATCTCAGATTCGCCAAGCCTTCCGGAATTTAGTAAATGAATAATATCAAAACTTTGATGAACACCTTTACCAGAAACACGATTCGGCATAATACAAACAAGACCTTTACCATTTAATTCGGCAAGATTTCTCTCAGAAATATTTCCTACTGATCCAACAATAACTTTACTTTCACCGCTAATAAAACCACACGCTGCCTCATTTGCTGGCTCAATTTTCAAGCTCGATAACATCTCATTTTGCTTTTCACTTTCAGCAGCAATGTAAGTGGAATGTTTAGAATAAGAATAATTTTCAGTAACTTTTTGATTTGGATAAATTGCTGAATTCTCCTGCAACAAAGGAGTTACCATTGTTTTTTCATGCCAAATTTTTGGTTTGATTTCATAAGGCGAAACTTTTACTGGCATTGCTGCAAATCTCTCATTTCTTCGAATAGTTGAATTAATTCGTAATTCTCGTGTTAAATCATCAAATTCAATATCACTAACATGAGTTGGCTGAACAATAAAATTCTTAGCATGTCCTGATCTTACCTTACCACCCTCAACCACTGGAATTCCATGCCTTTCTGCAACTTCTCTAATTCTCGCCGCTTCATTATCATAGGCTCTATTAGCACGCTCAATATATCCTTCTATCGCCGCTCTTTCATTTCCTAATATTTCATCTTTTTTATCCTTATTATTCGCAACTAAAATTCCTGAAATCTTTTTCTTCTCTGATTCTTCTAGTTGATCATAAGGCTTAATATGACCATTAAACCTATTCACATCCATCTGATCTTCTTCAGCAACTATATTTTCAATAGAAACTGCAATTACTTGCTCTGGTTTTATCACACCACTTTGTAAAGCAATTTCTAACACTTCCGAAGCATTATATCGAGTTTCTGATTGAATATATCCTTCAAGACCAAGAATTAATTTCTCACCAGAAAAATTAGGGCGATAAGGTGAATCAATTGCTGATAAAAGCTGACGTGGGAAATAAGTGTGAAATTTTATTTTATCACCTTCTTGATAAAGGCTCTTGATACTTTCGTAAGTGGCTTGATCTCTACATTTTAAATCACGTGAAAAATGCTTATCTTCCTTGCTTTCAAAAACCTCTATAATCTCTTGAACCTTTTCTTTAGCTGTTGGCCAAGTTTTAGAAAAAGTTTTTCCGGCATTTCCAGCGTGAATATATTCAACTAATTCACGAAGCCCAAATTGATGTTCCGAACCATCAGAAAAGCCAGTAAGAATAGGTCTTTTATGACTTTCTGGCAGTGGATTATCACGAAAATAATCACGCACTAATTCCATTTTCTGACCAGCTTGCACGCCACCAGCCATCGCATGAATATCAAAACTATGCTCAATTGCGCTTGCAATTTGTGCCGCTCCAGCTTTTGGTGACATATAACCAATAAAGCTATTTGGATTAAACACATCATGAACAACTATATCGCTATAGGGAGATTTAGGAACACCGTGATATTTTTCATAGCCTTCTTGATAAGGCAAAGCCACACATAATTTATTTGATTTTGCTAAAATTTCTTCAACTATGCCTTGCATTTTGTCTGGCGTCCTGTCAATTGGCGCAGCAATAAAAGCAAGAGAAGTGGTAAGAACCGTCACCTTATTTAGATCATCTGCTACTTGCGTCTCATCTTCAGTAAAACCAACCGTTCCATCGGCATTTTTATAAAAATATCGCCATTTAACTTCCTTAGGATTTATTTTATTTTGCGAAGATGGATGCTGTTTTGACATATGTTAAATTTTTGAATTTTGGCAAAATTTGAACAAGAGATCAATTATAGCAAAATTTTTGATCAATTGAAAAGAAAATTTTATAAATTGACAATTTTCGTTTTTCGCATAATATTGTCGCTCTTCCCTTAGTAAAAAAAATTTTTCATAAATGACCAAAATAAACTTAGTTAAAGCGCGCGAAATTCTTGATTCTCGTGGATTTCCAACTTTGGAAGCAGAAATTCATTTAAGCGATGGATCAATTGCTTTGGCAGCCGTACCAAGCGGAGCTTCAACTGGAAGCCTTGAAGCATGTGAACTTAGAGATAATGATAAAACAAAATTTTTAGGCAAAGGTGTTTTAAAAGCAGTTGAAAATGTTAACACAAAAATTGCTAAAAAATTAATTGGACTTGAACCTTTCAATCAGAAATCAATTGATCAAATGATGATTGAAATGGATGGCACAGAAAATAAATCAAACCTTGGCGCGAACGCTATTTTAGCCGTGTCTTTAGCAGTTGCAAAGGCCGCAGCAATGTCTAAAAAAATTCCACTTTTTGAATATCTTGGTGGCAATCAAGCCTGTGTTTTACCAGTTCCAATGATGAATATTATTAATGGCGGCAAACATGCTGATAATAAAATTGATATTCAAGAATTTATGATTATGCCTGTTGCAGCCGCTTGCGTTAAAGATTCAATTCGTATTGGTGCAGAAATTTTTCAACATTTAAAATCTTTATTAAAGAAAGCTGGACACAATACTAACGTTGGTGATGAAGGTGGTTTTGCACCAAATTTAAATTCAACTAAAGAAGCTTTGGACTTCGTCTCAAGAGCAGTTGAAAAAGCTGGATACAATCTTGGTAAAGAAGTTGTTTTGGCGCTTGACGCCGCTTCAACAGAATTTTACAAAGATGGCAAATATGATTTGGCAGGTGAAGGAAGAGTTCTTACTTCTGACGAATTAATTCGTTATTACGAAGAATTAGTAAATAACTTCCCAATTTTTTCAATTGAAGACGCTTGCGCAGAGCACGATTATGAAGCTTGGAAAAATATTACTAAAGCATTGGGCAATAAAATTCAATTAGTTGGCGATGATTTATTTGTGACGAATCCGAAGATTTTACAAAAAGGGATTTCTGAACATATGGCAAATGCTATGCTCGTTAAATTCAATCAAATCGGCACTTTAAGCGAAACTCTGAGTGCAATTGAACTTGCTAAATCTGCAGGCTATAACAATGTTATTTCGCACAGATCAGGCGAAACTGAAGATACCACAATTGCACAACTTGCAGTTGCAACAAATGCTGGTCAGATCAAAACTGGTTCACTTTGCAGAAGTGATAGAACCGCGAAATATAATGAATTAATTCGTATTGAAGAATATTTAGGCAAGAAGGCTAAATATGCTGGAAGATCAATTTTAAAATAAATTTATGACTAGAATAAGTTACTTAAATGGTGAATTTTTACCTCACGAGAACTGCCTTGTACACATTGAAGATCGCGGTTTTCAATTTGCTGATGGCGTTTATGAAGTAACGCTTTTTAAAAATGGCAAGTTAATTGATGGCGAGCCTCATATTGACAGGCTTTTTCGCAGTTTAAGTGAAATGAAAATTCCTCATAATTTTAAAAAAGAAGATTTGTTAAAAATGCAAATTGATCTTTTTGCTAAAAATAAAATGAATGAAGGAATTTGCTATGTGCAAATCACTCGCGGAGCCACTAATCGCGTACCTTACTTCCCTAAAGATTTAACACCAACAATTTCCGCAACTGTTGCTCTGGGGAAAAAAATGACGGAAGAAGAATTTGAGAAAGGTGTGTCAATCATGACTCATGAAGATATTCGTTGGAAACGCTGCGATATTAAATCCGTGGCATTATTCGCTTCAAGCTTTATCAATCAAAAAGCCAAAGATTCTGGTTTTGATGATGCAATTTTTGTGCGCGATGGAGTTGTTAGTGAAGGCACTTTTGCTAATGCTTTTATTGTTGATGCAGATGGAACCTTAATTACCAAAGCTCCAGACAATCTTATTTTATGCGGCATCACCAGAAATCGTTTAATTGAATTAGCAAATAAAAATGGCATCAAAGTTGTTGAAAGAAATTTTGATGTTGCAGAAATGTTATCTGCTAAAGAAGTTTTCCTAACCAGCTCCAGCCTTATTTTACGCCCCGTTACCAAGATTGATGGAAAAATAATTGGCAATGGTAAGGCGGGAGAAATAGCAAAAAAACTACACAAATTATATCAGGATTTTATAGCTTAACCTGAATCACTAAAATACGCTGGAACTAGCTTATGACTCCATTTATAACAATAGCGCTATTGCTTGCTTCCAATATTTTCATGACCTTTGCTTGGTATGGTCATTTAAAATTTAAATCTTCACCAATTTATTTAGTAATATTAATTTCTTGGGGAATTGCTTTTTTTGAATATTGTTTGCAAGTGCCGGCGAACCGCATGGGACATGGCTATTTTTCCGCTGCTGAATTAAAAACAATTCAAGAAGTTATAACTTTAAGCGTCTTTGTAATTTTTTCAGTTTTCTATTTAGGTGAAGAAATAAACTGGAATCATATTGTTGGCTTCTCATTCATTATAATTGGCGCCTTCTTCGTTTTTTATAAATAGAATTAAGAATTCATCTCTTGCAAAAACTCTTTAAAATGCGGCTTATCTTTTGAATTTTTTTGTAGAAATTCTTGTAATTCTTCACGAGATTTTACAAAAGCATCTTTAGAAATTGAACCATTGTGATGCTGATAAATCAAATAGAGTAAATAAGTGTTTATCACATCAGTTTCACAATAATTTCTAATTTCTTGTAACTTAACTTCATCAAACATTTGCATTACTTTAGAGCCATCAACACCAATTTTGCCAGGTAAATTAAACGCTGCACAAAGCTCATTCATTTTAACTTTTGCTGATGCACCAAAATCAGAAAAAGCGTCAGCTAAATCACAATGCCAATCAAGTGAATATTTTTGATTATAATTATTCCATTTATCGCCCATTTTATAAAGCCACGCTGCTTCCACAGAATTTTTCATCGCGGCATATTTTAAAACTGGCAGATCAAAATTCTTACCGTTAAAGCTTACAAGTCGTGAAATATTTTTTTTCAAATGAGTAAAAAAACCTTTTACTAAATCACCCTCAGTGCTTCCTAAATCACCACCTGAGCGAATATCTTTTATTTTGTAAAATTCTTGTCCGTTAAAATCACGCACAATTTCTGCTTCAAGAAAACTAATTGCAATCACACTTTGAAATGGCTGGCGTAAAAAAGCATTTTTACCATCAGTAATTTCCAGATGATATTTGGTTAAAGCTTCACGCAATTGATTCTTATCGTTAGTTTCTAAGTTCAGCAATTTTTTTGCCGCTTTCACGTCTGGAATCGTCTCAATATCAAAGACAAATAAATTTTGATGTTGCATTTAGTAATTTCTTAAAATTGAATTGGTCACACTGCTAATTTTTAATTAAATAACAAAAATGCAAGCATTTATCGTAGAAAAAGCCGGCGGAGTTGATGTTTTGAAACTTCAAAAAGTTGATGATCAAAAGCCGAAGAAAGATGAGGTTCTAATAAAACATACTGCCATTGGCGTAAATTTTTTTGATGTGTGTTTTCGCCGTGGTCAATATGAATTAAATACAAAGCCTCCAATTCTTGGTTTTGAAGGATGTGGTATTGTTGAAGCCATTGGTCAAGGAGTGGTTGATTTTAGAGTTGGTGAACGCGTTGCTTACGCAACCGGACCTTTCGGATCTTACGCTGAGAAAAAAGTAATTAATCAACGTCATTTAGTTGTTCCGCCAAAAGGCTTAACTGACGTTCAAGTTGCAGGATCATTATTTAAAGGGCTTACCGCTCACGCTTTATTACATCGAGTTTATATTGCCAAAAGAGCCAAGAAAATTTTAATTCATGCTGCCGCTGGAGGAGTTGGACAATTCTTAGTAGCTTGGGCAAAACATCTTGGAATTGAAGTAATTGGCACTGTTGGAAGTGATGAAAAAATTGCCATCGCCAAAGCAAATGGCTGTGACCATGTAATTAATTATACCACGCAAGATTTTGTGGAAGAAGTGGGAAGAATTACCGACCATCATGGCGTTGGTGTTGTCTATGACGGAGTTGGTAAAAACACTTTAGAGAAATCTCTTGAATGCCTATGGCCAATGGGCATGTGTGTAAGCTTTGGTGAGGCTTCAGGAAATACTGAAAAGCTTGACTTAAGCCATTTATTCCTAAACTCACTTTACATTACAAGACCAACAACTGCGCTTTACAAATCAAATCGTGTTGAACTTATTTTATCAGCAAATGAAGTTTTTGCTGGATTGCAAAAAAATATTTTAAGACCAAAAATTACCAGCTTTAATTTTAAAGATGCAGCTAAGGCTCATGAACTTTTAGAAAGCAGAGCTAGCACTGGTTCACTTGTTTTGACTTTTTAACGTGATACTACGCTAGACTCCACAGACCTTGCTGTACTTCTATTAAACAGCTCTCTAAATTTCGGCAATTCTTCTCTAACATATTCCTCAACCTTGTCTGGTTGTATTTCGTGTTTCAAACATTTTCCTGCTAAATAACAAACAGCTAAACGATCTTTCATATCACCAATTCTATCTTTAACATCTTGACCCAAATGTGGTTCTGCACTTTTTATTAGATCATCAACAACCCCAGAATCCACAGCTTTCACCAATTTTACTAAAAACTCATCTTTAACTTTCTTAAAATTAGTTGGCTGCAAACCATGTATTTCTAATCCCATTTGGTTACTATCATGAGTTCTATTAAGCAATTTTATAGATTTTCTGACAATATCTTCCTCTGATAAAGACATTTCAGTTCCTGAAAATGAAAGCCCCGGATCACAATTAATTACTCTTACTTTTGGAGTGATGGCTTTTTTGTTATTATCAATTATATAATCATTCAAAAAAGCCAACAGCATATTACCATCTTTATTATCATGAAGCTTATCACCATCCCCCAAAATATAAGACATTATTTTAACCGCTATTCTTCCATCAACCAAAGCGTCTTTTAAACTATATCCATCGCGTTTCATTTTAGATCTAATATCAGAAGGAATTTTTAAAACTTCATTATATTTCCCATCAATTACAGTACGATTAGCCACACCATCAGCCTCTTCTAAAGCAAATACACTTTCACTTCTATCTTCAGGAACATGCCCCATTCTTTTGCGCGCTTCCCTTACTGTAATTGCATTTGGCACAAATAAACTTGTAACAAACCAATTACCTTTATCATCACTTGCCACATTTGAATCAAGAAATTGATTTGGCGCACAAGCTCTTCCTATTTTTGATGCTAAAACTTCTGCATACGCCATTTCTTTAGCCTGACTAGAACTATAACTACTCTCTATTCCATCTTCTCCAACACGCGCTTTATTAACCAGTTTTACCACATATTTTTTATTGTCAGGACCTATAGCTGTAAATACATCATGAGAAGCAATGTTAACTTCTTCACTTCCAAAAGTCATTTTTGATAAGCATTCTTCACGATTAATTTTGAATCCACCGATATCAAGCACAGGCATTAAGCTTGGTGCAACTGATGAAAGAGGTCTAAATCCTTTTGGAAAAATTGATAAAGCCGGTGTAATAAGTCTTGAAAAATTTCTCATTTTAAAATTAACAAAATTGATTACTCATATCTAAGAAGCTCAGCAGGATTAGCCTTGCTCGCTTTATAGGCGGGATAAAGAGTTGCTAAGAAAGAAATTATCAATGCCATTCCCACAATCAAAACCACATCTGAGACAAAAATTTCTGATGGCAAAGTTGAAAGAAAATAAATTGCTGGGTTGAAGAGATTAGTATCTGTAATTGATTCAAGCCATGATTTAATTGAATTGATATTTGCTGAAAAAAGCACGCCAATAATAAGCCCTAAAAAAGTCCCAACAAATCCAATTGAAGAACCACAAATTAAGAAAATACGCATCACTGAAGCCTTTGTCATGCCAAGTGTACGTAGTAGTGCGATGTTTTTATTTTTATCATTTACAAGCATAATCATACTTGAAATTATGTTAAATGAAGCAACAAGAATTATTAAAGTCAAAATCAAAAACATCACAGTGCTTTCAATTTTTAAAGCATCAATAAAACCAGCATTTGACTGCTGCCAATCCACTGCATAAAGATCAGGATATTCCACAAGCAACTCAAATAATTGATCTTTTACATCGTCAAGATTTGAAGCATCCGTAGTGAAAATTTCAATACCAGAAACTGTTTCTGGAAAACGAAAATGAATTTGCGCCATGTCAAAATTCATGAAGACAGTTGTTGAATCATATTCATATAAACCACTGTCAAACACGCCGCCAACCTCATAAGTCTTGATACGCGGAATTGAACCAAGAATTGTTTCATTAGTTTCTGCCGCAATAATTTTTATTTGATCTCCCACATGCAAACCCATTGAAGTGGCAATTGCAGAACCAATAATAACTGAATTTTTATCATTTATTTTTTCTATAGAACCAGCAGTGATGTTATTTGAAATCAGAGTTTTATTTTTTAAATCATCAAGTTTGATTCCTTTTATCAAACCTCCTGTGTTCTTTGAATTAGCTGAAAGCATCGCCTGACTTTCAACAATTGGATTTACATATTTTACTGCTTCAACTTTCTTAATTTTTTCTACTAAATCTTCATAATTATGAATCTGATGGCTGCGGCTATAAACCGTAAGATGAGAATTAATACCAAGAATGCGTTCAATTAAATCATGACGAAATCCATTCATCACCGACATCACAATAATCAAAGTTGCAACGCCAATCATAATTCCGATGAAAGAAAAAATCGCAATTACAGAAATGAAACCTTCCTTACGCTTTGAACGCAAGTAACGAGAGGCGATTAGAAATTCAAGTTTTGAGAACATGTTGGTTTTTATTTTATCTAAATTATAACAAGACAGAGCATAGCTCATTTGCCCCGAGATTCGCTTCGCTCATGCTCGCTATTCGCTCAAATCGACCATTTAGGTCGATTTGTCGGAGATAAATCTCCGTCGCTCAAGCCCCGCTTAAATCTAAAAACGTGCGTTTAGCACGTTTTTTTACGCTTTAAGCCCTTTACTCGTAGAATATTCAAAATGGAAAACTTCGTCAGGATGCACAATTTTACGAATATCGTGACAAGCTGTCGCAGCTTCTGCAAAGCCATTTAAAATCAACTTTAATTTATTTTTGTAAGTTGCAATATCACCAATTGCATAAATTCCCACAACAGAACTTTGCATTGTTGATGACTCAACTTCAATATGATTTTTATGTAAATTCAAACCCCAATTTGCAATTGGTCCAAGCTCCATCGCAAGACCAAAAAATGGTAATAAATAATCAGCTTCAAGCTCTTTAACTTTACCATCAAAATCCTTTACCAAAACCGCTTCAAGCTTACCATTTAAACCTTTTAGGCCATCAAGCTGATATGGGATTACCATTTCAACTTTTCCTGCATCAGCTAATTTTTTTAATTGATCTGCGCTTTCCGGAGCACATCTAAATTTATCACGGCGATGCACCACATAAACTTTTTTAGCAATTGGAGCAAGGCTTAAAGCCCAATCAACCGCAGAATCACCACCTCCAGCAATTACAACTTTTTTACCTTGAAATTCTGCTTTTGCACGCACTGCATAAAAAATTGATTTACCTTCAAATTCTTCAATTCTATCAAGTGGCGGACGATTTGGTCCAAATGCTCCACAACCAGCCGCAATAATAATTGCCTTACAATTTATTTGAGTATTTTTTGAAGTTTTAACTGTAAAACTTCCAT
This sequence comes from Rickettsiales bacterium, assembly GCA_018969185.1. Taxonomy (GTDB): domain Bacteria; phylum Pseudomonadota; class Alphaproteobacteria; order Rickettsiales; family UBA1997; genus UBA2645. The sequence goes on along the minus strand of JAGWYT010000006.1, from coordinate 45,635 downwards.
CAGAATTTTTTTCTAAAATATCAACTCTTTGATTTAAGTGATAGGTTGGATTAAAAGGCTTTGCTTGCTCTTCAAGTTTCTCAATTAATTCACTTGCTAAAATTGATGGATAGGCAGGAATATCATAAATTGGTTTTTCTGGATAAAGCGCCAAGCATTGTCCACCAATTGTTTCAAGAGAATCAATAACGTGACATTTGATTTTCAACATTCCAGCTTCAAACACGGAAAATAAGCCGGTTGGTCCAGCTCCAATAATAACAAGATCGGTTTTGTAAATTTCAGTCATTTTAGTAAAATCATTTATTTCATTTTAGAATTAGCGCAAGATAAGCTTGATTTTCAAGTAAGTAAATATATATTTAGCCACATCTTTATTAACACCACAAATTAAGGATCCAAACTATGCACGCCACAACAATGAACAAAGAATATTTTAATAATCCAATAAAAATTCTTCATCGCTTGAAAGAAGCTGGTTTCACACAAGAACAAGCTGAAGCACAGGTTGAAATTTTTACTGATTACATAAATCATAATCTTGCAACCAAACAGGATCTTAAAGAAATTCGTTTTGAATTGCGAGAAATGGAAATGAGAATCACCATAAAAACCGCCACAATTGTAGGTTCAATAGTAGGATTTTTTTACTTGTTAGAGATATTCTTTTAGAACCAACAAAACCAGTTAACACGAAGCCTCGTCAAGAAACTGTTATCTAACAGTGTCTAATTTACTTTTTGCAAAGCCTTGCATTAATTTTTAAAACTTAACAATTACTATGCTTAAAACTGCAACTTTGGGTTTCCCAAGAATTGGTGCTAATCGTGAACTTAAAAAAGCCATCGAAAGCTATTGGAAAGGAGCAATTTCAATAGATGAACTAAAAAAAGTCGCATCAGAAATAAAAACTAAAAACTGGCAAAGTCAAAAAGCTGCTGGCATCCATTTTATCCCATCAAATGACTTTTCATTTTATGATCAAATTCTTGATTCAATCGCACTTTTTGGTGCTGTTCCTGATCGCTTTAAATTTGAAGGTGGCAATGTTGATACTGACTTATTCTTCGCAATGGCTCGCGGTGCACAAAAAAATGGCATTGACGTAACTGCAATGGAAATGACTAAATGGTTTGACACTAACTACCATTACATCGTTGCTGAATTTAAAAAAGATCAAAAATTCAAACTTTCTTGTACTAAAATTTTCAATGATTATTTAGAAGCGAAAAATCTTGGGATCGAAACCAGACCAACAATCATTGGACCAGTTAGCTTCCTGCTTCTTGGCAAAACTACAACTGAATTCAACAGATTTGATTTGCTTGATAATCTTCTTGAAGTTTATCAAGAAGTTTTCGCTAAATTAAAAGAAATTGGTGTTAAAGAAATTCAAATTGATGAACCTCATTTGATCACTGATTTATCACCAGATAGCGTAAAAGCTTACATTGCAGCCTATGCAAAAATTAGAAAATTTGCTGGTGATATCAAATTGCATTTAGCAACTTATTTTGACACTCTTGCTGACAATACAGAACTTGCTTTCAGCCTTGGAACTGATTCAGTTCACGTTGATTTGGTGCGCGCTCCTGAACAACTTACACAAACATTAAATTTCGTTAAACCAAACCAATCTTTATCTTTAGGTTTAGTTGATGGCAGGAATATCTGGATCAATAATCTTGAAAATTCAATTAACATCGGGCAGCAAGCAGTTGCTAAGCTTGGAGCTGATCGCGTTATTATTGCGCCTTCATGCCAATTACTACACGTTCCAGTTGATTTAAATTCAGAAACTAATCTTGATGATGAATTAAAATCATGGCTTTCTTTTGCCACTCAAAAACTTGACGAAATTGCAATCATTGCTAAAGCTGCAAATGGTGAAGAAGAGTCAGTTAGCGCAAAAATTGCTGCTAATAAAAATGCTATTAGCAACAGAAAAACTTCAACAAGAATCAATAATCCTAAAGTTCAAAAAAGAGTTGCTGAAATTAATGATTCTTTAATGAATCGCAAAAGCCCTTACGCGAAAAGAAAAGAGATTCAAACTAATCACATTCACTTACCAATTTTACCAACAACAACAATTGGCTCTTTCCCTCAAACTAAAGAAGTTAGAAGAGTTCGTGCTGAATTTAAAGCAGGAAAAATTTCAGCTGCTGATTATGATAAATTCATCAAAGAAGAAACTGCGCGTTGTATCAAATTCCAAGAAGAAATTGATCTTGACGTTTTAGTTCACGGTGAGTTTGAAAGAAACGACATGGTTGAATATTTTGGTGAACAACTAAACGGATTTTTCTTCACTAAAAATGGTTGGGTGCAAAGCTACGGTTCACGCTGTGTAAAACCTCCAGTAATTTTTGGTGATGTATCTCGTGAAAAACTAATGACTGTGGAATGGGCTAAATATTCACAAAGCCTAACTAAAAAAATTATGAAAGGCATGTTGACTGGCCCAATCACTATTTTGCAATGGTCTTTTGTGCGCGATGATCAAACTAGAAAAAACACGGCTTTACAAATTGCTTTTGCAATTCGTGATGAAGTTTGTGATTTAGAAAAAGCTGGAATTAAAATCATTCAAATTGATGAAGCTGCTCTTAGAGAAGGCTTGCCAATTAGAAAATCTAAATGGGATGAATATTTGAAATGGGCAGTTGAAGCTTTCAGAATCAGTGCTTCTGGCGTTGAAGACAGAACTCAAATTCACACTCACATGTGCTATTCTGAATTTAACGATATCATTCACGCTATTGCTGATATGGATGCAGACGTAATTTCAATTGAAACTTCACGTTCAAATATGGAATTACTAAATGCATTTATTAACTTCAAATATCCAAATGAAATTGGACCTGGCGTTTACGATATTCACTCTCCTCGCGTTCCAGGACAAAATGAAATGGAAAACCTACTTAACAAAGCTTTAAACGTTCTAAAATTTGAACAAATTTGGGTTAACCCTGATTGCGGTTTGAAAACACGTGATTGGCCAGAAACCAAATTAGCATTAAAGCAAATGGTTGATGCAACAAAAGCTTTGAGAGCAACTCTTTAAAAGCTTTTTTGTCATCCTGAGTTAATACAGCCACTTATTAGTGGCTGTTAAAGAGTTATCTAAAGTAATGCTCAAGATGACATTTTAAAAGCACCTCAAAATCCCAAAAAACACCAATTCAAATTTTACCCACTTTTTGCATATCATTTTTGATTTTTGCTTATAAAAGCATTTTTCTTATATAGCCTTATATAACAAGGCTTGATGCTATATAAATTATTTTTATAATACTACCGTAGGTAGCAATTTTTCTTCTCTGTTCAACCCTAGGTTAGTTGTAATATTTTTTTCAAAATTAAGAATCTTCTTCGTATTTTACTTTTTGTGCCATAGGAAAGTAAAATGCTACATCACAAAAAACCAACACCATAAAAAACCTACAGGCTTCACCACAGCCTGTAATATAACCCGAATAATGCTTAAGAAATGAAAATATGTTTTGAAGTAAAATATATAGCAAATCAAATAAGAAAGCCTATAAAAACCTTATCTCTAGATGCAGCTTTCTTGAATTTTTTTCTCCAAAAAAACTACTCACAATTTTTTTATTTTATAAATTGCGTGAGTTGCAAATTACTCGCAGCTTCGCTGCTGCGTCATTTGTCACTTAATTGCATAAGTTCAAGTTTTTTTGTTTAAAAAGAAATTCAAGAAAGCTTTACTATAGCAGATTTTAATAGGTTTCTTAAGTATTATTCGGGTAACAATCTAAACCACTTATAAAATTAATGGTCGCAACAATAAAAACTTTTACTTTTCTTGGTATTGACGTTGTAGAGGTTGCCGTGCAAGTTAAAATTTCTGACGGAATGTCAAATTTTACAATCGTTGGCTTACCTGACAAATCTGTTGGAGAATCTAAAGAGAGAGTTCGTGCTGCTATTTTATCAACTGGTCTTGCTTGGCCTTACAAAAAAATCACCGTTAATCTTGCCCCCGCTGATTTACAAAAAGAAGGTGGGCATTTTGACTTACCCATTGCACTTGGCATTTTAGTTGAAATGGGAATTTTAGAACAACGATCACTTAATAATTTTTTTGCACTTGGAGAATTATCATTAGATGGTTCAATTAATTCAATTACTGGCGTTATTTCTGCTTCAATTGGTGCTAATCAAAAAGATTGTGGAATAATTTGCCCTATAGGAAATGGTAAAGAAGCCTCGTGGGCGGGAGGTCTTGAAATACTTGCCGCACCAAATCTCATTTCGCTAATTAATCATTTTAAAGGAACACAATTTTTACCAAGACCAGAAAATAAAAAGATTTTTGAACAACCCGTTTATCCTGATTTATCTGATATAAAAGGCCAAGAAAGCGCCAGACGCGCTTTAGAAATTGCCGCTGCTGGAGGACATAATATTTTACTAGTAGGCCCTCCAGGAACTGGAAAATCAATGCTTGCTTCAAGACTTGCGGGAATTTTACCAGCTCCCGATCTTGAAGAAATTTTGGCAATAAATATGATTCACAGCGTTAACGGGCAACTAGTTGATGGCAAATTAATTACTCATAGACCTTATCGCGCGCCACATCATTCTTGTTCAATGCCTGCAATGATTGGTGGTGGCACTAAAGCAAAACCGGGAGAAATTTCCTTGTCACATAATGGAGTTTTATTTTTGGATGAGCTTGCTGAATTTCCGCGCATTGTTCTTGATTCGCTGCGACAACCTCTTGAAACTGGCAATGTCAGCATCGCAAGAGTTAATTCTCACATCACTTATCCTGCAAATTTCCAATTAGTATCTGCCATGAACCCTTGTCGCTGTGGCTATCTTGGCGATGGAGAAAGAGAATGTAAAAAGGCCCCAACTTGTGGTGATGAATATAAAAATAAAATTTCTGGCCCACTTCTTGACCGCATTGATATTTCAATTAACGTTCCTCAAGTTGATATTTTTTCATTTAACATGACAAAAAGTACAGAGAGTTCGAAGACAGTTGCAGCAAGGGTTCTAAAGACTCGCAATATTCAAAGAGCAAGATATGAGAAAGAAGATAATATGAGAAATTTACCAAAATTAAATTCAAGAATTGATGGTAAAACTTTAGAAAAATTTTCTGAACTTGATGAACAATGTAAAAAAATATTACAAAAATCTGTAGAAAAAATGGCAACTTCAATGCGAGGAGTTACCAGAATTTTAAGGGTTGCAAGAACTATTGCTGATATGGAAGAAAGTGAAAAAATTCATCAATATCATTTACTTGAGGCCATATCTTATCGCAGAAAAATTTAATTATTCATTTAGTGTCATCCTGAGGCTACAGCCACTTTTAGTGGCTGTTGGCGAAGGATCTCAGGTAACGCACAAGATCCTTCACTTCGTTCAGGATGACACTTAACAAACAATATTTAACCAAACACCAATTTATGAAAATACGCAAAGCAGAAATTTCAGATTTAGAACAAATTCTAATTCTCCATAAAGAAACCGCTAAAACAGCAAACGGAATCGCTCGCAAGCCTCATGAAATCAATGAAGAAAATGTTAAAGATTTTGTAGAAAAATCACTTAAATCAGGTTTGATTTTTGTTGCTGAAGATACTGCGAATCCACACAGATTAATTGCGGAGATTCATTGTTTTAAGCATGAGGCAGAATGTTTTAAACATACTTTAAGCAACCTCACAATAGCAGTTCATCCAAACTTTCAAGGGCAAGGAATTGGGCGAAAAATATTTGCTTATCTTCTAACCAGAGTGGAAGTGCAACACCCTGAAATAGCGCGCATTGAATTGATGGTTAGGCAATCAAATAACCGAGGACTCAAACTATACCAAGATCTTGGTTTTGAAATTGAAGGTCATTGCAAAAGAAGGATTTTAAATAATGATGGCAAGCTAGAAAGTGATATAATGATGGGGTGGTATAATCCTGCCTTTATTATCTAATAATCCTAAAATTTCTTCTAAGCAGGACCGGGTCTCTTGACCCCGTCCTAATTTTCATGCATAGAAAACATGTGGACTTGGTCAAAAGACCAAGTCCAGCACAAAATATAATTTGTGATATGTACAAAACCCTACAACTTCTCAGACTGCAAATGCTTTGGTATTATCACATTCCAACCAAATTGCCTTTCAATTTTTTCTTTGAGAGAACCGGCTGTTTCTGGGCTTCCATGAGTTACAAAAACTTTGCGCGGTGGATATTCAAAATGGCTAAGCCAATCTAAAACTTCTTCATAATCAGCATGAGCAGAGCTATTTCCTAAATTCACAATCTTGGCATTTATTTCACATTCAACACCATGAATCTTAACTGTTTTATCTCCTCGAACAATTTTCTCGCCTCTTGTTCCGGGAACTTGGAACCCCGTAAATATAATAATATTTTTATGATCCGAAATATAATTTTTTAAATGATGTAATATTCTGCCACCTTCAGCCATACCGCTTGCTGAAATAATAATCATTGGCACTTTTATCTGATTTATTTTCTTCGATTCTTCTGAAGTTCGCACATAAGAAGCAACCGAGCAAATTTCATGACATAATTTTTTATCCAAACGATGTTCGCTTGAATATTTATTCATAATCTCTGAAGCATCAATTGCCATAGGACTATCAAGAAAAACTGGCAGATCCGGAATTAATTTTTGCTGCTTTAATTGATGAAGATAAAATAAAATATTTTGCGCACGACCAACCGCAAAAGCAGGAATTACAATAGTTCCACCTTTTGTCGCCGTTTCATTTATCAAGTCTTTTAATTCTGTCGCTATATCAGTTTTTTTATGTAGACGATTACCGTAAGTTGATTCAATCAACAAATAATCAGCCTTAGCAATGAATGATGGAGCTTTAACAATTGGATCATCTTTACGCCCCAAATCACCTGAGAAAACCACATTTCTATTACCACAAGTAATATTAACAAAAGCTGCACCCAAAATGTGCCCAGCAGGAGTTAGAACAAATTTAATATCATTATCAATTTGATAGGTTTGATTGAAATTAACTGTGTAAAAAGAATTTAAAGAATCACGTGCTTCCTGCTCTGTGTAGAGTGGTAAGGCAGGTTTATGTTTGGTATAACCATAGCGATTTGCTCTACTTGCATCTTCTTCCTGCAAAAATCCACTATCTGGCAGCAATATACTACATAAATCAAAAGTTGCTTTTGAACAAAATATTTTTCCACGAAAACCATTTCTTACAAGAAGTGGTACATAACCGCTGTGATCAATGTGGGCGTGGGTTAAGATCACTGCATCAATTGTCTCGGGCTTAATGAAAAAATTTTCCCAATTGCGATTGCGCATTTCCTTATGCCCCTGAAACAAACCGCAATCAATCAAGATTTTTTTATCTCCATATTCTAATAAATATTTTGATCCAGTTACTGTCTCTGCCGCTCCAAGAAATGTTATGCGCATTAGAATTTATTATTAATTACCTGAGGAATATATATAAACAAATCTTGTGGCATCATACCAACTTCACCTTGTTTCTTTGCTGCTAAATCTCCAGCAAAAGCATGAATATTCACACCATATGTTGCTGAGTGAATATTGTCTAAATGCTGCGCCATAAGTCCACCAATAATTCCTGATAAAACATCACCCATACCAGCAGTTGCCATACCTGAGTTACCATATTGGCATCTATAGATTCCACGTTCTTTTCCAAAAACCAAAGTTCCACTGCCCTTTAAAACCGCAACCGCACCATATTTTTCATGAAGTTTTTTTACTGCTATCTCACGATCTTTTTCAATTTCAGCAGTTGATATTTTAAGCAAGCGAGAAGCTTCACTAATATGAGGTGTAATTATAGCATTTTTTAAATTAGGGATTTTTTTACTCTCACTTATTATATTTAAAGCATCAGCATCAATAACTTTAGGTAAGTTAGAAGACAAAACTATTTTTAGCAAATCACGCGCCCACTTTGATTTACCAAGACCACAACCAATAACAATTACACTTTTATTTGCCAAAACATCTTCTGTTAGAGTTTCATCCGCCACAGTCATAGCGTTAGGTAACCTTGCTAAAAGTGGCGCAAAATTTTCTTTTCTGGTTAATAATGTAACCTTGCCCGCACCAACTCTATAAGCAGCTTCAGCTGCCATAATCACCGCCCCACCCATGCCATAATCACCACCAATTATTAACACATGACCAAAATCACCCTTGTGTGAATTTGACTCTCGCATTAGTAATTGTTTCAGTTCTATGATGAAAGGTTCCATTATACTCCTCAATTATAAAATTGTTAACCAATTAATTATCTATATGCCAATTCCTAAATATCCATATAATTTAGCAATTATTGACCGAGTTAGTAATTTTTCTGATGACATAGAAAGCTCAACTAGAGGTGATGAAGAATTTCCAATCATGAGTGTCTCTAAAAGCTTTTGTGGCACAGTTTGCACATTAATGGCAATTGATGGAAAATTTGGTGATAATGGTATTAATGCAACTTTAGATGAAATATTAGAAAAGGCACAAAATACTTATCCAGAAAGATTAGAAAAAATTACAAAATATCGTGAAATGCTTGAGAAATCTGGCTTTTCTAATGTTAAACTTTGTGAGGTTTTAAATCACACGGCTGGAATTGCTGATGATCATGAAACTGAATTTCAATCATATAAAGATAAAACAGCATTGGAATTTTTTAACGATAAGTTAAGTGGCGGCACAAAACCTTTGAACAAAGGAGAATATAGCTATTCTAATAATGGTTATGCCTTGGCAGAAGAAATAATTAACCTTACTTCTGATACAGGAAGCTACAGAGAAGAATTGCAAACTAGAATTATTGATAAGCTTGATTTAGAACATACCAAACCACTTACTGAATCAGAAAACGCACAAGATAAAGTTGGAAAAGCCGTATTTTTACCAGGACATAAAATGGGTGAAAGAACAATTGAAAAACGCCTTATTGCAAGAGCTGATCAAATTCATCCCTTAGGACAAATGCCAACTTCTGCTGCTGGATTATGTTCATCAATTAATGATATGGAAAAATATTCATTAGAATTATCAAAATTAATCACTGGACAAGATAATTCTTTTACCGAGCAAACAAGAAAAGCAGCAGAAATATATCGCAATTCTTATCATAATTGCTTTGAGAATGAAGGTGGTGGTGGCTACTCTCTAGGAGTTTGTTTAGTTCCAAATGAAAAAGGGAATTTGACTATAAATCATCGCGGTGGATTTGACACTAATAGCAGCATGATGCGAGTTGAAACACCTTGCGATTTTAATGATTTCTTAGCAAGAAAAGAAACTAAATTTCAAGATAGCGAAGTTGAAACTAAAATCTTCATGCAACAGCATGATTGCCTAACCGCAAACCTTATCTTGCCTAAGAGTTCTCACCTAAAAGGCAAAATGAATAAATTTATCGAGGGTAGTTATCTTGATGAAAAAGGTGTAATTAATAGCAAAAAAATTATTGATGATTTTCCAAGCTTTGAATCTATTGATAGAGTGATTGAAGAAAAATCAAAACCCAATTTTATTGAAACCATAATCCTTAAAAATAAAAAAGCCAAAGAGGCTGAGGATGTTGATGTTTCTTGGACTAAAAGAGTTGAGAAAACTGATTTAAAATCTTCCTATAAAACAACTGATGATATTGGTCGTTGATTTTTTACCACCAATACACTGTCATCCTGAGCGCAGCGAAGGATCTCGGGAGGTTGGAAGAGATCTTTCGCTTAGAATTTGTAAACAAATTCTAAGCTCAAGATGACAATATGGTTGCAATCTCCTCCAAAATAACTTCCCTCACCCTCTCAACATCATTTAATTGCGGAGCATGACCACAATTTCTAAAAATTTCTAAGCGAAAATTTTTTATTCTTTCAGCAAAATATTTCGCCTGACTTTCATGAACAATCATATCCCCCACTCCTTGAAAAAAGATAGTTCGCGGCATATTAGAAAAATCAACATCAAAACAAGAAAATCTTTTTAATTCATCAAGCCAGTAAATTAAATTCTCGAAATTATCTTCATTAACATCAAGAGTTCTTGCGATCTCTGAGGCATTGCGATCATTCATCGCTGTTAAAATTGAGAATTGTTTTAAAGTTTTAGTGGGAGCCGCAACAAAATTTTCTCTAAATTCTTTAAATGTATTCATCGACATTCCCGCTTGAACTCTACTGTCCTTAATCATTTGAAAAGGCGGCGCAATTAAAACTAATAATTTTGGATTTAAAATTTTTTGTGCAATAAGACGAATTGCAAGCTGCCCACCAAGGCTCCAACCAACTAAAATCTTCGGATTTAATTTTTTTGATTCAACAAAAGAAAAGAATTTCCTAGAACCTGTCTTCAAACTTCCGGCTTCAATTCGTGAGCTATTTTTATCAGATGACAAGGCAAAATTTTGTCCAGATACTTTGTTATCTGGAAAAATTTTACCGACGTCAGATGTATAAAAAGAGCCACGAAGTGAGGCCGGAAGCCGCTCTTTGCCTTGCGTAGTTTGAAGACAGGCTCTAGCATCATCAAAGCTGCTATAATCAAGTGAAGACACAAAAAAAGGGTCAAAATTTGATTCTTTAAAAATAAATTCTAAAGAATCAAATTTTTGACCCCAACCTGATAAACAAAGAATCTGATCAGACACTTAATTAAATCTATTTTTTATCTTATTCCTTTTTTCCAGGAACAAAGTCAAAATTACCAAATTTGCTTTTGAATTTAGCAACTCTTTCGTCATTAGCATTAACGAAACTTTGACCTTTTTCTTGCCAAGCTGGATGATTTTTTGGATCAACGTCTAAAGTTAATGTATCACCTTCTTTACCCCAAGTTGTAAGAATTTGGAATTTTGTTTTATCAGTCATTACAACATTAACAACATGTTGCTTTGGATGAACAGTGCCTTCATTTGAAGCTGCTTTTGCATCTGTTTTTGCTTTTGCCTGTGCCATTTTCTACCTGTTTATTATTAAAGTTTCTATCCCAAAATACCTCTAACGAATGGTTGGGACGGAAGGATTCGAACCTACGGATGACGGGATCAAAACCCGTTGCCTTACCACTTGGCTACGTCCCAATAAACCATGTTTTTAAGCTAACACCTTTAAGGTATGAATAAACATCCATATAAAGCTTAAAAAATAAGGAATTTAAGAGGGCGCGACAGTATAGACCCCTATTTTACTTAAGTCAATATGGTTTTGGCAATATGGCCGGTAGTTGTACACTAAATGACTTGTGAGTTTTTGTCTTTTCGCTGGTTGAGCTTGTCGAAACCAAGAAAAGACAAAAATAATTTTATCCTTGGTTTGTCACAAGCTCAACCAGCATATCGAACTTGCCTTTCATGCTGCAATGTTGTATAATCGCCGGGTTTCTATATCAACAGATAACCTAAAAATGCCGGAAAGTAACAATTTACCCTCTAAATCCAGCTTTCATCAAGATCAAACCTATCTTTTTGAAGAGATAATCCGCTATTTGAATAATAAATCTGAAAATAGCTCAACCTATCAAAGCCACCGAGCAGAAGCTTCTGAAAAAATAAAATCCGGAAATTTTATAGACGCAATTAACAACCTTGAAGATGCACGTGATATAAAAAGAGGAATTTTTACCTTTAAATCAAAATCTTTGAATGGTGAAACCCCAGTTTTAATTAGAGATGCAAGAACTTGTAAAAGTGGAATTCCTGAAGGAGTCGAAGCAGCAGAAATAATAGTTTTAGCAGCTTTTGAAGCAGCAAAAGATATTATTAAATTTGATAGTAGCACCAAAGACAACAATGTTTCTCATTTAGAAAAACTGCAAAAAATGGCAGTTGATTTTTTTGAAGATTTTGCCCCCCAGAATAATGGAAAATCAGATAAAAAGTTATTTTACAAATCAAATATTGAGCTAAATAAAATTGGTGAATTTCTTACAAGTTATGGAGTTAAAAATGCAAAAACAAAAATTACTGAAGCGCTGCATTTTCAAAATTTTAAACAAAGTGAAAATTATAATCCGGTTACAATTTCAACAATTAAAGATGAAAAAGGCGGTTCACATACATTAGTTGAGGCCAATGTTGCCTTCAAGCAATTAACCGATGAGCAAAAAAGATTATATGATAAAATTATCGATGAAAAAGCAGTTTCAGAATTGCAAATTTCATTGATGAAAACATATCGTGAAGAATTTTTCTCAGGAAAATATAGCATACCAACACAGCTGATAAACACTGTTCCTGGGGTTAGAAATGCTTTTGAAGAATTTACACTTCTTGCCAGAAATTCTGATAAAAAATCAAATATTAGTGGCGATGATTTAGAATTAATTGATGTTCGTAAGCGCGCTGGAGCACTTCCAACTATTATCAGTAAAAATAAAAAATTAACTGAAGAAATTACTGGTGCCAATGCCAGACAGGCTAATATGTTGATGAGTAGCGATGAAATAAAATTGCATTGGAATTCGTTAAATACACATTTTCCAATTGTTGGACAAAGCTTTGGTGGATATGAGTCAGACATAGTTAAACATACACGTAGAGCGGCGAAAGATAATTACATAAATTTTACTGTAACTCCACTTAATCGCTTTAGAAGAATTGGCGCAATAAGCGATCTAAAAGAGATAAAAAATTATCTAAATGCCTTGGCTGATTCTTTACAAAATGATGATTTAAAAGAACATATCAGGCCACGTAATTTTCTTGATAAAATTAGCGGTTCAAAACCAAAAAGTGATTTTGAACAAATTTTATCTGAAATAGAAAAGGAAAATTCTAATTCTGATTTTGCTAAAATTATTAGATTAGCAAAAAGCGTCAAAGAGGCTGTGGATAAGGCGGGAACAACAATTAGAATTAGTGATGGATTTGATGAAGAAAATATTAGCTTAAAAATTTCAACAAAATTTAGCAGATTAACTAAGCTTGTAAATCAAGGATTTTATCGCAAAGATTCTGATTTACATGCAAATTGTGATATAACAAAAGTTCCTCTTGAGGAAGTTGTAATTTCATGCAAAAGCGCCAAAGACAGAACCGGGCTTAGCATGTTTTATCGCATGGCAAAAATTCTAAAAAGTGAAGTTGATGTAAGTTTTGCAAAAATTTGTGACACATTACATTCATCAGGTCATATGGAATATTTACCAGGAAGCTTCAGAGTTGGCGGAGGAACCCCAGGATGTTATCAATTACAATCTCCAGTATTAACTGCATTACCAAAAAGTGAGAAACAACATCTTGAAGTGATAGTTGGACCTTTTTCACATAATAATAAAGGCCCAAAACCAAAGTTTTTCGATAAGGTAAAAGATTATGCTTTCGCAAAAAAAATAGCTTTGATAGACAAGTTTGATCAAACAGCTAACACAAAAGACACTAGACATATTCCACTGCCAGAAATTCCGAAAGAAGAAAGTTTAACTGAAAGCAAAGAATTGATAAGAGAGAAAATTCCCGCAAAAAATTTCACAGCAACAAGATTATCAAAGCAGCTTAAAACAGAAGAGCAAGGTCAAGTTAGATAAAGGTAAAAAGGAATCTGGATCTGACACTATATCTTTCGCTGGAATGGGTCTCCTGACCCATTCCACATATTCATTTAAAAAATTGTAATAGGACATGAATGTCAGGACGGGATCAGGAGACCCCGTCCTGTGATAGGAATTGCGATACAATTCTAAGAACTTGTTGTCCGGCCGTGACGACTTTGAGTAACTAACTCCACATTTTTCACCGTCCACAAGGCAATCATCGCAACAAAGAGCAAAGGAATAATATTTTCTATAGATTGATTCACAGTTTCAAAAACTATCATCACTGCTGTTAATGGCTCACGTAAAATTGCAGTTAGAAATGCCGTAATTCCAACAAGTAAGAAAATACTAAAATCTACATTTGTAAAAAATGACGAGATTAAAGAACCAATTCCAGCTCCAATAGCAACTGCAGGAGCAATCAAACCACCAGCACAACCAGAAATAAAAGAAATAATCGTATTTAATATTCTACCAAAAACCTCTTTGTAAGAAAGAAAAACTTCAGCGTTAATAGCAGCATCAATGGTATAAATACCACCACCAAAAGAATAAATGCCGCAATAAAAACTAATAGTTGCAACAACTGCGCCGCCAAGAATTGGCACCAAATGCCACCATTTTGATTTGATTGAAGTAAATTTTTGATAAAAATAGTTGTTAGTTTTACTAAAGAAAAAGGCGATAATTCCACAAATTATGGCAACTATAATTGATATATAAATTTCTGTAAGACCAAATCTTACTTCATTTGTCATGAAGATTGAGTGATAAGGATATAAAACCGCAATTACAACCAGAATTGCAAATAGCGCCAGATACATCTTACTTTTAAAATTAGTAATTTTCATTTTGATCATTTTTTCCACAGCAAAAGCAAAGCCTGCAATTGGTGCATGAAAAGCCACCGCCATTCCAACTGCACTACCAGAAATTATCCATGTTGTAAAATCTATTTTTGGCAAAAACCTTTTTATTTTTTCAGCAAGAAGCGCAAAAATACCTGCCGACATATGAACTGATGGCCCTTCTCTGCCAAGGGCTCCACCACCAAATGTACAAAGCAAAGAACCAATTGCCTTAACAATAATTAATTTAACTCCTAATAAATTTGACAATTTAGAAAAATTATCAGGATATTTTTTAGCAATTTCTAAAGATTCCTCAAAATGTTCAATGCTATTTCCAGCAGCATATGATGCATATTTACGGCACATAAAAGCTGATGCCCAAAATAAAAGAGGTGTGACAATAAAAATTAATAAAGGCTGATTTTCTAATCTATCTTTGGCAATAACACCAAGAACATCAAATGTCTCACAATATTCTTTAATAAAAATAGTTGTAACAATTGTTATAAAAAGAAATGCTAGAAATATGGCAATATTTTTTCTTAAAAAAATCTGAATCATTTTTATTAATTTTATGACCTATAAAAAACTTACTCACGCAGAAGAAAAAGTTATAATTCATAAAGGCACTGAAGCGCCATTTAGCGGAGAATATTATGATAATGCTGAAAATGGTAAATATCTTTGCAAGCAATGCAACACAGAACTTTTTGACAGCAAAGATAAATTTGATTCTGGTTGCGGTTGGCCAAGTTTTGATGATGAAATTAATGATTCAGTAAAAAAATCAATTGATGCTGATGGACGAAGAACTGAAATTTTATGTAAAAACTGTGATGGACATTTAGGTCATATTTTCAAAGGCGAAGGCTTCACAACTAAGGATACACGTTATTGCGTAAATTCAATTTCACTTAATTTTGTAAAAGAAAATTTAAGTGAAAATTTTGAAAAAGCTTATTTCGCAGCAGGATGTTTTTGGGGAGTTGAATATTTTTTTAACAAAGCTTGGGGTGTGAAATCAGCCTCTTCTGGCTACATGGGAGGGCATGTTAATAATCCAAGTTACGAACAAGTTTGTACAAAACAAACCGGACATCTTGAAGTTGTAGAAGTTGTTTTTGATAAAAAAGAAACTGATTTTGAAACTCTATGTAAATTATTTTTTGAAATTCATGATCCTGAACAAGCAGATGGACAAGGCCCTGACCTTGGACCACAATATATTTCAGCAATTTTTTATACTAATAAAAATCAAAAAATAATTGCAGAAAAATTAATAAAAATTTTAAGTGATAAGGGTCTAGAAATTGCTACAAAATTAATTCCTGCTGAAAAATTTTTTATCGCTGAATTATATCATCAAGGCTATTACGACAAAAATGGCAAAATACCTTATTGTCATAGCCGCGTGAAGAGGTTTTAACCTTCTTTTCCTCCATTTTCTTTACTTCTCTCACTAGCAAGAACCTTCTTATGACTAGAAGGAGGAACTTGAGGTGATGGTTTTTCGCCACTTGAATTATTTCTCTTCGATAGCGGAACAAAAACATCAGCATCAACATTTAAATCAGAAACAATAGACTTTTTCTTTACCTCTATATTTTCTAGTTTCATCTTATCATTCCCACCATCTTTTTTCATTAGCTCAGAACAAAGATCTTTTATATTTTTTAGCTCTTGCTCTTGCTCTTCTTCTAGTCTTTCAGAAAGAGCATTACAAAACTCTTCTAGACTTTCTTTCCTCATTGAATCTAAATCAAAGTCATCATATTTAATTTGTTCCACCTCAACAAAATCTTTATAAGGCAAATTTAACGATACTTCTTCTAAGGTAGTAATTATCTTTTCTTCTTGAATGGCTTCTTTTATTTTTTCTTCAACACTATTTGATCCATTTATCTCAACTGCAAAATCTTGTTTATCATAATCAGAAGTATTGCCATTCTGTTTTTCTGTAAAATCCATTTTATCGTTAGAAGATTCTTCTTCATTTTTCCTTTCTTTCTTTGCTACACTTTTCAGCTTTTTTGCTTTTGCTTTAGAAGTTTTAGGTTCCCCTTCTTCTTTTTTAAGTTCCTTAATAAGTGCTTCTTGATTTGCCTTTACTATTTTATCCAATTCTTCAGATAAAATATCCTTTATATAATCTACACCATTCTCAGAAGCAAATTTAAAAGCTGATTCCTTATCTCTTATATTATCAAATCCAACACGCTCACAGGCAATTTTAAAAATATTTGGATTACCACCTAAAATTGAAGATTTAACTATATCAAAACCATCTTTATCAGTAAAAGTATAATCTGGAACATATTCTGCGACCTTACCACTACAATCAAATGCACTAATCCAATCTTCTTTTCCGCTACCAAAAACATCTATCAACAAAGCATCATAAAGCTCTTTTCTTTTTTCTGCATCTTTAATTACCAAATCTATATAGCATTCGAAGGAAAAATAATAGTTGCCTTCCCTACTTCGCTATCTATCTCAGCAGTGTTAAAATTTTTCCAAATTGATTGTTTTCTTTCTTCATTAAATCTTTTGATCTTTTCCTGATCTGTCCTATTTCTTTTCATGTAACCTCCTTGTTTATACAACCTATGGTTGTATAAACCTATCCATCTTTATTTTTTTTTGTCAATATTTTTTGCAGATAAGGAGCTAATAAGCCTTTACAATAAGTATATCAATCAAAATTTCTAAGCACCAAAAACTTGTTTAAAAATGTGATCGATATTTTTTGTGTGATATGAAATATCAAAAAGACTTTCTAATTTTTTAACACCTAATTTTTCCACCACCTCTTTTTCTGATTTTAACAATTCTAAGAAACTGTTTGATTCTCCTGCCCAAATTTTCATAGCATTGCTTTGCACAATTTTATAAGCATCTTCACGGCTAATTTGAGCCTCGTCAATTAAGGTTAGAAGCACTCTTTGTGAAAAAACTAAACCACCTAATTTATCAAGATTTTTCTGCATATTTTTTTCATAAACAGTTAAATTCTCAACTAAACCAACTAAACGATTTAATGCAAAATCAAGTGTAATTGTGGCGTCAGGCGCAATCATTCTTTCAACTGACGAATGTGAAATATCACGTTCATGCCATGAGGCAACATTTTCCATCGCAGGAATTACTGCGCTTCTAACAATTCTTGCAAGACCGGTTAAATTCTCACTTAACACCGGATTTCTTTTATGCGGCATTGCTGATGAACCTTTCTGACCTTTAGCAAAAAATTCTTCAGCTTCTAAAACTTCAGTTCTTTGTAAATGACGAACTTCAATTGCTAAATTTTCAATTGATGAGGCAATAACGCCAAGAGTTGCGAAGAACGCAGCATAGCGATCTCTTGGAATAATTTGGCTTGAAACTTCTTCTTCTGCTAAATTTAATTTTTCTGCAACATGTTTTTGTACAAAAGGATCGACATTAGCAAAAGTTCCAACCGCACCAGAAATTGCACAAACCGAAATTTCTTTTTTAGCGTTTTCTAAACGTTCTAAGTTTCTTGCAAATTCAGCATAAAAGCGCGCCAGCTTTAAACCAAAAGTTACAGGCTCAGCATGAATTCCGTGTGATCTACCAACGCAAATTGTATTTTTATGTTCAAAAGCACGTTTTTTTAAAGCCGCTAAAAGTCTTTTTAAATCATCAATTAAAATATCTGAAGCTTGTGAAAGTTGCTTTGAAAGACAAGTATCAAGCACATCAGAGCTTGTCATTCCAAAATGTATGAAACGTGAATTTTCACCAACTAATTCCGCTAAGTGAGTTAAAAAAGCAATCACATCATGCTTGGTTACACTTTCAATTTCATCAATGCGAAGAGCATCAAACTTGCCACCAGATTTTTTGAAATTTTCATTAATTCTTTTTGCTGTTCCTGCTGGCGCAATTTTTAATTGTTCTAAAGCCTCAAGAGCATAAATCTCAATATCAAACCAAATTTGATATTTATTTTCCTGCGACCAAATTTTAGTCATTTCAGGACGTGAATAACGTGGAATCATGTTAGTTAATCTTTTGTTTAATCTATAGTATGAATTTTGAAAGATCCGTCTTACCTGAAACCAAATCTCCCAAATGCTCTGTAACATAGGCTTTATCGATTTTTACGACAGAGCCATTTTTCATTTCACTTGCTTCAAAACTGATTTCTTCAAGAATTTTTTCAAGCATGGTGTGAAGTCTTCTTGCACCAATATTCTCAACTTCTCCATTTACCTTATGAGCAAGCTTTGCAATTTCTTTAATACCTTCTTCTACAAAATTAAGAGTAACATTTTCAACTGCAATAAGTGCGCTATATTGCTTAATTAAACTTGCTTCTGGCTCAGTTAAAATTCTTACTAAATCAGCTTCAGTCAAAGGTTTTAATTGCACACGAATTGGAAATCTGCCTTGTAATTCCGGCAATAAATCTGAAGGCTTAGCAATATGAAAAGCACCTGACGAAATAAATAAAATATGATCAGTTTTAATCAAACCATATTTGGTGCTAACTGTGGTTCCTTCAACTAAAGGCAATAAATCTCTCTGCACGCCTTCACGGCTTACGTCGCCACCCTTGATATTATTTCTTACACAAATTTTATCAATTTCATCAATGAAAACTATACCATCATTTTCAACTGATTTTAATGCCGTTTTGACAATTTTTTCCTCATCAATCATTTTATTTGATTCTTCATCAATCAAGGTTTTAAGCGCATCTTCAACCGTCATTTTCGCTTTTTTGGTTTTTTCACCACCCATTGCTTTACCAAGCATTTCAGTAATATTAATCATACCAACATGCCCACCCGGAACATCAAAACTATTGGCAAAAGAATTCCCAGAATCAACAACATCAATTTCAACTTCTCTATCATTTAACTCACCATTTTCAAGCATCTGAGAGAATTTTTCTTTGGTTTCATCAAGTGCATTTTCACCAACTAAATTTTTTAGAATTTTCTTCTTAGCACTAACCGCAGCCTTCTCACGCACTTCTTTTTTCTTTTCGCTTTTCAACATCTTGATTGCCACTTCAATCAAATCACGAATTATTGATTCAACATCTCTACCAACATAACCAACTTCAGTAAATTTAGTGGCTTCAACCTTGATAAATGGTGCATTGGCAAGCTTTGCTAAACGGCGTGCCACTTCAGTTTTTCCAACACCAGTTGGCCCAACCATCAAAATATTTTTTGGCATAATTTCTTCACGAAGTGGGCTTGCAACAAGCTTTCTGCGATAACGATTTCTAAGCGCAATAGCCACCGCTTTTTTAGCATCATTTTGCCCAATGATATGGCGATTTAATTCTTCTACAATTTGCTTTGGCGTAAGATCTTGCCCTGAATTTTTATTTTCTTTTGTTAGAGTTTTTTTACTTTTTGTCATTTTTTACATTATATTTTGAAGAGGTATTTTCTTTCACACCACCATTATAGCTTGCATAATTTAACATCATCACGAAAAAAATCACAACTAAACTGGTTATAAAAACTATTAGTAAAATTTTCATAATACCTGAGTTATAGCGTCTTGTAGCTCATAAATACCTGTGCCACGAACAGAGCTGGTACAAATAATATGCGAATAAAATGCTGGCCATTTTTTTGCAGCCAACGTGATTTCATCTTTAATTTCATTAACTTCAGATTCTTTCAATTTGTCAATTTTTGTCAGCACAATTTGAAAGCTCACCGCCAAGCCATTAAACATATTTATAATATCTAAATCAGATTCTTTCAAGCCCTTGATTGGGTCAATCAGCAAAAAAACTCGCTTTAAATTTGCTCTTCTTGCTAAAAATTCAAAACTGGTTTTCTGCCAAGCTTCAATATCATTCTTGCTGGCCTTTGCATATCCATATCCGGGCATATCAACCAACACTAAACTATCTGGCAATGTTTTATCGCTAATGAAAAAATTTAACTGACGAGTTCTACCGGGAGTTGAAGAAACTACTGCAATTTTTCTATTGAGAAGTGCATTTATAATGCTTGATTTTCCAACATTTGAAGCGCCAACAAAAGCAACTTCTGGGTTACGATATTGCGGAATTTGCTTTATATTAGCAGCTCCAAGCAAGAAATCCCAACTTTTAGAAAATAGTTTTTTAGAATCAATTTTTTTCATTTTTTAAATAAGTCTAGAAAGAAACTATTAATTAAATACAAGCTCGCTGTAAATTACCCTCCCCTTGAGGGAGGGTCGACGAGCAAAGCGAGTCGGGGAGGGGTATTATTATTAATTAAATCATAAAGACCCCTCCCCGCATCACCTTGCTAACGCAAGGCTCTGCGACCCTCCCTCAAGGGGAGGGTAATAACGCTTACACTAGAAAAAGTTAGTGTTTTTTAACTAATTTATTTAGATTTTTTTCTAATCTTTATTTTTTTTAAATCTAAAAGATCAGCCATCATATCATCAACATTAGAAAATGATTTAAGTTTATCATAATTCTTGATCGAATTCTTAATTGAAGCAACTGTTTTAGCATTAGGAACGTTTTTTGAAACTCTATCTTTTTTAGAGGTTTTTTTAGCGGGTTTTGCCTTATCAAATCTCATCTCAATTGATTCAATAATAAAATCCTTAATACTAAGATCATTTAAAGTTGCATGAGCCTTTACAAGGCGGTGCATAGCAACTGGAATGTCAATAGTAAGTCTGGCGTTTGTAGATTCTGTGCGCATAAATTTAGTTAAAAATTAAAGAAATGTAATTTTCAGTATTTCTGTATTTACTTAAATTTCAAGAATTTTTTAGTAATAAAAAGTGATTATTTCTTAACAGATTAAATCCTCCGTCACGCACTTCGTGCGTGCCACCTCCTTTTTCAAAGGAGGTTAGAAACGAATTCGCTATGCCAACCCCCTTTGAAAAAGGCTTTGAGCGTTAAAAAAACGTGCTTAACGCACGTTTTTAGCGAGAAGGAGCAACTTCGTCAGAAGTTGCGAAGGGGGATTTAAAAATATCGCTAAATTTAACTAACGCACAATCTCAGAATCATCCTTAGCTCTTTTAGAATCAGAAATAACCTCAACCCATGATCTTTTAGAAGTAAGAATATCTTCGGCTTCCTTAGATTTCCTATCCCCACAAAATCTTTCAACAAAAGTTTGTGGCGTATTATCTTCTTTAATAACCTGTTCCACTTCTAATCGTGGCATAAGCAAATCATGCATCACAATGGCATCAAAACGATTATTAGCAACTGATGCAAAAACCGTTTCTGTTTCAGGAAATATTGATAAATAAGCACTTGCAGTTGGACCTGAACCATTATGTTCAACCAATCCTCTTTCAGAATTATAAAATTCTTGTCCATATTTTTCGACCAACTCTTTAAATGAAGGAGCATCGCCATCTTTAGGAGTTTTCCACTCATCACAAAACCATTTGGCAAACTTATTCAAAGATTCTAAATCAGTCCATTGACCACCATCAGGAGCGCCAATAATTCTTGGAGAAGCAGGATCATCTGGATGCGCACAACCACCTTCTGGCATATAATTGCTAAATATAGTTATTTTAGCAGGTTCTAAAATATATTTATCTCGAATTTCATCAAAACTTAATGGCTGATAAGGTTCTTCAGAAGTATGTTCTTTAGAATATTTATCATTATATGCTTGTTGAATGGCAAGCCCAACAAGTGCTATTCCAAGATTGCTATATTTTTTGTTTTTTGGTATCGCTGGATCATCGAGATCCTCTTGACTAAGAACTTCTTCATCAGCAAATTTTAATAAATCTTCTGTTTTGCTTTTGGTACTAAACGAATTTTCGCCTTTCTCAATATCATCTTCGATGGCACCTATATATCCCTTGATATAATCTTTTAAACCACTTTTATGCGTCATTAACTCATGTAATGTGGCGGTTTTTAATCTCTCTTGAACTGACTCTGGCAGTTCTTTCAACACATCTTGATCAAACTGAAATGGCTGCTTCAATTGTTCTTCTGTAAAAACTCCATCTTGCACCATTTTCATTACTAATGATCCAGTTACAATTTTTCCAACTGAGTTAATGTTAAAAATACTTTTGCTATTTAGATCTTTTGCACTTGATACCAGAAAAGAAGAATCGCCTTGTGATAATGATGCAACAACAGATAGGCTCTTATCTTCAATATATTCTTGTAGAATTTTTTGATTTGAGGGAGAAGCAATATCTTTTCCAGATTCTAATGATGGAAGGTCAGTAATATTGTGTTTACCACGCAAATAAGATCTATCAATTTGTCCTAAATATTTTGAGTCAACTTCACTTAATATTTGAATAAGATCTTCTTTTGATTTTATTTCATCTACTTTTGCGGTTTCGCTACCTTTCTCACTTAAAGCCTCTTTTAATAACTTGCAAAGATCATTCTTTAATACTCTATTTTCTAAATTGAGCTTTTCTTTGGAAAAGAATTTATCAAAGCAATCAGAGGCAATTGAGGATAGTATGACATCTTCTGTTTCAGGCATATTTAGAAATTATTTTTTTTGATAAAATCATAACACGTAAAACCAGATCCTGAAACAAGTTCAGGATGACCGTAGTATAACATAATTCCCCAAGCTGTCATCCTCTGAACTTGTTTCAGGATCTATAAATCATATTCGATGGAATAAAACTACTTATACCTCTCCATAAATTCTATCATCTTGCCCGCCACATCAATACCAGTGACAGATTCAATTCCTTCAAGCCCTGGTGACGAATTCACTTCTAATATTTGTGGACCATCTTTTGATCTAACCATATCAACACCAGCAACTTCAAGACCAATAATTTTTGCTGCTTTAATTGCCATTTTTCTTTCTTCTTCACTAATTTCTTCGGCATATCCTGTTGCACCTAAATGAATATTAGCACGGAATTCACCTTCTTCAGCCTGCCTTCTCATTGATGCCACAACTTCATCTCCAACCACAAAACATCTCAAATCCTGCCCACGTGATTCAGCAATATAGCGTTGCACTAAAATATCTGCTTTCAAACTACGAAAGGCATTAATCACACTTTCTGCTGATTTGGTTTTTTCAGCTAAAACCACACCAACACCTTTTGTTCCTTCAAGCAATTTAACAACTAACGGCGCGCCATTAACCAACTTAATTAAATCTTTTGTTTCGTAAGAAGAATTAGCAAAACTTGTTGTTGGAATTGCAATGCCATGTTGTGCTAATAATTGCAGGGTGTGTAATTTATCACGTGATTTAGCAATTTCATCTGAACCATTCAAACAATTGATTCCTAAGGTTTCAAACTGTCTCACCATTGCAGTACCATAAAAAGTAATTGCTGGCTTTATTCTTGGCACCACAAAATCAACATTTTCTATTTTTTTTCCTTCATCATAAAAAATCTCTGAAGCTTTTGACGCAATCTTGACATAGCACGAACCAATATTAACAAATTCAACTTCGTGACCACGATTTCGTGCCGCTTCCATAATTCTCTTATTGGAATATAGATTTGGATTTGACGCTAAAAGTAATATTTTCATAAATTTTTGGGTTTTTTTCTATATAGTTTTAAAGCTTTACTCTTCTTTATTTTACCTTGCAAGAATGATTTTGAAGGATCAACTAACATACCAAGTTGCTTTACCGCATCGCGTCCAAGCAGCATTCTAAAGGTCATAGTGTCACGATTAACTAATGTAATTTCGATTTTTACTTTGGCATCTCCAATACATAAATCTGATTTAATAACAAATCTTTTCCCTTTATTACCATTTGAATCAGAAACCATTCTGCGCTCAATAACACGGGCAACACACTCTCTTTCTAATTTTTTATTTTTTTGTAATGGATGAATTTTAAATCTAACATATTCAACATCTTCAATATAAAAATTCTCAATATCAAAAGCATGTAGCGCAGAAGTTTTTGCACCAGTATCTATTTTTCCTTTAATTGCTGGAAGCCCAATAGATTCAAGGTTAAACCACTCTTTCCAACCAAGAATCTTTTTTGTTTTTTTCGTCATAAAGAATCAGCAATCACTTTTGTAACCACTTCCAAATCTTCTTTCGTATCAACTGAAAGCGGATGAGCATCAACAATTTTAACAAAAATTTTCATGTTATTTTCTAAAGCACGTAATTGCTCTAAGCTTTCTCTCTTCTCAAGAGTTGATGGCTTCAACCTGACAAATTTTTCTAACGCTTCTTTTTTGTAGGCGTAAATCCCAATATGATGAAAATAATCGGGAACCTGTTCAAAATCTCTACTGTGATGGCTGTCTACATCTGATTTGCTGCGCTTCCGTTGCTCACGTATGTCATTATACGCTGCGCTACGGTTCTCGCAAATCAGCGTATCCAGCTCATCACAGCGAGATTTTAAAAAGGTTCCTAAATCCTTATAATATGGAATTGGACAGCGTGAAAAATAAAGAGCACGGCCTAAATTTTTTTCTGTAAAATTCTCAAAAGAAATCGCAATTTTAACTACATTAGGATTAGTTATTTCTGCCTTATTTTTAATTTTTGAAGCAACTGTTGCAAAGTCACAACCCTCTTCTAACGAGCTTTCTGCAGCAGCTCTTATAACATTTGGATCAATATTTGGCAAATCACCTTGTAAATTTATAATCGCATCAAAATTCTTATCTGCTAATTGCTCATAAGCCGCATAAATTCTATCAGTTCCTGAAGGTAAATTAGGATCAGTAATAACATATTCACCACCAAATTTCTTAACTTCAGCAGCAATTTCCTCACCATCGCAAGCAATTACAACTTTACCTAAATTAGCCTTAATTGCCTGCTCATAAACTCTCGCAATCATGCTTTTGCCCAAAATATCAGCCAAAGGCTTGTTTGGCAAGCGTGTGGAAGCAAGGCGAACTGGTATTATTGTAAGAAATTTAGCAGTCATTTCGATTTATTTAATATAAAATTGTTGCTTTTTATGAAGAATTACTTTTTAATTTTGCGCCTCCTTGTTTTTACAAGAGCAAAATTACCGGATAAACTTTTAGTTTGTCAAAGATCTCTTCTTTAAATTTAAAATCCAGTTTTAAATTTATATTCAAGTAAGAGCACGTAGCTCAGTCGGTAGAGCACCTCACTTTTAATGAGGTTGTCGCTGGTTCGATTCCAGCCGTGCTCACCAATCTTAAAATCTATCGATATCGAACCAGCGTAACTTTTATTTGCCGTGCTTACGCAACGGTGGGGGTCCGATTCCAGCCTCGTCACCTGCTGTTACTATTTTCATCCGCTGGTTGAGCTGCGCCGCACTGAGCTTGACGAAGTGTCGAAACCAAGGATAAAATCATTTTGTCTTACCAGTTTTAAAACTCACCGATTAGCTCACACGCTCTAATCAACGCCTGAGACTTATTTACACATTCTTGATATTCTGATTTTGGATCAGAATCAAAAACCACGCCAGCTCCTGCTTGTAAATAAATTTTACCATCTTTAATTAAAGCTGAACGCAAGGTTATACAAGTTTGCATATCGCCATTTGCTGCGAAATAACCAACACAACCCGAATAAAAACTACGTTTAACTTTTTCAATTTCTTCAATAATTTCCATAGCACGAATTTTTGGCGCACCACTTACCGTGCCCGCTGGAAAGCCTGAGATTAAAGCATCAAGCCCATCAACATCATCACGTAAATTACCTTCAACAGTTGATGAAATATGCATTACATGAGAATAATTTTCGATCACCATTTTTTCTGTAACAACAACGCTTCCTTCTTTAGCAACACGGCCCACATCATGTCTTCCAAGGTCAATCAACATTAAATGTTCTGCAACTTCTTTTTCATCTTTCAACAATTCAGCAGCAATTTCTTTATCTTCATCTAAAGATTTTCCTCTTTTTCTTGTTCCTGCAAGGGGACGCAATTTTATTCTTTCATCCTTAGTTGAGACCATGATTTCAGGGCTTGAACCAATTAAAGAAAACTCCGGAAATTTTAAATAAAACAAGAATGGTGATGGGTTCACAGCACGAAGTGCACGATAAAAAGAAAATTCTGAAATATCTTTATCAAAATTTGACGTAAATCTTTGTGAAGGAAGCACCTGAAAAATATCGCCATCCGTAATATATTTTTTAGCTTTTTTTACAACTGCACAATATTCATCTTCTGAATAATTTGAAGAAAAGTTAAATTCTGTTTTAAGCTTGTTTTGCTTAGCTTCATAAGGTTTTTGCAAAACTTCTTCAATAGCAGTAATTTTTGCAACAGCTTTAGAAAATACCTTATCAGAATCTTCAGTTTTTTTAGAAAAAACTGGCGCGCAAATCAAAGCACAATCAAAAAGATTATCAAAAACAATTAGAATTTGTGGACGAATAAAAATACTATCAGGAATTTTTATTTCGTCAGGTAAATTATTATCGGGAATTTTTTCCATTAATCTTACCATATCATAAGACATATAGCCAAAAACGCCGGCGCACATCTCTGGCAAGGCATAAGAAGCGTGAGAAAGATTTTTCCAATCTATTTTTGAGGTTGCAATTAAATTACGCAAATTGGTAATTGGATCACCATTCTCTTTTATAAAATTTTGAGAATTTTGTTCAAAATTATTATTGATAAAAGATTCTTCGCTCTGGCATTTCCAAACTAAATCTGGCATCAAACCAATAACAGAAAAGCGTCCTTTATTATTACCTTTTTCAGCAGATTCTAAAAGAAAACTATATTCTGATTGTTCTGGTAAATATTTGGCAATTTTTAGAGAGGCTAAAACTGGCGTAATTGTATCAGCAGGAATTTTTTTAAAAAGAACTGTAGAGCTTTTATTTTGCAAAGCTTCTACAAATTCTTTTTTATTAAAATTATACATCTGTTCTTAAAGTTAGAATATTGTTTTTATCCAAATGAGATCCTGAAAAAAGTTCAGGATGACAATGTGAGAAATAATTCTATCCAAATGGTCATCCTTAACTTGTTTGTCGGATCTAAGCTTTATTTATCTTTTTCTTCTTTAGCGAAGAATTTTTCATTTATTTTAATTGGATATTTTTTCATCATGAAACTGTTATAGCCTTGCACAGCATCATTTCTAAAAGCATTTGTAACTTCTTCTTTTGCTTTTTCAATTTCTGCTGCAGCAGCTTTTTGTTGTTTAACTTCGCGCAGAACTCCAATTTCAAATTCTTTCGCACTTTGTGCGTTAACTACAGTTTCACCCACTCTTACACTAAATAATTCTTCCAAAAATTTATTTGGATAAGGAATTTGACGGCCTTGATAATTAATATACATAAACCTTGGGAACTCTTTATTTTTCTCAACAGTTAGATGATGTTTATATGCAATTTGTAAGGCACTTTTTGGATCAGCTTTAATTTCAGAATTAATTTTACTTACAAAATCTTGTAATTTTTCATATTGAACTTTAGCACTCAAATCAGCCACCACAGCAGCTCTAACCTCTTCAAATTTTCTCTCATGAGCTTCATCAACTTCTTCAACTTTAATTGAATAAAATTCGTCAGTTGATTTTGAATAGAAAAGTTTTGAAGCTTGATTTTTCTGCAAAGAAAAAGCATTAGCAGCAAAATTTTCTAAAGATCTTATTTCAACAATATCTTTACCATTTTTATCAAGCCCTTCTTGATTTAGAAGAACTGCAGTAGCATTAAATTTTAAAGAAAATTTTGCTGCTGTATCTTGTAAAGAATTTGATGTTAAAATATTATCATCAATCTTAGTAATCTTATCTTGCAAAACCTTGTCTTGCTTAGCTTCAACTAATTTTTTCTTAATCATATCTTTTACTTCAGCAAGAGTAATTACCTGACTTTCATTAATTTTATTTAACAAAAATACATGAAAACCAAGTGGGCTTTTTACTGCCACACTATGTTCATTTACAGATAATTTAAAAATTGCTGATGAAATTTCAGGAATTAAATCTTTCTCTCTAACACCTGATAATGTTATGTCTTTTTGATTTTTCTTTTGAATTTCTTTCGCTAATTTTACAAATTCAGCTGACATTTTTGACTTATCAGCATCAAGCTTGGTAATGAAGTTTTTAGCATCTTCTTCCTTATCAAAAACTATATGATAAAAATCACGGCTTTCTGGTTTTTGTAATTGTTCTTTGCTTTTTTCATATTCAGCAGCAACTTCTTCGTCAGTTACTTTCATATCACCCGCAAAATCTTTACGTGAAAATTTCAAATAAGAAACTTTACGATACTCTGGCACTCCATAGGCTTTTTTATTTTCTTCAAAAAATTTCTTTTGATCTTCCTCACTTGGCACATCAACTCTTGCGATGTCTTTTACTGTAACTTTAATTACATCCGCAACTCGCGTTTGTTTTTTAAATTCTTCAGTAGCTGCAATTATTTTATCATTGATTGGAGCAGCCATTGCCAAGGTTTGAATTATCATTGAAGTAGCAATTTCATCTTGTGCTAATTTTACATATTCTTCTTCATCAATACCATTTTTTTTCAAAAAATTCTTGAATAAGGCATGATCAAACTTGCCATCCTGACCTTTAAAATTCTGGTCTTTAGCAACTTCCTGTAAAATAAGATTTTTATCAGCTGTAACTCCTGTATTATCACGTAATTTTTCAATGATAATTCCATTTACCATACGGTTCAAAGTATCAGATTTAAACTGCTCTGATTCAAGATATTTCTGCGCTTCTTCGCCTTTATTAGCTTGCAAAATCATATCACGATTTTTTTGCATTTCTTTCATAAAAGCATTTTGTGATATTGTTTTACCACCAACTTTTGCCACCCAAACAGTTGGACCAGATAAAATAAAATCACCAACTCCAAATAGGATGAAACAAAGTGAAATAAAGGCTAAAAGGATTTTCGATACGATATGATTAGCGAGTTTTCTAAATAACTGCATTTTTAAAGGAATTTTAATTTAAGTAATGTTTTCAAATAACAACGAACGTCATGCCGGACAAACGGTTTCTTGGTCAGCTTTGCTGACTTAGAAACTGTAGATCCGGTATCCAAACCAATTTTATGGATTGCGGATGAACAATTTCTAAGGATCGCTTCGCAATCCTAAGAAATTCTAACTCCGCAATGACGAGATGATGCTTTTTTTAACAAAAAAGGAATTTAGCTGTAGCTTATTATACATAAATGATAAATCAATTTTTTTGATTTCTTTGTTGAAAAAAATTTTACAATAGTAAGAATACTAGCCCGCTTTACATCTCAAATCAGTTAAAAAATTAAAATGCTCATTGTTCAAAAATTTGGCGGCACTTCCGTTGGTGACATCGCCAGAATTAAAAATGTCGCAAAAAAAGTTAAGCAAGAAATTGAACTTGGAAATAAGGTTGTGGTTGTAGTTTCTGCAATGTCAGGAGTTACTAATCAACTTGTTGATTATTGTAATCAAGTTTCAAGCTTAACAAATGATGCTGCGCTTTCAGAATATGATTCAATTGTTGCAAGTGGTGAACAAGTAACTTGTGGTTTGCTTGCTCTTGAATTGCAATCAATTGGCTATAAATCAAGATCATTTCTTGGTTGGCAAATTCCTCTTACAACAGATGCAGTTCACAGCAAAGCCAGAATTGAAGAAATTGATGGCGATAATTTGCTGAACGCTATGGCAGAATATGATGTGGTTGTAATTGCTGGATTTCAAGGAATTTACACAAAGACAAATCGTATCGCAACACTTGGTCGTGGTGGATCTGACACTTCTGCAGTTGCAATTGCAGCGGCAATTAAAGCTGATAGATGTGACATCTACACTGACGTTGATGGCGTTTACACAACAGATCCAAGAATTACTGATAAGGCACGCAAATTAAATAAAGTGACTTATGAGGAAATGCTTGAGATGGCTTATAGCGGCTCAAAAGTATTGCAAACTCGCTCTGTTGCCATGGCTATGGCTCATAATGTTAGAGTTAGAGTTTTATCAACCTTTGCTGAAACAACAGCAGATTCAGGAACAATTTTAGTAAATAATGAAGAGGAAATTATGGAAAGACGTTTAATTACTGGTATTAGTAATAGCAAAAATGATGTTAGAATTACATTACGTGAAATGCCAGATCATCCCGGTTTGTCAGCAATGATCTTTGGTGCTTTGTCAGAAGCTGAAGTTAACGTGGATATGATTGTTCAAAATATTAGTGCTGATAGCAAAACTGTTGATATCACATTCACTACTGAAAAAACTGAACTTGAAAGAGCAAAAGCAGCAATTGAATCAATAAAACCAAAAACCAGATATCAAGAACTTTTGATTGATGAAAGCATTGCTAAAATTTCAGTAATTGGCGTTGGTATGATTAGTCATTCGGGAGTTGCTCACACAATGTTTAAAACCTTATCAGAAAAAGGAATTAATATTCTTCTTATCTCAACTTCTGAAATTAAAATTTCGGTTTTAATTGCTAAAGAATATAGTGAGCTTGCAGTAAGAATTTTGCATACTGCTTACGGGCTTGATGCGAAGAAATAAGGCACCAAAAACTATCACATAAAAAGGGGGTCAGGCTACTTTAAGAATAAGCAGCCTGACCCCTTTTTAGTTATTTTATTTATTACAGGTCAAGAACCAAACGACGTGGATCTTCAAGAAGTTCTTTAACTCTCACTAAGAAAGTAACAGCCTCTTTACCATCAATAATTCTGTGATCATAAGAAAGTGCCAAATACATCATTGGGCGAATTTTGATTTCTCCAGCAACAACCATTGGTCTTTCTTGAATTTTATGCATGCCAAGAATTCCTGATTGTGGAGGGTTAATGATTGGAGTTGACATCAATGATCCATAAACTCCACCATTAGAAATTGTGAAAGTTGCACCAGCCAAATCAGGTAAAGTTAATTTACCATCACGTGCTTTAACTCCCAAATCAGCAATTCCTTTTTCAATTCCCGCTAAATTTAATTTATCAGCCTCACGAAGAACAGGAACCACAAGACCTTGAGGTGAGCCAACTGCAACCCCAATATCATAGAAATTTTTGTAAATAATGTCAGTACCATCAATTTCAGCATTAACAGCTGGAATTTCTTTTAAAGCCGCCACACAAGCTTTTACGAAGAAAGACATGAATCCAAGTTTTGCGCCATGTTTCTTTTCAAAAACATCTTTATATTGCACACGAAGCGCCATAACTTCTGTCATATCAACTTCGTTGAAAGTTGTAAGAATTGCCGCAGTATTTTGTGATTCTTTCAAACGCTCAGAAATTTTCTGACGTAGTTTTGACATCTTAACTCTTTCAGTTGGTTTTGCGGAAGCTTGCGCAGGAGCAGCAACTGAAGCACCACCAGACATTACATTTAATACATCACCTTTTGTAACTCTGCCATCTTTTCCAGAACCAGAAATTTTTGAAGTATCGATATTATTTTCAGCAGCTAATTTTTTTGGTGCTGGCGATAAAAATTGTGCCGCAGAATTATTTTGCGCTGGAGCTGAAGCAGCTGCAGCTGGCTTAGCAGCAACTACTGCACCACCTGCTGTCATCAAAGCAATTAAATCACCAACTTTTACATTATCACCTTCTTTAACTTTAAGATCTGAAATCACACCATTTGATGGTGCGTTTACTTCCAAAGTTACCTTGTCAGTTTCAAGCTCAACAATTAATTCGTCAGCCTTAACTGCATCACCAACTTTTTTGTGAAGCTTCGCAATCGCTGCTTCTGATACTGATTCTCCAAGTGCTGGAACTTTAATTTCGATAGTCATATTTTAAAAGTTAGTTAAAAATTAAGCTTTTTTTGTTTTGTGTTTTTTATCGTGCTTATCTAAATAATGTACCGACCAAAAACAAGCCGATAGAAAAGCTATTGAGCTAATAACGAGAGCTGCAATACCAAGAATTTCAACATTATTCATAACTCAATTCCTCAATTTTTTTGGTGATTATAAAAAGAAAGTAAATAGTTGGAACTAAAAATGTTAACATTGCTATAAAAACAATAAAAAACTTTGTCGACAATATTATACTCACATTATTAAATAGCCAACTAACACTGGAAAAAGTAATAGCTGACGTAATAACTACTAATAATTTATAAAACCCAATCTCTTCTTTTATTCTATCCTTTGTTTTCATATGGTGAATGAAATAATTTGCAAATTTCTAAACTTGATTTAACAAGTTCAAAACAAATTAAACCTATTTTAACGCTTCGTCAATTAAATTTTTCTGCTCACGGGAATGGTAAGAACCATAGCCAGTTGCAGGTGAAGCACAAGCAATTCTGCCCACATATTTCGCACGTGAGTTTTTATGTTTAGATTCAAGCAAAGCTTCTTCAATTAAATCATCAACAAACTTCCACGCACCCATATTTTTCGGCTCTTCTTGGCACCAAATAATTTCAGCATTTTTATATTTTTTTAGCTCAGCTTTTAATTCTTCTTTAGGAAATGGATAAAGCTGTTCTAAACGAACCAAAGCTACATCATTGATTTTCTTAGCTTCGCGAGCTTCAAATAAATCATAGTAAACTTTACCAGTACATAAAATAACTTTACGAACCTTATCGTCAGCCGCAATTTTATTGGTTTCAGAAATTAAAGGTCTGAAAGTTAAATCAGAAAATTCCGCCAAAGTTGAAGTGGCCAGTTTGTGACGCAACAATGATTTTGGCGACATTACAACCAAAGGCTTACGATCTTTAGAGTGAATTTGACGGCGTAAAGCGTGGAAAAAATTCGCTGGATTTGTAATATTTACCACACGTAAATTATCATCCGCACAAGCTTGTAAATAACGCTCTAAACGCGCTGAAGAGTGCTCTGGACCTTGCCCTTCATAACCATGTGGAAGCAACATAACAAGACCAGATTTTCTTAACCATTTTACTTCACTTGACGCAATAAATTGGTCAAAAATAATTTGCGCACCATTTGCAAAATCACCAAATTGTGCTTCCCAAATTGTTAGACCATTTGGCATTGAAAGTGAATAGCCATATTCAAAACCAAGCACACCATATTCTGAAAGAACAGAATCATAAACTTCATATTTCGCCTTATTTTCAAGAGAAGAAAAAATGCTGTGACGTGCGCCACTATTACCATCATGCAAAATTGAATGACGATGTGAGAAAGTGCCGCGCCCTGAATCCTGACCAGTGATTCTAACCGGATAACCTTCACTTAAAAGTGATGCAAAAGCTAGTGCCTCACCACTTCCCCAATCAATATCTTTTTCAGATTCAATCACGTTTTTTCTTGCTTCAAGCTGTTTTGCAATTTTTGGATTTACGTTAAAATTCGCAGGAACATGAGTGATTTTTTCAGCCAAATTTTTTAGTGATTTTTTATCAACCGCAGTTTTTGCAATTGAAACATCGCCATCTTTAATATTTTTCCAATCACCTTTTAACCAATCAGCTTCTTTTGGTTTAAAGTTTTCTGCCTTGTCAAATTCTGCTGATAAATGGCTTTCGAAATCAGCAACCATTTTATCAAAATCAGCTTGTGACACCACATTTTCAGCAATTAATTTTTGTGAATAAATTTGTGTTAAAGTTGGATGACTCTTAAGTTTAGTATACATCACTGGCTGAGTGTAAAGAGGCTCATCACCTTCATTGTGACCATATTTACGATAGCAAATTACATCAATCAC
The DNA here is from genome assembly GCA_018969185.1 of Rickettsiales bacterium. Taxonomy (GTDB): domain Bacteria; phylum Pseudomonadota; class Alphaproteobacteria; order Rickettsiales; family UBA1997; genus UBA2645. The sequence goes on along the minus strand of JAGWYT010000006.1, from coordinate 11,626 downwards.
CACATCTTTTTTGAAAGCTTGACGATAACGCATTGCAATGTCAGAAACTTTTACCACAGCTTCAACATCATCACCATTCACGTGGAAAATTGGCGCATCAATCATTTTCGCTAAATCTGATGCATAAGTTGTAGAGCGCGAATCATTAGGGTTTGCTGTAAAACCAATTTGGTTATTTACAATAATGTGCATCACGCCACCAGTATTATAGCCAGTAACACCATTCATCACTAAACTTTCTGCAACTGAACCTTGACCCGCAAAAGCCGCATCACCATGAATTAAAAGCGCCATCGCTTTTTCACCAGATGCATCTCCATAAAGCGCTTGTTTAGCACGAATTCTTCCGGCAGCAACCACATTCACCGCTTCTAAATGAGATGGATTGAAAGCCAAAGATAAATCAATCTTATTGCCCGCAATTTCACGGCTTGACGCATAACCCATATGATATTTTACGTCCCCTGATTTTGTCACACCTTCAGGAAAACCAGGAACACCTTTAAATTCAGAGATCATCTTATGATAAGGCTTGCCCATCACACCAGTCAAAGTGTTTAAACGGCCACGATGCGCCATACCAATAACAATTTTTTTGACACCAGATTTAGCGGCCGTCTCAATAATTTTTTCAACTGAATTTATTGACGATTCTCCACCTTCAACTGAAAATCTTTTCGCACCAGGAAAACGCTTATGTAAGAATTGTTCAAACTTTTCAGTTCTGATAATTTCTTTTAAAATTTTAATTTTTTCATCTTTTGAAATGTCAGCAAATACCGTATTTTCTGTTGTGCTGGCTAACCATGATTTTTGCTCAGCATCACGAATATATTCAAATTCTGCACCAATTTTATTAATGTAAACGTAATTTAAATATTCAATTGCTTGCGATATTTTTGTTTTATTACCTTGAAACTCAACTTCTTTTTCTAAGTCTTCTGGAGTAATTCCATGATTTTTTGGATCAATTTCTGCAACATATTGTGCTTGAGTTAAACCAATTGGATCAAGGTCTGCCGCTAAGTGACCAAATCTTTTATAAGCAGAAAGTAAATTTTCTAAACGAATATTTAAATCTTTACCAGAAGCTGCAATTGGCGCTGCTTTTGCATCTTTTTTCACTTCTTTTGGAGCATTGGAAGAAATATCAAACTCCTGTGAGCCCACAACTTTCAAGCTTCTCTTCGCCCAGCTTGGTCCTTGATAATCAGATAAAATTGATTTTAGTTCATCAGCGTTTGTTTTAAAAAACTCAGCCCATGAAGCATCAACTGAATTTGGATTTTGTAAAAACTTTTGATAAAGTTCGTTAATAAAAACTACATTCGCGCTAAAAAAAGACGAAGTTTTTGATAATTCCTGCGACATAAATTTTAAGATTTTTTAACCATAAGCAACCAATCCTAAGTAATTGGGGGGAGGACATTATAGAAAATCAGCAACTTAATTGCAAGTGGTTAGTTAATTAGCCACTAATCTGGCTTTTGATTACCTCTTTTGCAGCTTTGAAACCATAGTCATACTTATCAGCACTTCCATCAAACAAATAAAGATCATTTTGATCTTTACTGATATTATTCATAATTTCACTAAGCGGAGCAAGCGCAGGACAATGATGATTCATCTCACCTAAAAAAACATTTTTTCCATTTCCATGTAACAAAAAATCAGCCCCAATTTCAACTACATTTTTATATTTTTCTCGCAAAATTTCTTTAGAATCATTCAACAAATCACATATCAATCCTATTTTATCATTTAAATCTTTCTGCTCATCTTTTGTTAAAAGGAAGATTGGAAAAGGCGAAGATCCACCACTTGTTAAGCAAGTTGTAAATTTATCATCAGTAATTCTATTACTCCTTCTAAAAGTTACACCGAACGCCTCAAAATTTCCTTCAGCATTTTTTATAATATTAACTCTAATATCACCTGATTTTACGCCCTCAAGGAATGGTTGTGCTAAAACCTCATGATCATATAATCTTTTTGCCACTTCATTTTGTTCTTCTGATGAAACTTCAGAGATTTTTAACTTCGCTTTTTCTGTGAAATTTTTCTCATTAGTTTTTAAACTTTCTAAATAACATAAAGTTTCAACGACTTTTCCAAATTCCTCAACATCAAGACCAGATTTTATTTTATAAATCTGTTGTTCTTTTAATGATTCATGAGTTGCATTTTGTAATTTTTCCAAATTATACGCATTGTCATCATCACAAAATTCAATAGCCATAACTCCTAAAGATTGAGCCGAATCCTTTGGCTTTAAAATAATTTTACTATTTTTCTTATCAGGAAATAAAACTTTATAATCATCTGACATATCTTTACAACACTTGGCAATTACAGATTTATTATCTCCAAGCCTGAATTCTCTGGTTGAAACTGCAATTTCCTTTTGACCTTTTTTCTTCAATATTTCATTTATTCTTTGTGGAGTATCCTTATCGATAATTAACTTTGGAGTATCATTCTCGTAATATATTGGACAGTTAAATGATAAATGCGGAAATATAATTTTGATTTTATGTAAAACTTCAACAAAGCTTTCTTGCCCTTCTGGAGGAAAGGGTGCCTTCATCGGCTCAAGTCTTTGAATAACATTCGTTACATCACTTAAAGTTATTTCTGTGGCAAGAAAAATATCTCCTAAAGATAAAACTTTTTCATTCTTATAACCATGAGGATTCGTTTTTTCATCATATTGCTGCAATGACATCATATCGCCATGACTCGCTGCACTAGCCACATGTATAGCCAATTCTTCATTCTTAATTTTATAATTCTTAATCAGCTTTTTTGCTTCTTCACTTTCTGGATTAATTTTAATTGCACTTATGGAACTATTAATACTACTTGGAAAGATCTCGCCTATTTTTGGTAAATTGTGAATATAAACCTCATGTCCAAGGTCAAGAGCAGCAACAATATAAGCAAGTGTGGTATTTTTACCAAATACCATTTCAGGAAAAGACTCATTAACAATTACTAATGATTTTTCTGCCATAGTCAGAAAACGTTATTTTGAAGATACAAAAAATAGAAATGGTAGCGGAGGAGGGGATCGAACCCCCGACACACGGATTATGATCCCGTTGCTCTACCAACTGAGCTACTCCGCCAAAGAAAAGCAAGAACTTAAGAATTGATAAGTTTTGAGGGGAGTAATTATGCCCACGCAATTTAATTTTTCAAATTAATTTTAGAACCGATTAGAAATTCTGACAATATTCAACACTGATCACTATAGATTTATAAACAAATGCACTATAAATTTAGGCAACAAAACACCAAGGATGATTTTAAAAAGTTTGCAAACAATTAAGCATGAATAAATCAAAAAAACTAAATAAAGCCTTTTCTCTTATTGAGCTATCAATCGTAATTCTAATAATTGGAATTTTGATTGCAGGAGTTACTCAAGGACAAAACTTAGTTACCAAATCAAAACTAAAAACCGCTCAAAACCTTACAAAGTCATCACCAGTATCTGGTATAAAAGATTTGGCCTTATGGTATGAAACTTCTTTAGAATCAAGTTTTCTTTCCTCAGAAGCGCTGGATAATACGGCAATATCAGTTTGGTATGATAATAATCCTCACAAAACTATCAAAAATAATTTAACCAACGCCACTCAATCAAATGCAACTTTCAAACCAAAATTCTACGAGAATATTTTTGCCAACGGAATTCCAGGAATCAGGTTTGATAACTCTAATGATTACATGAGTTTCAACGGAGACTTTTTAATCCAAACAGAATATACAGCTTTTACTGTATGTCAAAAAACTAATACAACAAATTGGGATATGGTGCTTGGAGGTGGTATAGCATCTAATAACGCCTCTTTTGCTTTCGGTTATGATCAACTTAACAATCAATCTGTTATTGGAAGCTATGGTTATATTGCCAGCGCTACAGATTCATCACTAACAATCCAAAATAATGCCAGAATATTTTCTGGATCACTTAGCAGAACAAGTGGAACAAGCCTTTGGATCGATGGGAATGGAAGCGGATCTTTGTATAACAATAATTCAAGCGCAACAACCCTAATACTTCCTTCTTCTAACTTAGGCAGCACAATGACAATAGGATATTACCCTCCAACTACCACTTACTTCGGAGGATATATAGCAGAAATAATTGTTTTTACCAGAAACTTAAAATATGAGGAAAGAAAAGCGGTTGAGAAATATTTAGGCCAGAAATACAACATTACAGTTTCGCCATAATTCTGACTAACAAAATCGGAGCAAAAACTTACTATGTAAGTTGTAAATTCTCTAATCTTTTTATTTCATCTCTAATTGCCGCAGCCTTTTCAAAATCAAGCTCGGCAGCTTTTTCTAACATTTCTTTTTTCAAGATATTAAGTTTTTTCTCTAAATTTGAATAATCAGAAATTTTAACATCTGGCGTTTTCTTATCATCACCAAACTCATCATCATCTTTTCTTTTTGTGTAAAGATTGGCTAACGCCGAACCAAAAGGCTTCGCAGTTGTTGTTGGCGTGATATTATTTTCTTCATTATATTTCATCTGTATTTTGCGACGACGATTTGTCTCACCTAAAGCCGCCTTAATTGACTTGGTTTCCTTATCTGCATAAAGAATTACTTTGCTTTCAGAATTTCGCGCCGCTCTGCCAATTGTTTGAATTAATGAAGTTTCATTTCTTAAAAAACCTTCCTTATCAGCATCCAAAATTGCAACCAAAGCACATTCAGGAATATCAAGCCCTTCACGAAGTAAATTTACACCAACTAAACAATCATATTTTCCTAAACGTAAATTTTGAATAATTTCAATGCGATCAAGAGTATCAACGTCAGAATGCATATAGACCACATTAATTCCAACATCATTTAAATAATCCGTTAAATCTTCCGCCATTTTTTTAGTCAAAGTTGTAACTAACGTACGAAAGCCGCGATCCTTTGTTGCCTTAACTTCATGAATCAAATCATCAACTTGCGTTTTCGCTGATCTAATTTCGCAAAGCGGATCAAGAAGCCCAGTTGGGCGAATGATCTGTTCAACAACTTCACCAGCAGTTTTTGCTAATTCATATTTACCGGGAGTTGCAGAAACAAAAATTGTTTGTGGTTTAAAACTTTCCCATTCCGCAAATTTCAATGGACGATTATCAAGCGCGGAAGGCAGGCGAAATCCATATTCAGATAGGTTTGATTTTCGTGCAAAATCACCCTTATACATACCGTCAATTTGCGGCACTGAAACATGGCTTTCATCAACAAAAAGCAAGGCATCTTTTGGCAAATATTCAAACAATGTTGGCGGAGCCGCTCCAGCTGGACGTCCCGTCAAATAGCGTGAATAATTTTCAATTCCTTTGCAAGAACCAACAGTTAACATCATCTCCATATCATAGGTGGTGCGTTGATTTAAACGCTGTGCTTCTACAATTTTGCCCTGCTCTTCTAATTCTTTTACACGAATTGCTAAATCATTTTTTATATTAGAAATTGCTCCTCTCAAAGTTTCTGCTGGCGTTACATAATGCGAAGAAGGATAAAGTGCAATCTCACTTAACTTGCCAAAATTTTCTCCTGTCAAAGGATCAAATTCTGTAATTTCTTCAATCTCATCGCCAAACATTGAAATGCGCCAAGCGCGGTCATCTAAGTGTGATGGAAAAACATCAATAGTATCACCAATAACACGAAAAGAGCAGCGTTCAAAAGAAATATCATTTCTTTGATATTGCAAATCAACAAAGCGTAAAAGTAATTTTTGACGATTCATTTCTTCACCAGCTTTTAGGCGCAACACCATTTTCGAATAAAATTCTGGCGAACCAATACCATAAATACAAGAAACTGAAGCAACCACAATAGTATCACGACGCTCAAATAAAGCCCGCGTGGCATTATGACGCAAGCGATCAATTTGTTCATTAATTTGCGAATCTTTTTCTATGTAAGTGTCAGACTTAGGAATATAAGCTTCAGGCTGGTAATAATCGTAAAAAGAAACGAAATAACCAACTTCATTTTCAGGAAAAAACTCTTTCATCTCACCATAAAGCTGCGCCGCTAAAGTCTTATTATGCGCCATGATTAGAGTTGGACGCTGCGTTTTTTCAATAATATTTGCCATTGTAAAAGTCTTGCCCGAACCAGTAATTCCAAGCAACACTTGCTCTTTCTTCTTTTCATCAATTCCCGCAAGAAGCTCTTTGATTGCTTGCGGCTGATCTCCAGCAGGTTTAAATTTTGAATGAATTTTGAATTTTTGAAGCATCAAATGAGTAAAATACTATTGGTTAAATCACAATTTTGGTAATTGCACATTTAATTGGTAAAAAATCTTATTCGCTGGTTGAGCGAAGTCGAAACCAAGAATAAGATTTTTATTAAACTTCTCTTGGTTTCGACTTCGCTCAACCAGCGAGAAGTTTAATAAACCAATTAGCGTATAATTCTCCTGATTTTTACCAATTCACCAAACAAATCAATTGATTTGTTTTTAAAAAATGCTATGATTGAAGGCCCCACATACCATTTAACTTAATTTTTTAATATATGAAAAAGTTTTTGGTTAGTTTTTTAGTCTCTCTTGTCACAACAACTTCGGCTTACGCTGACCTTGGCGATACTTACGTTTATGCCCCTCAATACACAAGTGTAAGCCCGCTTTACGCAAGCCCAATATCATCAGGACAAAATTCTGGAAACTATATTATAGGTGGCGGAAGTCAGCTAGGTTATCAAGTTAAAAACACAATTACTGACAATAAAACTACCGTTTATATTGGTCTTGCTAATGGAATGTTTTACGCCAATGGAATTCTGCTTGGCCCTAGTTATAAGACTTCCAGACGTGAAGGTAAAATTTATCTAAATGATCTTGCTCTAAGTGAATATAGCTATAATAGAATTTTATCAGGAACTAATGCTAATAGTAATAACAACGTGGTTAGCAAGAAACAAAGCTCATCTTATTTTCAGGCTTACACTAAGTTCTTATTAGGCGATTATATTGGGTCGGTGACTGATTGTGATGCTGCAATAAATTCAGATCCAAATAACATCAAAGCTTCTTTAATAAAGACAGTCGCACAATTGGTAATTAACAACAAAATCACTTCTGCTGATGCTCAAGCCAAGATAGACAAGGTGCTGAAGAGTGTGGATAGTATTTAAGAATGGAGCGATAGTAATTGAAAAACACTAAAAACTTCTCTCTCCCAATCCAACAGTTGGTTTTTTGATTTCTCGCAACTAGTCTCCAACAGATTTAAATTTGAAATGAATTTTGAATTTTTGGGTCATTATTTAGAACCTCTTCTCTGCATTGCATAAAATGGTTCTTCTCCTTTTTCAGCTTCTATACAGTCTGGTTTTTCAGGGAATTCAAAAAGGTCAAAATCATCAGATAGTGACTCCACAACTGATTTATTAGTAATCATGGTAGGAATTTTCCAAACAGTTCTTATTATAACACCTTCATCTTTTCTGGAAAGTTGTTCATAAATCCTTTTTTCTAACTTCTTTTTACCACCAAAATTTGTAATGAAACAACCTTTGTTCCATTTAATTTTACTAAGGTTTAAACGCTCATTATTCAAACGATCAAAACCATATCCAAGAACATAAACAACATCCCAACCATCTTGTAATTTGGTAATTTCATCAAGCTTTTCATCATTATTTCTTTCTGTCTCGATAACCTTGATACCATTGACTAAATTTGTAACCACATTTTCAGATGAATTAACTTTTTCTTCTTCATCAATTCTGTTCAAAATTTTGTCCAAAAGCTGAATTATCGCTTTTATTAGATTACCATCTTTCGCATTAGGCTCTATAATATCACTCCAATCACAACCAACAAAACTATTCAGTTTATCAAACTCTAAATGACCAGCATTAAAGTAGTTACCTCTTAAATTCAGATCTCCAAGACTTCCATAAACATGAAATATTTGGTCAGAAATAATTTTTATAGCTTTTTTCTTTTCATGTTCAGATACAAAATTCGCATCAATTCTCTTCCATAAAAATAATTCTAAAGATAGATCGTAGTTAAAGGTTATAATTTTAAATGATTTTATCTGCTGAAGTTTCATAATCTTTTCTGTATCAGATCCACAATTACGCAACTCTCTTTCAAACAACTGCCAAATTGAAAAGTACCATGTATTTATAAACTTATCAGAATAGCTTTCACTGTAGTCTGTACAAACTCTCAGTATTGAAAGTATTAGGGCTTTCAATCGAACTTTATCTTTGCTATCATTTATACTGGAAATATATGCATCAATACTTGGCGGACTTGCTTCAACCAACTTCTTTAATAATTCTGGCGATATTTTTTTTGCTTTATTCAAAGCATTCGAGAACTCCAGAACTTTCCTCACAATCTTAATAAACTGCGCACCAGTAGGATAAAACCCACACTCAACAGAGGCACCTGCTCCAAGTATAATTAATCTGGTTAGTTCTGGTTCTTTACTCATTATTTTTTTGGAGGAAAATTACTCTTCTTACTACCTTTCTTCACAACAACCTTATCCACCTTCTTTGCTTTTTTACTAGATGATTTAATCATTCCACACAATGCCGCCTTTATATATTCGTCAGTTGAAGGTGTATGTTCGTTAAGTTGTTTTAAAGCTATGTTTTTCATAAGGTGATGATTTTTTACTTAGACCTGAAAATCTTATCCGCTGGTTGAGCGAAGTCGAAACCAAGGATAAGATACTCTATCCACTTTAAAGAGTAAGCTAATCAATTAAATGTAAATTACACAGCAAAAGAATAAAGATTTTTCAACTGATAGGAAAAATTGGAGCGGGTGAAGGGAATCGAACCCTCACGGCTAGCTTGGAAGGCTAGAACTCTACCGTTGAGCTACACCCGCATAAGTAGAAAGATATAACGCTTCGTTGCTTTTCTCAATCAAAATTTCATTTTGATTTCGAAGACAACTCGCGCCTGGGTACGCGTCGCTTCGCTCCTTTACCCGTTTTTTGCTAAAAATGACCGTTTAGGTCATTTTCTTAACGCAAAAAACCCAGTTGAGCTACACCCGCATAAATAAGAATAACACTTGTAAGAAGTGGTGGACAGGGCAGGATTTGAACCTGCGAACGCTTACGCGGACAGATTTACAGTCTGTTGCCATTGACCACTCGGCCACCTGTCCATATGAATTCGGTTGCCATAACCTAAGGCAACCTGTCCATATATAACAATTAAAGCTAAAAAGCTCCAATCGCTTTTCTCGCCTTACGACTTGCGATCAATAAAAACGAGGCGGATCTTTATAAAGGAAAAAATATATATGTCAAATTGTCCTTTGTGAGATTAGGCGATTTCACTTAGAAAATTAAATCCCCCTTCGCCGCTTCGCGGCTCTTCCCCCTTTTTCAAAGGGGGTTTGGCATAGCGAATTTCGTTTCTAACCTCCTTTGAAAAAGGAGGTGTCTACCTTCGCTAAAAGCGAAGGTAGACGGAGGATTTAAAAAATGTTGCTATACCACTCCCGCCGCTTCAGCCTCATACATCTTAGCATAAAATCCTTTCTTAAACATCAATTGATGATGATTACCAACTTCCGCAATTTCACCATCTTTAATAAAAATTATACGATCCATCGCACTTACTGAAGAGAGCTTATGTGCCACTGTAATCACCGTCTTGTCTTTAGCTAAAGTTGCAATTGCCTGCTCAATAATATAGGCATTGTAATTATCTAAAGCTGATGTTGCCTCATCTAAAAGCAAAACTGGAGAATGCTTGATAATCGCGCGTGCAACAGCAATTCTTTGTCTTTCACCACCAGAAAGTTTAATACCTTTTTCACCAACAAATGTATCTAATTTTTGTGGCATATGATTAATAAAATGCAAAGCTGGATTTTCATCAATAATGCGCTGCACCTGCTCTTTTGTAACGCTCTCATAAGCATAGGCAATATTTTCAAAAACCGTTCCTGAAAAAATAAAACAATCTTGTGAAATATAAGAAAAATTCTTACGCAAATCAGCAAAAGAAATTTCTGTTATGTTAACTCCATTTAGTGAAATTGTTCCTGAAATTACATCATAAAAACGTAACAAAAGCTGCAAAATTGTACTTTTTCCAGCGCCGCTTGAACCAACAATAGCAAGCTTTTCACCAGTTGTAATTTTCAAATCAAAATTTCTTAGAGCTAAAAATTCTGGTCTACTTGGATAAGAAAAATTCACTTTATCAAAAATAATTTCGATATTTTTTTGCGGTAAAAATTCTTGCGGATTTTCCACTTCTTTTACGGGAGATTCGATATTTAAAATATCAAAAATTCTTTCTGCTGCTGAAGCCGCACTTTGTAACTGCCCAGAGATTTGGCTTAAAGCAACAAGAGAAGTAGCCGTAATAATTGAGTAAAAAATAAATGATGAAAGACTTCCTGATGTAATCTCGCCACTTAAAACTTCATGTCCACCAACCCATAAAACAATAGCAATTCCACTAAAAGCAATTGCAATAACCAAAGCCACTAATTTAGCACGCACCTTGATTTTACTGAGCGCAACATTAAGAGATCTATCAAGCAAATTTGAAAAGTTTTTTATTTCTTTCTCTTCGCATAAATAAGATTGAATGGTTTTAATTCCATTAACGGTTTCTTCGATATGTGAGCCAACAACCGCCACCGCTTCTTGTGTTTCATTTGAAAGTTTTTTTACTTTACGACCAACAACAATAATCGGCGCAATTGCAATGGGTATCACCGCAAGAGAGATAAGGCTTAATTTAACACTAGTAAAAAATAAAAAAGTAAGACCACCAACAAAAAGTATTAAATTGCGCAGTAAAAAAGAAACACTGTTACTGATAATATTGTAAAGTAAAGCTGAATCTGTGGTGAGCCTTGAAATCACGTCTCCTGCCTTAAAAGCTTCAAAAAATTCTACTGAAACTTTTATAATATGAGAATATGCTTTTTTGCGCAAATCAGTAATTGCTTTTTCAGAAACAGCATTAATAAGACTTGAACGATAATAGCCAGCAACCGCCATTAGCAAAGTTGCAACAATAAAAGTAAATAAAGTAAAATTTAGCGAAGAACCATCTTTTTGTAAAAAACCTTCATCAATCAAATATTTAAGAGCCTTACCAAAAAATAAAACCGTGAAAGCAGTTATAAGAAGTGCTAATAAGGCAAGCAAAATCTCTTTTGTGTAAGGTTTAAAAAATGGCCATAAATCTAATAAACCTTTGAATTTTGTTTTTTGTTTTGATGAATTCATCTAAATATTATTATGTGTTCCATCACAAAAAACGCCGTTCTTACTATGTTTACAGCCACAAAAAGAAACAACTTTATTTTCAGTTGCAGTATATTTTACTGATTTCATGATGCTGGTTCCATCTTCATTTTTGTAAGCCTTGTGAGAACCATCACAAAAAGGTTCTGTTTTTGAAAGACCACAAGAACACCAAGAATAAGTTTTCCCAGCTTCAATTGACACCTTGAAAGGAGCTTTAGCAGCAATTCGCGGAAGAGTTATCATATAAGTTTATTTAAAATTTGAAACCTTTGTTTAACCCGCTTTTGCAAAGAATTTTTAGGCAGTTTGTTTTTTAGCGAACGGAGTGTATT
>JAGWYT010000062.1 GCA_018969185.1 Rickettsiales bacterium | reverse complement strand
GGAAGTGTTGCCAAAAGTGCATCTTCTTCAATTGTTAATTCATCAATTGATTTATTAAAATAAGTTTCAGCGGCAACAGCAACGCCGTAAGCTCCAGAGCCAAGATAGATCTGGTTTAAATAAAGTTCTAAAATTTGATCTTTAGTGAAAGATTTGCTCATGCGATAAGCAAGAATTGCTTCTTTAATTTTTCTCTGAACTGTTCTTTCATTAGTAAGTAAGAAATTTTTAACAACCTGTTGTGTTATTGTGGAAGCACCTCCAAGAGCTTGATCACCTTTTGCAAATGACAAAACGTTGGTAATTGAGGTGCGGAAAATTGCTAAAGGATCAATGCCGGCGTGATGATAAAAATTCGCATCTTCAGCTGCTAAGAAGGCGTTGATAAGATGTTTTGGTATGTTGTTAATTGGCACGAATACTCTTTTTTCCTTAGAGAATTCATTAATTAAAGAACCATCAGAAGCGTAAAGCCTTGTTGTGATTATTGGAGTGTAAGATTTTAATTGCTCATAATCAGGAAGATTATTGCTATATTTTTTAAACATAACAAAAATTACAAGCGAAATAACTAAGCTTGAAATCAAACCAAGTATTATAGCAATTTTAACAAATTTTTTCATTTTATAATTTTTTTAAATCTATTCTATTTTATGATGTGATAAAATCTTATTCGCTGGTTGAGCCTGTCTAAATTTATTCGTGATTTCGACTTCGCTCAATCGACGAATAAATTTAGACAGGCTCAACCAGCGAGAAGCTAAATATCACCCCTTAACCGCAGCAAAGTATTTATCAATTGCTTCAGTTAAGCTTTGTGCAACTTTTCTTTTATAAATAAGGTTGTTGAGATTTTTTTCTTCATTTCTATTCGACAAATATCCAAGCTCAATCAAAACAGAAGCCATATCTGGTGCGGTTAAAACCGCAAAGCCAGCAAATCTATGAGTATTTTGCAGAATTTTTATTTCAGAATCTTTAACTGACATAATAGCAATATTAGCAAATATTGATGACTTATTCATACTGTCTCTTTGAGATAAGTCAATTAAAGTCTTCATCACATCGGGGCTTTCTGTTGAGAAATCAGCGCCAGAAATTATATCAGCTCTATTTTCTTTTCGTGCCAATAATTCGGCCTGTTTATCTGATGATTTTTCTGACAAAGTATAAATTGAAAGACCAGAAGTTACATCATCATTAATTGAATTAGCGTGAAGTGAAATAAATAAATCAGCCTTCATTCTTCTTGCCTTTTCAACTCTCTTTTTTAGTGGAATAAAAAAATCCTTATCACGAGTTAAAAAAACCTGATATTTTTTAGTATTATCTAAATATTTTTTTAACTCTTTGGCATAAGATAAAGTAATATTCTTTTCTTTAGTTCTGGCATAATCACCAATTGTTCCGGGGTCTTTACCACCATGACCCGCATCAATTACGATAATTTTTTTTGGTATTTCTTTCTTAAATTTTATAGCATTTGCTGGATCAACATATTTTGCAGGAGTAATATCAAATTCAATAGTAATTTTTGAGTTTTGAAAAGATGATTGTTTTATTTTTAAAGCACGTTTCAAGTCAAACACTAAGCGCAGAGACTTTTTTTCATCAACACGGCTGCGAAAGGAAGAAATAAATTCAGGTAAAGTTGGTGAATAATCTTTTTTTTCAAAAGCAGCATTTTCAATATCAATAACCAAGCGATCAGGATTTGTTAAAGTAAAACTCTTAAAATTATTTTTGCTTGATAGAGAAATTTCTAAAATATTTTGCGGCAAAAAATTTATTTCTTTTATTAATGAAGTTGTGTTTTCCGCACAGGCATTTTTAAGAAAAAAACAGCATAGCAATAGGCAAGAAAGCAGGGCGTTGATAGTAGTAAATTTGTTATGGCGAAATTTTTTCGTCACTTAATTTTATTTTTATTTTTTAGGAAAATTATATCTGCAAATTAAGCATAATTTTTTTTCCTGCAAGTGTTGTTCCTTTTTTTTAACCCCCAGTGTAGTTATTTATTACCCTCCCCTTGAGGGAGGGTCGCAGAGCCTTGCTTTAGCAAGGCGATGCGGGGAGGGGTGTTTTTTAACTTAATAATAACTTACCCCTCCCCGACTCGCTTCGCTCGTCGACCCTCCCTCAAGGGGGGCGGTGTTAACTTAGTATTGCTTATTAAAAAATAACATTAGCGTTAAATCTAG
>JAGWYT010000061.1 GCA_018969185.1 Rickettsiales bacterium | reverse complement strand
TTGAAATAGTGCAGCTTGTATCTAGGTCCGATTTAAAAATTGACTTTCTTCAAGAGCTTGAAAGACAAGAAAAGAAGCAATCAGCTCTCTTGGATCTTCAAGGATCAAAAGAAGGCCAGCTTGATCCAAAAGAAATCATCCCATTGATACAAGTCGCTCGTAAAAAATTAGAAAATATAGATGTAAAACCTGGCTTTAATTTCAACAATAACTTATTTTTAGAAGAAGTGAAAAAAAGAATTAGCTCACCAGGAGGCCTATTAGATGTTGATTTTCCAAATTTTCGTACCTGGACAACTCAGAATACAAGAAAATCTAAACTAGAAGACTTTAAATCCTGGGCGAAACCTCTCATGGTCTTCAAAGATGCAGCTTCTGTCATTCTATTGATATTGAGAAATCAATGCCACGTAGAATCGATTAAAGCGAAAGAAGGTAAGTATCAACAAACCATCGACCCCCTCAAAACATTTGATCTTATAAGACTTGAACTTGAAAAAACCTTAAATATTTACCCTGAAATTAGTGCAAATAAATACACAGTCAATGTTTTCTTTAACCAGCTTAATGAAGAATTAAAAAAAGAGCCTGTTAAATCAAATCTCGAATTTAAATTTAGTATTTGTTGGTTATGAGTACAAAGATTATGTTTGTAAATTGCCCCCAATGCAATCAAAGTATTGAGTATAGTTTATCTAATGTTTTTAGGCCGTTTTGCTCCGAACGCTGCCGCATGATTGATTTGGGTCAATGGGCTAATGAAGGCTATAAAATTCCAGTTGAAATTAACCCTGAGGATTTAAATGAAGACTCTATCTAAGAAAATTTTAAAATGCTTTCTATTTTTTATTGTATTTCTAATTACAACAGAAATTTATGCAGTGCCTGATATTAAAATTGTAAATGCTTGGGTTGCTGCTACTGAAGAAAGTGATGATATGAGCGTCGCTTATATGTCACTCTTAAGTCACGAGGATTTAATATTAACTTCAATTACTTCTCCGACTATCAAAACAATCGAGATGCATAATACTATTCTAGAAAAAGGTATTATGAAAATGCGCATGGCTCATGAAATTAAAATTGATCACGACAAAACTTTTGAATTTAAATCTGGTGGCAGTCACTTAATGCTTATGGATTTTAAAGGCCCTCTTAAAGCCGGTGAAAAAGTTAAAATAACGCTGCACTTTAAAGACAAAAAAAATCAATCTTTTAATAAATCAATTTACGCTATTATTAAATAGCATTATTCCCAAATAGCTCTTTGCATTGCGATACCATGTCCGCCATGACGCCACGATGTTGCAAGACTCTCTTGATTCAATCCACCTAAAGCATAAATTGGTATATCTAATTTATTTGCACATTCACTAAAAAATTCCCAACCTATCGGATCAGCACGAGGGTGCGATTCAGTTTTTTGAACAGGAGAGAAAACGGCAAATGACATTTTTAAATCTTGTGCAATCATAAGCTCTTCTTGGTTGTGACAAGATGTGCCACATATTGAAAAATCTGGTCGACATTTTAATTGAATCAGACTATATGACGGATAATGGACACCATCAGCTCCGATATCTAGTGCCAGCTTTTCATTTTCATTAATTAGAACTTTTGCTTGATATGGCTTTGCTAAATCTAAAATTTTTTGGGTTATTTTTTTTACATCTTGATAAGGTAAATTTTTTTCTCTCACCTGTATCATTTTTAAACCTTCTTCTAATTTAATTTTCAATCGGTCAAAAAATAATACTTCTCCCATCTCTGCAATATTTGTAATGGCATAAACGGGGGGTAGTAAAATAGATTTTAGTACAAATAAATTGGTGGGTAATATTGGAGCAACTGTTACGTAAGATGGATTTTGCCAATCTAATAACTGATTCTCACATGATTTAATTTCACCGGTCCAGTCAGTGACTTTGAAAAAATAAATGTAAACTTTTTTATCTGGATAGGTGTAACTTCGTTCAAACCATAATGTCGCATCATTTGCAGAGATATTAATTTCTTCTTGAAGTTCTCTTTGAAGCGCTTCAAAAGGTGATTCATTGTCTTCAATCTTACCGCCTGGAAATTCCCACCAACCACTCCATCCTCGTCCAGGAGGTCTTTGAGCCATCAGAAGAAATCCATCCTGTCTTTGGATAACAGCTGCTGCTGCGCGAACAGTATTCACAATCTAAGTGCGATAGTCAGCATTG
>JAGWYT010000060.1 GCA_018969185.1 Rickettsiales bacterium | reverse complement strand
TGAGAGAACCAAGAATTTAAGCGACTTCGTCAAACAAAATTACAAAAATACAAACCATGAGTTTGATGGAGCTTACAGTCTGTTCAGCTCTTAACCGGACAGTAGTGGCTACAAGCTAGTTCCCGCAACAGACAATATCCGTTACTCCACCGTAACAGACTTAGCGAGGTTTCTTGGTTGATCAACATCATTGCCTTTGAAGAGAGCAACGTGGTAGGCAAGTAATTGCGTTGCAATAACTGGCAATAAGGCTTCTTGAATTGAGCCGTTAATTGCAGGGATTTCGACAGATTTTTCTGCCATTTTTTTGAATTGTTCTAAACCTTCTTTGCTGCTAATAAAAATTATTTTACCACCTCTGGCATTAACTTCTTCAGCGTTCGATGCGGTTTTTTCAAATAAATTATTATGCGGTGCAATCACCACAACTGGCATTTTTTTGTCAATCAAAGCAATGGTTCCGTGCTTTAATTCTCCTGCTGCAATACCTTGTGCATCAATGTAAGATAATTCACGCAATTTTAACGCTGCTTCAAAAGAAGTAACTTGCGAAATGCCTCTGCCAATGTAAAGCATGTGCTTTGATCTTGCTAAATAGCGTGCAGTTTTTTTGATTTTTTCAACATTATTTTTTTCTAAAATTTCTGACATTTTAGCGCCACTCTCAGCCAAGTTTTGTAATAATTTTGCTTTTTCTTCTGCCGAAATTTTGTTTTTTACAAAGGCTAATTCAATTGCAAAAAGTGATAAAACCGCAACTTGTGCCGTGTAAGCTTTGGTTGAAGCAACACCAATTTCAGGCCCTGCAATTGTGCGAATAACCGCATCAGAAAGCTGCGCCATGCTGCTGTGAGCCACATTGACAATTGAGAGAATTTTTTGACCATTTTCCTTAGCATATTTTAACGCTGCAATTGTGTCCGCTGTTTCTCCTGATTGCGAAATAAATAGCATTAAATTATCGGCTCTAAAAGGATGAGAGCGATAACGAAATTCTGAAGCAATATCAACTTCAACTTCTGTTTTTGCAATTTCTTCAATTAAATATTTAGCACATGAAGCCGCGTAATATGAGGTTCCACAAGCAACAATAGTAATTTTATTAAACTCTTTTAAATCAAAAGGAAAATTTGGTAAGTGAGTTGAATTGTCACTTAAATTAACATAGGCTTGAATTGTTTCTTCCAAAACTCTTGGTTGTTCATAAATTTCTTTTAGCATAAAATGAGAAAAACCATCTTTGGAAACATTACGATTCATGGCCTCCATTGTCTTTGGTTTTTTCTTTAAAGTTTCACCATCACTATTAAAAAATTCATAAGAGTCATTAGTGATAATACCAAATTCACCATCTTCTAAAGTAATTATTTTATCGCTATAATCAGCAACTGCGTAATAATCAGAAGCAATGAAATTTTCATGCTTACCAATAGCCATAATTAAGGGTGAACCTTTTTTTGCAAAGGCAATAAGATTATCTTCACCGCGAATAATTACACCTAAAGCGTAAGCACCTTGAATTTCGCGAGTTGCGGCAATTAACGAAGCTTTAATATTTTTGGTTTGTTTGTAATAATATTCAATTAAATGTGGCACAACTTCAGTGTCAGTTTCACTTAAAAATTCAACACCACTTTTTTGTAATTTTTCTTTTAATTCTTTGTAATTTTCAACAATACCATTATGAACTACGCAAATTTCTTCTGAAGCGTGAGGATGAGAATTTTCTTTGCTTGGAGCACCATGAGTTGCCCATCTGGTGTGACCAATTGCAATGCCAGAAACTAAAGGAGTTATTTTTAATGCTTCTTCAAGTTTTACAATTTTTCCTTCTTCTTTTACAGTGCTAAAACCACCATGAACCATAGCTGCAATTCCTGCTGAATCATAGCCGCGATATTCAAGTTTTTTTAAACCTTCTAATACTTTGGTTACTGTATCTCCGCTTTTACTTACAACTCCAACAATTCCACACATTTTGATTTTTGATTAATTAAGAAATATTGAAAACACCTGAAAATAAAGGCTTTGCAAGCAAAGTAAATTGTAATCTTTTGAAATAATACTCTATCACCCTCCCCTTGAGGGCGGTGTTAACTTAGTATTGTTATTTATAGATTTACTTTCAATATATGATTTGTTAATAACAAATCAGGAGAAAGAATGAGTAAAAATAAAATAGTTTGTCATCATTGTAATTCTACCAGATATAAAAAA
>JAGWYT010000059.1 GCA_018969185.1 Rickettsiales bacterium | reverse complement strand
TTGTCACGTTCTTTTGATTGTGCAAAAGAAGGCAGCGTATTAAGTAAAGCAAAACTTTTATTTGTAAATGAGGAAAGAGCAGTTGAACCTAAAATTAAACCTAAATTTTTTATAAAGTTTCGACGATCATAATAGATATGCTCTGGTGTAATTTCCGATGAAGGTATTTTTTTAAATTTAATCATAGCTAGTTATAGCTCTTGTCCGATCTAATACTCCAGAAGCCAATATTTTATATTATTCGAGGGGTTGAAGAGGGTTTGGTTCCCGAAAAAATCGAGGGGTGAAAATAGGGGCGTGCTAAAAACCTAAATTTGGGCGATATTTATGCAATGCTCTTTCCATAAATTTTTATATATGTCATTCGGGTCATACTCCAAATTCTGTTTCTTTATATTAAATCTTCTTCCACCCCTTGGATCAGTTCCATTTCCTGCAATATAAAGCCAATTACCTTGATTACTATAAACATCGTAATCAATTAATTGAGACTCAAACCATTGAGCACCCTTTCTCCAATCACACTCAAGATCATAAATGAGGTAGCTTGCAACAATTTGTCTCATTCTATTAGATAAATATCCAGTAAAAAAAAGCTCCCTCATGCCAGCGTCAATTAGTTGATTTCCAGTCCTGCCATTGATCCAAGCATCAAAATTATCCTTGTTATGGTTACTAGGAATCGGATTCTTTTTTAATCCATTTTTTGCATAGAGATTTTTTCCATATTTAAAATGTAAGAATCTAAAGTAGTCTCTCCATAAGAGTTCAAACCATATCCAGTAAGTGCTTTGATTTGCTCCAAATTTATCCTCAAACTCTTTTACTTTAAAAGCAATATATTTTGCTGAAATACAACCAATTGAAAGCCATGGAGAAAATTTAGTTGAATAGTGAAGCCCATACAGTTGATTTCTAGTCTCTTTATAAGTATGGGGTAATTTTAAGGATAAATAATATTCAATATAGGCTAATGCAGACTTTTCTCCACCAGAGTATCGACTTTCAAAATAAGGAAAAGATGAATTTTGATTACTGATTTTGTTTTTAGCATTAAGTTTTCGATCAAGGTAAGGCTTAAAATTTGGAAGAGGTGGAACTTCAGTGGGGCTTGGTATTGGGTCTTTAATTTTAATTTTTTCGACTTCAATTTGTTTTCTAAATTCAGTAAATACATCTGGCATATCAATTGGCGCAAATGGAAGGTCTGACGGATCAATCATAGAAGATTGCCAGATTGTCTCAACCGGAATTCCTAAATTTCTGACTAAGGTTTCTTGTTCCAATTCTTCAGGGGCTTCAATTTTTTCAAAGATAATTTTGGTAGCATTAATACTCTGTGATATTTTTTTAATCTCTTCACCAAAGTCACCATATACCTCAATTAAATCTGAATTGTATGTTTTAAGAATAGCTCTCAATTCATCAAGCGCTTGCCTTAAAAAAAACTTTCGATGATTACCAATTCTAGGAGCATGAGAATCAAATGTCTCACAATTAGGATGACAAAAGAGAGGTAATAAAAAATCGCTCTCTTGGGTAGCCCTTAGAAATGCTTGATTGTCAAATATGCGTAAGTCATTTCTAAAGCAATAAATAGTAGTATTTTTCAAGTAATTGCGTGAGCTTAATTAAGCGAAAATGGATTTAGTATGTCGTTTCAATCGACATACTAAAAAGTAAAAAAAGATCCCTTCTTTATCTATTCATTTGAGAAAAGTAAATAAAAAAAAGAAGGGGATGCTTAGGAAAAAAACCTATGTCGAAATAAATTTTTTTCAATTTAAATTTATTCCTTTACTCATAAAAAATCAACACTGAAAATATTTTTATTTAATCCCACAATTAATTTATGGGAAATAATAATTATCAATAAAAACAACAGCCTAAAAAAAAGTGTAAAAAACTGTTTATTAGGGAGTAAACTTTTACCAAGATAATTTTCTTAACACTACTTTATTAATTATCTAAACTTTAGTATCTAAAGTACTAAAATTTTTTTTCAATCAACAGGAGGTTCTTATGTTTCAGGGTTTTTCTAAATTCCTAAGGAATAAGTGCTTATTAGGATTGTCTTTATTAGGGTTATCAACATCGGTTTTTGCAACTTCAGGCCAAGTGCTTCAATCAAGCGATTTTGTTGGTATTACCTTTTGGTTAATTTCAATGGCTTTAGTTGCTTCAACTGCTTTTTTCTTCCTCGAAAGAGATCGTGTATCAGGTAAGTGGAAAACATCTTTAACTGTATCTGGACTTGTGACATTGGTGGCGGCTGTTCACTATTTCTATATGCGTGACGTGTGGGTC
>JAGWYT010000005.1 GCA_018969185.1 Rickettsiales bacterium | reverse complement strand
GCGGTTCACAAACCGCTAATTTCAACTGCAAAAGATATCAAGTTTTTGATGGTCAGAAAGATCCTGTTGGTGGCGGTGACTTTAAAGACGCAGATGGTAAAAGAAGACTTAAAGATTTTAAAATTGCTTATGGCTGCTGCAAATTTAGAAGTGAAAATTTTATGTGTATTGATTATTCAGGTGAGCAAGTTTTCTGTAAATCAGGCAAAAATTGCACTATTACAAATGATGATAATATCTTCATAAACTTTGAAGTTAAGAAATCACAAAATAACCTTCTTTGTGCATCAAGCTATAGTCTTTGTCCTTATAATTTTTCCCTTGGTGGCGGATCAGAAAGTTGTGAATATTATCAAGATGGCATATATGATAAGAATTCAGGGACATGGAACATGATTACACAAGATATAGTTGAATCTGGTAATTGTGCCGGAAAAAGTGAAATTAGAAATAATGATTGTACCTTCAATGAAAAAGCCAGCAAATGCACCAATTACTGCCAACAACTCAATCATTGCACAACGGTTTATGACAACTCTTATGAGTATAAAAGTGAAATAACCTCACCTTATTTTTCAAGTGCTTGTTTTGATTTTGTTGGAGATTCACAAAATTATACCTCTTACAATGGTAGCATAGTTTTCGGCAGTCAGAGACATTTTAGCGCACCAATAGCACAATGCGTAAAAGAAACTATGGAAAATGTCTTTTATAATCGCTTTGGTCACAGCAAATGCGCTTCAAGCACAGATTCTCCCGATTCGAATGGAATATGTAGTGCCAATTACGAACTCTATGATGAACCAACTCAAACTCAATATAAGAAGGGAGACCCTGTAAGCGATAAATCATTCTTTGCCAGAATGCAGGAGAATTTAGAAAGCGTGATAAAAATGACACTAACTTTAGCTATAGTATTTTACGGCATGGCAACTCTTCTTGCAGTTGGTGAAATCAAAAAATCAGAACTGTTAATGTTTACAATGAAAGTTGGTTTAGTGCTTTATTTCTGCACAGGAAACGCTTGGCAAACTCAGTTTTTTGATGGAGTTTACGGAGCCTCAGGAGATTTGGCCCAAATTGTGTTTAAGATTAGCGCTGATGATAATGAGGTTAAAAGAGATGGCTGTCAGTTTGGCAATGTCACCGTAACCGGATATGGTAAAACAACTGATGATGGATCAATTGTACAAGGAAGTGTAATTAATTCTGCTGCCGGAGATTATCCTGAAGGCAAAAGCTATCTTGCCCTATGGGATACCCTTGATTGTAAGCTTGCCCGCTATTTAGGTTTTGGACCAGAAGCCTCAATTGCAAATATTGCAATTTTAATTGCGATAGGAATTTTATCAGGACCAATTGGTATCTATTTTGCTGTCTCAATAATGTTCTTCGGCATCTTCCTTTTTGCAACAACAATGAGAGCATTGCATATTTTCTTATGTTCAACAGCAGCAGTAATAATGATGGTTTACATCTCAATTTTGATAATTCCAACTGTGATGTTCAAAAAAACCACCAATCTGTTTAAATCCTGGATAACTCAACTAATAGGCTTCTGCTTACAACCAATGATTCTCTTTGCCTATATTGCTATATTTGTTACCATAATGGATAAAACACTTATTGGCAGTGCAAAGTTTTATGGCACCGGCCCTAATAAAACTATATCTTGCAGTGAATATTGTGTTGATCCTGATGGTGCTGTTATTTCAAGTTCAATAGACCCAGAATGTGATAATACGGGAAATAAGTTAGTGGTTCCTATGGAAGACAGCTTTGCTTGTATTATTGATATTAAAAATATCAACAAGTTTGAAAAAGACTCTTTAAAAATTCCACTTCTTGGTATTGATCTACCAACATTAAAAAATATAGACAAACTAATTCTAACCTTATTAAAGGCAGCTCTGATCATGTATATCTTGTGTCAATTCATGGATCAAGTTCCAGAAATTATGTCTTATCTGATGGGCGGTTCTTCTTTGAGTGGAGGACCAGCAGTATTAGGTCGTGCCTTGAATTGGGCTAAGAAAGGAATCAATTTCGCATCTGGTGCACAAAATCGTATTATCAAGGGCACTACTTCAAAGCAGGGAATTGTTAGATCAAAAATTGACGATTATAAGAAACATATAAGAGATGGTGATAGTTAAAACAATTACGTCATTCTTATCCAAGTAACGTCATCCTTGAAATACGAAACATTTCGAGGATCTAATGCGTTTTAGGAAAGAGCTCTTTCAGCCCTTCATGCTTCAAAGATGACGTCTTTGTAATATTGACTTTTAGATATTTCTAGGCTTCAATTCAGCTTCTTACCTTTTAATCCTGCACACAAAATCAAATGCTGTCATAGCTCAGTGGTAGAGCACTTCATTGGTAATGAAGAGGTCGGTGGTTCAATCCCACTTGGCAGCACCATCAACTGTAAATTCAAGTAATAAAAACTTATTTTTTAATTGGGGCCAACTTCAATTTTTAATTCCTAATCTTAAATCTATTTCTTATTCCAAGGAATATCAGAAATAACAAAATAGTATTACATAAAGACTGAACAGAAATCGTAGTTTGGAATTCTATCAATTCTCTAAAACCCTGACCTGAATCATACAGAGGATTCAAAGTTCTCACAAAAGAACTTTCATAAGGTTTTTGGACACCATTTACCTCAAAATAATAACCAAAATAAAGGAAAGAAAAAACAAGAGTTAAAACTGGTCTTTCAACACTTGAACCATAAGAACTTAACCATTTATAACATTTGAACAAAAATAATTCAAAATATTTTCTGGTTAAAACTCGGCATCTCGCAACTAATATTTTGCGGAATTTTTTATTGGCTAACTTGCACACCATGCAAACAAATTTACGAAATATCTTACCTTTAAATTTACAACCCAAATCACGCTCAAGCCCTTTTTCCCTGGCTCTCATCTCATAGCTAAAATATTGATTTTCTCGTAAATGATTTTTAGTTGATGCAAAATATCTTTTGAAAAATAAAAACTTTTCCCGATCTTCCGGTTTAATTCTACGATCATTAATTTCTGGCCATGTTTCTTTAACAAAATGTTTTTCGAAGAAATAACATTTTGAAAAATCAGGACAAGATTCAAAATTAAGTTCAAAAACCGTTGAACCCTTGAATGTTGCGTAATCAAATCCAATAGTTTTTACTAATGAGTTATAAGAAAATTCACGTGAGAATGGAATAAATCTTGTCATTTTGCTAAACATCGCACTGCTCAAATTAAAAAAATTAATTGTCGAATTCTCAATTTGCAAAACAAAATTTGACAAAAAAACTGCAGACTCAAAAGAAAAATTAGAAACATTAAGATTTTTTAACTCAAAATCTGCTCTTTTAGCAAACTCTGCTCCTTCAAATGAAATAGATTGTTTCTTGTGGAATTTTTTATTTTTACTAGAAGCTTCCTGATGCGCAGATTCTATTTCAAAAAACACTTCATCATTAAATTCAGCTCTTGCAAAACTAACATCAGAATTAAAAATTATTTTATGAAAACTTACAGTATTCTCAAATACTGATTCATAAAACATTGCCAGATCAAAAAAAGTTACATTGTCAAATCTTACGGAACCTTTAAATACCGCACCAATCCAACAATTATCATTAAATACTGCCTCAGAAAATGAGATAGAATCAAATTCACCAAATAATGAAACTCTAAAATCAAAACTCCAACCATCATGACAAGTAATTGAGGCACATCCAAGCTGCTTTCTTAAATATTCGGCATCAATTTTTAGAGTGAGTTTTTTTATATCAGCAAAATTACTTTTAGCAAAATCAAGATTGAATTTTTTCCATTCTTTTGCTTTGTTTTTATCAGTTGCCTGACTTTTTTGTATGTCAACAAAGCGATCTAAAATCATCGCATTTAATTCATCTATTCTTCTTTCTTCTAAGAGCTGCGCAATCTCTTCTTCTCTACTTAATTCTTCGAGTTTTTGTTCAATAATATTCATAAGCTTTTAATCTTGATTTAAAACAACAAGACAAACTTCAAGATAAAATCCTTAAAAAGCAAGAAAGAAGAGGGTTTGAGTGACAAGAAAAAGTTAAGTGTCGCTTTAATTAAATCCCCCTTCGCAACTTCTGACGAAGTTGCTCCTTCTCGCTAAAAACGTGCGTTAAGCACGTTTTTTTAACGCTCAAAGTCTTTTTCAAAGGGGGTAGGAATAACAAATTTCGTTTTTTACAGAAAATTTTGCTATGCCTACCTCCTTTGAAAAAGGAGGTGGCATCCGACCTAGCTTTAGCGAAGTCGGATGACGGAGGATTTAAATGCTAAATTTAAATTTCTCTCAACACCCTCTCAATCTCCTCACACACAGCATCAAAATTTCTAATCACTTCCAAATTACTAAATCTCACAATTTTAATTTGATGTTTTTCCAATAAAAATTCTGTTCTTTTTAGATCATAATCAATCATCTCTTTATCCTTGAAATGACTATCTCCATCAAGCTCAACAACTAATTTCTTTTCAGCAGAATAAAAATCAACAACATAATTTCCAATTGGTCTTTGTCTTAAAAATTTATGTGAGGAATCTTTGCTAAGAAACTGAAACCATAATT
Organism: Rickettsiales bacterium; assembly: GCA_018969185.1. Lineage (GTDB taxonomy): Bacteria > Pseudomonadota > Alphaproteobacteria > Rickettsiales > UBA1997 > UBA2645. The sequence goes on along the minus strand of JAGWYT010000005.1, from coordinate 55,178 downwards.
TCTTCTCCGCTGGCGTCATTTCTTTTCTAAGCCTTCTGGCTTTGGCTTTGAGATCATGGCGATATGGTGTGAACATGAACGTGGTGTGTTTTTGTGGTTGTTAAAATTCTTGCTATACCCCCTTTGACAATCGCTTTAGCGATTGCAACTTCTTACTTAGAAAAAATAAATTCTAAGTAAAAAGGGGGAAGAGGAGCGAAGCGACGAAGGGGGATTTAAAATTTTAAGATATAGTAATAAATGTAAAATTAGATTAAATCACCCGTCAGCGCGCTTCACGCCCTGCCACCCTCTTTTTCAAAGAGGGTTAGGTATAGCAAATCCTCTTATAAAAGAAATTTAATTTTTCTTCAAATAAACTTCAGAACCCAACTCTTTGAACTTCTCACTCATGCCTTCCATTCCTTTCTCAGCTTCTTTTTGCTTCGCGGCATAATCCCTAACATCTTGGGTAATTTTCATTGAACAGAATTTTGGACCACACATTGAACAAAAATGTGCAACCTTGGCGCCTTGCGCTGGCAAGGTTTCGTCGTGATATGATTTTGCGGTTTCGGGATCAAGCGATAAATTAAATTGATCTTCCCATCTAAATTCAAAACGCGCTTTAGAAAGCTCATCATCCCACGCTTTAGCAATGGCATTACCTTTCGCCAAATCCGCCGCATGCGCCGCCAATTTATAGGTCACCACACCAACTCTCACATCTTGTTTATTTGGCAACCCCAAATGCTCTTTTGGCGTAACATAGCAAAGCATCGCCGTACCAAACCAGCCAATCATCGCTGCCCCAATTGCTGAAGTGATGTGATCATAACCAGGGGCAACGTCAGTGGTTAATGGCCCTAAAGTGTAGAACGGAGCCTCATGACACCATTCTAATTGCTTGTCCATATTTTCTTTTATAAGGTGCATTGGCACATGCCCTGGGCCCTCAATCATAACTTGGCAATCATGTTCCCAAGCAATTTTAGTCAACTCACCTAAAGTTTTTAATTCACCTAATTGCGCTTCATCATTAGCATCAGCAATTGAACCGGGACGAAGCCCATCACCTAAAGAGAAAGACACGTCATATTTATTTAAAATCTGACAAATTTCTGCAAAATTTGTATAAAGGAAATTTTCTTTGTGATGCGCTAAACACCATTTCGCCATAATTGAACCACCGCGAGAAACAATTCCCGTGACACGATTTGCGGTAAGCGGAACGTAACGTAACAACACTCCGGCGTGAATTGTAAAATAATCAACACCCTGCTCGCACTGCTCAATTAGCGTGTCTTTAAAAATTTCCCAAGTTAAATCTTCGGCAACACCACCAACTTTTTCTAAAGCTTGGTAAATTGGCACCGTTCCAACTGGCACTGGACAATTACGAATAATCCACTGCCGAATATTATGAATATTTTTTCCAGTTGATAAATCCATCAAAGTATCTCCACCCCAGCGTGTTGACCAAATCATTTTTTCAACTTCATCTTCCACACCAGAAAAAATCGCTGAATTACCAATATTAGCATTAATTTTAACTAAAAAATTACGCCCAATAATCATTGGTTCAGACTCAGGATGATTGATGTTATTTGGAATGATGGCGCGCCCTTTTGCAATTTCATCACGCACATATTCAGCAGTAATATATCCGGGAATTTTAGCACCAAAAGCCTCACCTTTGTAATTCAAATCAACACCCTTCGCCTTCAACTCATTTGCTAATTTTTGACGACCCATATTTTCACGAACCGCCACATATTCCATTTCTTTCGTGATAATTCCAGCTTTCGCATAAGCCATTTGCGTTGGCTTTTTACCTGCTTTAGCACGAAGTGGTTTAAAATTTCTCATGTCGAATTCTGGAGCGGAAGGTTTTGCTCCTTCAATCATCACGCCATTATCTATTAACTTAACTTTTCTTCCTTCATATTCTTCAACATCACCTCTTTCTAAAATCCATTTCTCGCGCAGCTTCGGCAAACCTTTATTAAGATCAACTTTATCCATATAATTCGGATCAGTAAAAGGCCCTGACGCATCATAAAGCGTAAAAGTTTTATTTTCTGAAGTTTCGGATAATTGCACTTCGCGCATTGCAACTTCTACATCCGAGAATCTTTCACTTTTAATAAAAACTTTTTTTGAAGCTGGAAGTGGCCCTAATGTAAGCTTCTTAGTAATTTTTTGATTAGTCATATTCAACAAATTTAAAATAAATTTTTGCAATCAATGCAGCAAGCATAAAGCATATAATCATCACTACGAAAGTGTCTCCAAAAAAATGAACACCTTTTGCAATTTGATATAGACCTAAAATCCAACCACAAATTAACGCAATTAACAACCCTAAAATTTTATGGTTTTTCTTTCTTAGTGCAAAAAATAATATAAATAGCGAGAATCCAGTAACTGCATGCCCTGCGGGAAAACATTTTCCTCTTTTTTCTTGATGAAAGTTATCTGGATAAGAATCAAAAATTTTCACATATGGCTTATCACCATCATAAATTACCAATTGACATGGACAATAAACATTAGTGAATTTTTTGATATTCCCAGCAATTAAAGGAATTAAAGCCATGCCTAAAAATATCAATAGTAGAAGATTTTTATTTTTCTGACAAAAATTATTTTTCTTTTTAAAGCCAAGAAACAGGCTGACTAAAAGCCAGACAAGGGCAACGCCAAAAAAGAATTTGGGAAATTTATAAAAAATAAATTTTTTTATTGGTTCATCTTTGTCAACTAACCATGATTTTTGACTAAAATCAAAAAAATAATTCTGCACTAAAATATCAAAATCACTATATTCAAAGAAAAATAATGCAGCCACCAAGGCAATGATAGAAAGGATTAAGAGCAGATTTATGTTAGACTCTCTATTTATCAAAATTCTTGAGTTTCTCATGTTTAAATAAATAACTCGCCCCTTGATAATAACTAATTGCTTCATCTAACTCGTCTTTATTATATTCATCAGTCACAGTTTCTTTTGAACCTTGCCAACCATAATGTTCTAAAGAAACATCAAAGAATTTTTTTTCTTTTTTTAACTTTAATAAATATAATTTTTCATTCTTAAAATATCCGATATCAGAATAAGTGCTGACGAATGCATGCTGATCTAAATATTTTTCATTATGTAAAACATCAGTGCCAAAAAATTTTGATTTATATTCAAGATTTAATAATCCCATCAAAGTTGGCGCAATATCAATTTGGCTAATATTTTTATCAAAAATTCTTGGTTTAATTATTTCTGGCGCATAGAAAATTGCTGGAATTTGGTAACGCCATAAAGGCACGTCAGTATTGCCAGCAGAACCAGCACAATGATCCGCAACAAAAACAAAAATTGTATTTTTAAACCATTCTTTATTTTTAGCTTTTTCAACTAATTTACCAATTGCATAGTCACTATATTTCACCGCACCATTTCTGCCAGTTTTTGAATCAATATCAATCTTTCCATCCGGATAAGTAAAGGGACGATGATTAGAGGTTGTCATCACGAAATTCAAGAAAGGCTTACCTTTAGCATAAGATTTATCTGCTTCCTTAATTGTTTTATCAAATAAATCTTCATCGGCAACACCCCAAGCATTACTAAATGTTATTTCATCGCTTGAAAATTTAGGACGATCAACAGTTTCAAAACCATTATTACCAAAGAAATAATTCATATTATCAAAATAACCATCACCACCATAAATAAATTTCGCTTCATAGCCACGAGCTATAAGTGGGCTTGAAATATTAAACAAATTTTCATTATTTGGTCTTCTAACTATTGAATTTCCAGGTGTTGGCGGAATTGAAAGAGAAAGCGCTTCAAGACCACGCACAGTTCTTGTTCCTGTTGCTTTCATATTGGTAAAAAATAATCCTTGAGTTGCAAAGAAATCAAGATTTGGTGTGATATTTTCGCTATTACCAAAAGCCTTCATGAAATCAGCACTCATACTTTCAATTGACACGAAAATCACATTATATCTTTTTTCTGCACCAGCTTCTGGCTTAGCTATTAACCTTGAAATATCTTTATCATTTAAAAATTTCGACTTCGGTTCTTGCTTAGAAATATTATGTCTCAAATTAGTAAATAACTTATCTTTACCAAGAGTTGCGTAGAATGACTCATAATCAATTTCATTGTTACGATAGGCTGAAAATAATTCGTAAATACCATTCTTAGTGATTTCATTTACATAATTATTACTTGAAATTTCTGACAATCTTGAACTATCAACCGTGAAAAAAGAAACCACAACAAGAAGAATTACAGCTAAAGATTTTTTAGAATTCTCGAAATAAGAACCAGTTTTTTCTACAAGAATTTTTTTGCGAGTAAAAATAAAAATCACCGCCGCAATTGCAGATACTGCAGAGACAAGAAGTGAGATTGGATAAGATTCAACAATATTTCCAATAACTTCCGTCGTGTAAATTAGATAATCAACAGCAATAAAATTAAATCTAGTTTGAAATTCTTCCCAGAAAACCACTTCTGAAAAACATGAAAATACTATGATAAATAAGAAGAGAAAATATAATATTTGATTGGCTTTTTGATGAGTTTTACTATTGAAAATTTTGTTTGGAATTAAGCAGAAATAAAGAGTTGGAATGGTCAATAAATAACCAAATGTGACAAGATCAAATAATAATCCGAAAGAAAAAGTTTCAACTAAAGTAAGAAAAGAAAAATCTATCGAATCTTTTTCCCAAACAAGAAAAATTATTCTCAATAAAAAAGATAAAAAAGCAAAAACAGCAAAAATTCTTGCTAAAGGGAAGTTAGATATTTTTCTCATTGGTTAATTTATTATTTCTTAAACATCTGCAGCATTCGCCAAGTAACAAGAAAGCCACCAAAAATATTAATTGAAGCAATAACTATGGCAATAAAACTGATAACCGCAACTAATGAAAAACCCTTAGCAGAACCAAGAGCAATAATTGCACCGACAACAATAACACCAGAAATTGCATTAGTTACAGCCATTAAAGGAGTATGCAAAGCAGGAGTAACTTTCCACACTACAAAATAACCAACAAAACAGGCTAAAACAAAGATTGTTAGACCAAAAATAAATGGGTCAACTCCACCGCCGTGCGCCGACATTACTGAAATTTCAGCAATTTTGCTCACTAAAAGATCAGAATTTTTGGTAATTTGGTCAGATAATTCAATGATTTCTTCTAATTGACTCATAAATTAAAGTTTTGTTGATATCGTTTCGACGCAAGAATAATTTCATATTAAAAGCCTGTCAATTAAAAAACTTGACATTTGGATGGCAAGGAAAGAAAATTGCATCATATTTAATCGTTTAATTTTTTTAAGTCAGTTTAGATCTCGTGAATCAGGCCTCAGTCCAGTCAAATAGTGTAATTTTCAGTTAGTTAGTAGGGATCTAGTAATATATAATTAGGTAGATGAGTAAAAGTTATTTTTTAACAAAAAAACAAAGATTTCCTGTTTTGCTCAATAGAACAGTGGTCTCTGCTCTAAATGGCATTAGAGCTTTTTGCAAACTTGTTTTTGTAAAAAGAACCATTCTTTTTGTTTCAAACCGTAAAATCAGAACTATAAATCTTAGTATCCATTCACAAGCTATACTGCTTGTTGCTGTACTATTTGCTGGCAAAATCTTTGTTAATTCCTTAAAATATAATTCAATAATCAACGAGAAATCTGAAGAAATAAGAAAGTTAAAAACTTCAAATAATTATTTCGAGGAAGAAATTAGTAACATTAATGATAAACTAAAAAAAGTTAATGATTACCTAATTTCAATTACTGGAAATAAGCAAGAAGCTGGTACAACAGAAAATAATTTCAAACAACCAAAAAACATTAAGGAAAAAGATCTTTCTAAATCAGATAAACACACGTTAAATGGCATTAAAGATGCAACATTTCAACTTAATGAAATTCAAGCAACAGCAAGAAGAAGGATAAACAATATTGAAGAAGCCATAGCAAGCACTGGTCTCAATTTGAAAAAAATGCCAAATATTAAGCAACTTGCAACAAAATCAAAAAAATCAGAAAAAGAAATTTCACTAAATCGCCGCGATGAATTGTTAAGAGGGCAAGGCGGTGCGCTTGATGATGAGATGAGAAACCTTGAAAATGCTAGTTCTGACGAGTTAGAAAAACATTTAGAAAAAGCACAATTCGCGAGTGAATTTGATCGCTTATTTTTGCTTGAAAAACTTGTCAGTGTAATGCCACTTTCACGACCAATGAAAAATTACTATATTTCAAGCGGCTTTGGTGTTAGAGAAGATCCAAAAACAGGTCATGGTGGAGATATCCATAAGGGTTTAGACTTCGTGGGCGCTAAGAATGCCAATATTATCAGCCCAGCTGGCGGTAGAGTGATTTTGGCAGGAAGATATAGTGATTACGGCAATGCTGTTGTTATTGATCATGGCTTTGGAATTACCACACGTTATGGACATTTATCTTCAGTAAAAGTTGCTAAAGGACAGGTTGTTAAGAAAGGTCAAATTATTGCGGCTCAGGGTAATACTGGCAGAAGCACCGGACCTCACCTACATTATGAGGTTAGATATAGAGGAACCCCACTTAATCCGAAAAAATTTCTTGAAGCTGGTGACTTCTTATTTAATGATGCTGAGACTGTGAAATATGTTAATAGCTAGCCTAAAGTCTAAGGTTCAATCAGTCCTCAATAAATCGAAAACCTCACAAAACGAAGATAAAAAATTTAATTCTATAACTGCAACTCCAACGATAATTGCCAAAGATCTAAAAATTGAAGGTCAAATTTTTAGCTCTGGTCTTGTTGAAATTGAAGGTAAAATTAATGGAGTTATAAAAGGAAATTCAGTTGTTTTACTTGAGGATGGTAATATAGAAGGAGAAGTAACGGCTAAGTCATTTAGCATCAACGGCAAGTTCAATGGCAATATTAAAGCACAAAATGTTTTTATCGCAAATAAAGCAAATGTAACTGGAACTATTGAATATAGCCTTCTCTCAATTGAAGATGGTGCATCAGTGGAAGCAAAGTTTAAGAAGCTTGATTAAGGAAGGGTGTCAGGAACTTTTGGCCAGAACATCATCTCATACCACAAGCCTCTTTATAATCTCATCTCTTGCAATCAAATTAACTAAAGTTTTTAATTCTGGTCCATGTTCAACCCCGCTTAAAGCTAGACGAATTGGCATGAATAATTCTTTACCTTTACGCGTTGTATTTTTCTTAATTTCCTCAAGCCAAATTTGCCAGCAATTCACATTTTTAGTATCTTGTGGCAATAATTTCGCTGCTTCTTGCAAAAATTCTTTATCTGCATCCTTGTGATTATAGCGAAATTCTTTTTTACAAATTTCAAACCAAATTTTAAATTCACTTAAGAAAGAAATATTTGCTTTTAGGGCATTAAAAAAATTCTCATCAATTTCTGACAGACCAATTTCATTCAAACGTGGCTTAATATCTTTAAAATCAACAATTTGCAACAATTTCTGATTTATATGATTTAATTCAGAAATATCATAATTTGTTGATGATTTTGAGAAATTAGAAAGCGCAAAATTTTTCTCTAATTCATCAAAATTTTTGTAAATATTGATCTGCCCTGAAGTGCCAATTTGCGCTAAAAGATTGATAATTGAGAATGCTTCATAGCCATCATTGCGCAAAGATTTTACATCAAACCCGCCTTCTCTTTTAGAAATTTTTCCCTCACTTGCTTTCACTAAAGCTAAATGCGAAAACTCAGGGACTCTTCCACCCATTTCTTTTATTAACGCTTCAAAAATTTGAATTTGAATTGCAGTATTTGTGATGTGATCTTCACCACGAATAATGTCAGTTATATTATATTCAATATCATCAACAACTGAGCAAAATGTGTAAGTTGGAACATTATTATCGCGTACTAAAACAGGGTCAGAAAAATGTCTGCCTTCATAAGTAATTTTACCTTTAATTTTATCATCCCAAGAAACAATTTTATCTTCAAGTAAGAAACGATAATGCGGTTTTAAACCAGCGGCGCGAAAATTTTCTTTTTGTTCTTCAGTTAAATTTAATGCAGCACGGTTATAGATAGGAGTAAGACCAGAGGCAATTTGTGATTTTCTTTGAATATTTAATTCATCAGGAGTTTCATAGCATTCATAAAGCCTGCCTGATTTTATCAAAAGATTTTTTGCCGCTTCATATTTATCAAGACGATCTGATTGCTTGATTAATGAATCATATTTCAAACCAAGCCAATTCATATCGGTTAAAATCATATCACGATATTCATCTTTTACTCTCTCAACATCAGTATCATCCAGGCGCAACAAAAATTTGCCGCCAGTTTTTTTAGCATAAAGAAAATTAATTATGGCAGCACGAATATTACCAACATGTAAGAAACCAGTAGGAGATGGAGCGAAGCGGCAGATTGTAGTCATTTATTATTTAAATTATATCAGATGATTTTTTCTTAATATCACTTGTAAGTTGATCCATATAAAATTCTTCCATTGCTGCCTTGCCATATTTTGAAGTAAGGCTTGCAAGAGAAGAACTGCCACATTTACGGCAACGTCCTTTTTTACCAAATAATCCTATTGGAAGCATGAATAGCAGAAACATTAAACCTGCTAAAAAACCACCACCAGACCTAGATCCTAAAGGAATTCCAATATGACCGCAATCTTTACAAGCAAATTCTCGTGCCATGTTTTTTATTATTTTTTACCATGAAAAACGCGCGTATTACAAATAAGATCATGAAGTGCAATTTTTTCTTTAATAAAAATTACAATCAAAAAACCAAGCCCCAAAGTCATAGAAGTCAACATTGAAGCAAGCGCACGTGCTAAAGATTTTTGCCAAGTTAACTTTGATCCATCACGATTTGCAACATAAATTCCCATAATTCTTTTACCCAAAGTTGCCTGACTTTTGGTTGAAACAAAATAAGTTAAATAAATTATGCTAACTGTGTGAGCTATGTAATTAGCGAATCTATTACTTGTTGAAACAGAAAAATCTTTGTAATTATAAAAATTATTACTAAAGCCAAAAGATTGAAAATCGCTATTCCCTAAATAGTAAATTAAAATAAAAACTAATGGAGTAATAAAAACCAAGTCAAGAAGCCCTGAGAAAAAGCGGACCCAAAAACCAGCAAATAATTTTTCTTCCATATTTAACCCGATTACTTACAAAATTTATTAGTTATTTGATATCTGCGATCCTTATCAAAAGCCATTTTTGAAATTCTTGGACCAATGCATGATTGCTTTCTCTTATATTCACTTGCGTAAAATAGTTTAGCAACTTTTTTTACAATATCTTCATTGAAGCCTGACTTTATTACTTCCACAACAGATTTTTCTTCTTCAATTAAGGCAAATAAAATTTTATCTAAAATTTCATATTCTGGAAGTGAATCAGAATCTTTTTGGTTTGGTCGTAATTCCGCTGTTGGAGCTTTGGTTATGATGTTCTGTGGGATTGGATTAGTTGAAAATTTTTTGTGGTTTCGACTTTGCTCTACCGACAAAAAATTTTCATTCCTCCACTTCGCTAATTCGTAAACTTGTGTTTTATATAGATCCTTAATTGGATTGAAAGCACCACACATATCACCATAAAGTGTGGCATAACCACAAGAAAGTTCTGACTTATTTCCAGTTGAAAGCAAAAGCGCGCCAATGCTGTTAGAAAGCGCCATCAAAATATTTCCACGAATTCTGGATTGAATATTTTCTTTCGCTAAATCAGAAATATTTGGCAAGGTTTTTAACATCGATTCAAACACTTCCTCAATTGAAATTACTTCTAAATTTATACCAAGATTTTTTGCGCAAAGAACAGCATCATTCATCGATTCGTCAGAATTATAGCGACTTGGCAGTGCATAAAGATTAACATTTTCAGATCCCAAAGCGTCCACCGCAATTGTTGCAACTAAGGCAGAATCAATACCTCCAGACATTCCAAGTAAAACTTTTCTAAAACCATTTTTTGCAACATAGTCAGCAAGCGCTAAAACACAAGCTTGATAGATGTTTGAAATTTTATCATCGTTAATTTGTGATTTATAATTAGATAAAATTTCACCAGATTTTTTTACTTCAATAATAGCAGAATCTTCCGCAAAATTTTTCATCTGCACAAGAATTTCGCCATTTTTATCCATCACAAAAGAAGCACCATCAAACACTAAAGAATCCTGCCCACCAACTTGATTAACATAGATCAAAGGCTTATTCAAAGTAACTGCAATATTTTTTGCAACCTTGTTTCGCTCTTCTATTTTTGAAATTGAATAAGGCGAAGAATTTATTGTGATAACTAAATCTAGAATTTGTTCCTTTAGTAAAAAAAGATTTTTAGCATCCCATATATCTTCACAAATCAAAACTGCTAAATTTAATCCACGAAATTCAAAACAAGATAAAAAATTCTCTGCTTCAAAATATCTCTTCTCATCAAAAACAGTAAGGTTCGCCAAAGTTTTTTTATTGCACACTTTAACCACTTTTCCTGCTTCAATTAAAACTGCCGAATTATTAACTATTTCTTTTTTAGCCCGCGTTGCAAGAGTTGGCGCACCGAATAAAATAGCACATTTAGAGTTTTTTGTTGCGGCAATTATTTTTGCAATTTCTTCTTCAATTTCTAAAATAAAATATTTTTTCTGCCATAAATCTTCGCAAGGATAGCCGCAAATTGTCATCTCACAAAAGACCACTAAATCACAATTTTCTTTTTCAGCTTTTTTAAATTCACTTAAAATTTTTTGGCAATTTCCTGCTAAGTCACCAACCGTAGTATTTATCTGTGAGAGATGGATTTTAATTTGTACTTGCGTCATCGTGTGCTAATTGCATTTCGTAAAAATTTCTAATCAAATCTCTAACATTTTCTGCGCCTTGTGTAATATTAACTTTAGCACGAAATTCTGCCGAATTTTTTAAACCACCACTATACCAACCAATATGTTTGCGCGCCAGTGGAATTGCAGTCTGTTCGCCATAATGATCAATCATCTCATCGAAATGTTTTAAAATAATTTTTTGTTGTTCAGCAAGCACCGGAACTGCATCAACAGCCTCACCTTTTAATTCCTGATTAATTTGATTAATCAACCAAGGCTTGCCATAACAAGCTCTACCAACCATTACGCCATCAGCTTTAGAAAGCTCTAATGCTTTTTTAGCGTCCAAAGAATTTCTAATATCACCATTAGCAATTATTGGAATTTTTACTACTTCTTTTGTTTTAGAAATTAACTCCCAATTAGCGTGACCATTATACATCTGGCACCTTGTTCTGCCGTGAACCGTTAGCATTTTAATTCCAGCATTTTCTGCTTTTTTTGCAAGGCTTGGTGCGTTTAAATTTTCATAATTCCAACCAAGACGCATCTTCATTGTCACAGGAATTTTCACAGCCTTTACCACGGCTTCCATAATGCGTGCCGCCAAATCTTCATCTTTCATCAAAGCGCTTCCAGCAAAACCATTTACAACTTTTTTGACAGGACAACCAAAATTTATATCAATAATATCTGCGCCTAAATCTTCATTTAATTTCGCCGCTTCCGCCATTACATCAGGCTCACAGCCCGCAAGTTGCACTGACATTGGATAATGCGCATCATCTTTTTGACATTTTTTTAACGACTCACGAGTTTGCAAAATCATCGCACGCGAAGCAATCATTTCTGAAATAACTAAAGACGCGCCAAAGCTTTTTACCAAACGACGAAATGGCAGATCAGTAACTCCCGACATTGGAGCTAAAAGCACGTTATCTTGTAATGTAATGTTATCTATTTTAATCATATTTAAATTCAAACTTCGTTTGAATTTAGTTTAATAACGAATTGCTTCGCACGAAGTAAATTCGTGCATCCGCAATAAGTTAATTTTATTTTTTAACTGGTGCTTCCGGCATGACTCGAACATGCGCACATGGTTTAGGAAACCAATGCTCTATCCCCTGAGCTACGGAAGCTTTAAAATTAAAAAATAAAAAACTTGTTATTAAAGTTAAGACCGCTCTTAACTTTAATAACTCAGCTTAAACTAAAACACGAAAGTGTTTTACTATTCTGCTTGCGCACATGGTTTAGGAAACCGATGCTCTATCCCCTGAGCTACGGGAGCTTCTATTGATTTCTTATTTCTCACCAACAGAAAAATATTCAAAACCAGCAGCTCTCACTGCTTTTGCTTCAAGCATATTACGTAAATCAACAATTTTTCGACATTTTGTAATTGCTGTAACTCTTTGTAAATCAAGCTTTGCATAGTCTTTCCATTCAGTTACAATCACAATCAAATCTGAATTTTTTATTGCATCATAAGCGTCAGTTGCAAATCCAATATTTGAAAATTCTTTGAGTTCCAAGCGTGAATTTTCAATCGCTTCGGGGTCAGTTGCCAAAATATTAGCACCCATTTTAGCTAATTCCTTAGCAATTGCAATTGCTGGAGAATAACGAATATCGTCGGTATTTCCCTTAAAAGCTAAACCCAAAAGAGCAATTTTTTTATTTTTAACATCATTATTTAGAGCCGCCGCAATCTTTTGCGACATCTTGATTTTACGCTTCTGGTTTGAAACAATAACTGAATCAATCAAAGATAAATCAACTTTATTTTCGTGAGCAATATTAATAATCGCCATGATATCTTTTGGAAAACAAGAACCACCAAAACCTGGGCCCGGATTTAAAAATTTATTTCCAATTCGTGAATCAAGACCAATAGCATGAGAAAGGTCGCGAACATTGGCGCCAACCGCTTCACACAAATCTGCCATTTCATTAATGAAAGAAATTTTCGTCGCAAGAAATGAGTTCGAAGCATATTTAATCAACTCTGCCGTAACAATATCGCAATAAATGATTTTAGCATGAGAAAATTTTTGATAAATTTCTGCCATAATTTTTTTTGCCCCTTCATCTTCAACACCAATCACAATGCGATCTGGATTCATGAAATCATCAATTGCCGCACCTTCACGTAAAAATTCAGGATTTGAAGCTATTGAAAAATTTAAATTCGAATTAATTTCCTTAACTATTTTTTTAATCTCATTGCCAGTGCCAACTGGAACTGTAGATTTAGTAACAATTAACTTATCATCTTTTGCAACCTCAGCAATTTCTTTTGCAACCGCAAAAACATAAGACATGTCAGCACTGCCATCTTCTCCTTGTGGTGTTCCAACTGCAATAAACACTGCTTTTGAACCAATCAAAGCTTCTTCTAAATTTGTAGTGAAGGAAATTTTTTTTGCTAAAATAGATTCATCTAAAAGTTCTTTTAAACCTGGTTCAAAGATTGGAATCAAGCCTTGTTTAAGCCTATCAATCTTGCTTTGATCCTTATCAACGCAAATAACTTCATGACCAATTTTGGCAAAGCAAATACCAGAGACTAAACCAACATAACCACTGCCAACAACCGTAATTTTCATATTTTCTAAATTTTCTTGTCATTTGTACTGTCATTCTCCCGCGTAGGAAAAAATCTCGTGCGTTACCTGAGATCCTTCGCTCACAGTCACTAAAAGTGACTGTAGAGCTCAAGATGACAGCCAGTTCAAATGGGAATGTAAATCATAACTCTCAAACCTCCAAGAGGGCTATCTGCAAGTCTTATTCTGCCACCATGAGAAGTCACGGCATCCATTGCAATAGCAAGACCAAGACCTGAGCCTCCAGAAGGTAATTTTTTATCGAGATTACGCGAATTGTCAATGCGATAAAATGGCTTAAAAACATTGCCACGTTCATTTTCTGGAATCCCAGGACCATTATCATCAATTGTAATAATCAAATTATTCTCACTTTCTGCAACTGATAATACAACTTTATTGCCATAATTAAAGGCGTTATCGACCATATTTATCAACGCTCTTTTTAATGCCAATTTTTTTATTGGAACTTTCAAATTATCGCCGACTTTGATTTTATAGGTTATTTCCTTGTCCATCTTGGCGTAGTAATTAACAACTTTTTCCTGCAAGAAATCTTTAACTTTTATCAAATGACTTTTTTCTTTTTCATCGCCGCGGGCAAAATCCAAATATTCATCAACTAATTTTTCCATGTCCGAAATATCAGATTTTAATTCACTGGTCTCATCTGAAGTTTTCATCATTTCAAGCTGCAATTTCATTCTGGTCAAAGGCGTTCTTAAATCATGAGAAACGGCAGAGAGCATGTCTGTTCTTTGGCTAATTTGTCTGATAATTCTCTCTTTCATTTTAATAAAAGAAATTGCTACTGATCTAATTTCTCTGGAACCCCTTGGCTTAAAGTTTGGAACATCTTGACCACGACCAAATTTCTCAGCAGCAAATCTTAAATAATTGATTGAACGAATTTGATTTTTTAAGAAAATAATTGAAATTATTGAAGTTATTAAAGCAGTTAAAAACATCCAAAAAGTGAATACATAAGCACTTGAACTGGTGATTCTTTTTAGCGGAACTTCGTAAACAATTTTACCACTTCTGGTCTGAACTTTTACTATAATAAAATCATCATTTTCAGGATTTTCAAAAATTTCATAGGGCGTAAGCTTATAGCTCTCAAGCTCTGATTTGAAGCGATTATAAGGGTCAATTAGAGGAAAAAGATTAAAATATTTGGAAAGCCAACTTTGCTGCCAATCACTATCGGCAATTTTTGATTTTCGTTTTGAAAACTTCCATTCAAAGGAATATTTTATATCCACATTGTTCGAAAAATCCTTTAGGAGAACTGCATAATCTGGCTTATTAATTGATTTTTTTATAAACGCCATTTCAGAAACCACGCTGCGCGCCATGTGTTTACTAACCACATCAAGATGGGTATAGTAAAAAACATAAATCGACACAATCTGCACAATTAAAGCTGGCACCACAATAATCAGCAAGAATCTGCCATATAGCGATTTGGGAATGAATTTTTTAATTTTCATTAGGTCAAGTAGAAAAAGGTGTCAGACACTTTAGTTAAAAAAGGTGCCAAGCACTTTTTTAACTAAAGTGTCTGACACCATATAACTTGCTTTTTTACAGATTACAATGTTTAATCAGCAACGAATAATTAAACCATTCAAAACAATCAATGAAAAGTAAAATCTCGGCACAGAATATCAATCTATTTTACGGTCAAAAACAAGCTTTATTTGATATTAATTTAGATTTTGCAGAAGGCGGAGTTACTGCTCTTATTGGACCTTCTGGCTGTGGTAAATCTTCTTTCTTACGTTGCATTAACCGCATGAATGACACAGTGCTTGGCTGCAAAATAGAAGGTAGTATCAAAATTGATAATGAAGATATTTATCGTAGGGACCTTGATTTGGTGCTTTTGCGCGCCTCAGTTGGAATGGTATTTCAAAAACCAAATCCTTTTCCAAAATCAATTTACGAAAATGTTGCTTACGGACCAAGAATTCACGGCTTATTTAACAATAAAAAAGAACTTGATGAAACTGTTGAGAAAAGCTTGATTAGAGCTGGTTTGTGGCAAGAAGTTAAAGATCGTTTAAATGATCAGGCTTCGGGACTGTCTGGCGGACAACAACAAAGATTATGCATTGCCAGAACAATTGCCATTGAACCAGAAATAATTTTGATGGATGAACCTTGCTCAGCCCTTGACCCAATTGCCACCGCAAAAATTGAAGAGTTAATTGATGAATTGAAGGATAATTTCACAATCATCATCGTTACTCACTCAATGCAACAAGCAGCGCGCGTGTCAAACAAAACTGCTTTTTTTAACATGGGCAGAGTTGAGGAATATGATACTACTGATAGAATATTCACCAACCCTACAAATCAGAAGACACAAGACTATATCACTGGAAGATTCGGTTAGCCACAACATTTCATCCCGAACCTTAGAATTTCTTTTAGAAATTCTTGGTGAATGATCTCTTGTGTCTACTGAGATCCTTTGCCAACAATCGCTAAAAACGATTGTAAGGCTCAGGAGGACATGTAACTTAGAATGACAGAATAATAAAATTAAATCTTTCTTCAAATGTTTGGATTCTCATTAGCGGAATTATTAGTTGTGTGTTTGGTTGCTCTTATCTTTATCAAACCACAAGACTTGCCTGAAATTGCTCGTTTCTTTGGGCGCATGTTCTTTCGCGGCAAAAAAGTTTTTAATGATCTAAAAAAACATTTTAAAGAAGTTGAGAAAGATCTTGGTTTTGACGAAATCAAAGAAGAAATTCATCGCGGCATGCAGGATGAAAAAATCAAACTAACTGAAAATGAAGCGACAATTATTGTTGATATGCATGGCAATGAGCATGTAATTCATAATATTTCCGAACTTAGACCTGATCTTGATAAAAATAAAATCCATGAAGAAGTTAAAAAGTTAAACGAAGAGAATTCACGTCCAAGTTAATTAACGCCAACTCTGAATAATCTTTTACCACAATCCTTCCCAATAATTTTTTTGTCAAATTAAAAGATTTAATTTATGCGATCAATATATTCTCACTTTGGTATATAGCATAATTAACTTAATATGCTATACTGTCAGTCTAAATCAAAAACCAACCCTACAGAAACATATCTATGTACTTGATTTACAGTCTTGTTATTACTTTGATCTCCATATCTTCTTTTCTCAAAAATATGATTTAGAGCAAGTGACACATTCTTCCCTATTTTATATTTCAAGCTGCTTCTTATATCATCATCAATGCCCTCATGATCAATAAAGAAATATCCTCGCTGTGTAAAAGTAACTTTCTCAGTAAGACGTAAATTTATTCGAAGCGATGGCAAAACAAATATTTTAGAACCATATTGCTTAACATCAGTATAACCAATGCTGGTGTCAAATTCCACAGTATCATTAAACATTATCCTGCCAAGCCCAGCAGCATTACGCAAATCATAATAATAAGCAGAAAGATCATCATAATTAGCACGGCTATATAAAGTGGTATAATTATTACTATCCGCAATCATAAACTTACTTGAGATGGTTCCATCATATCTTTCTGACTTTTTTACCAAGCTGCGTTTACCAGCCAAAGTCTGATCAGCATATTTAGTTTCTTGAAATAAATATATTTCATGCATTTGTCTGGCACTACGATAATAATAGCGCGAATCCACATGATAATCTTTAGAATTTTGATCAGAATTATAATTACCAGAAACCAAAAACGATTGATTTGTTAAACTTGATTTTACAAATCTTCTTGCCTTCGCCGAAACAATTTTTTCACGATCCGATTCACTATCAAGTGCAAAAGCAGAAATTGGATTTAAAAAAGATAAGAAAATAACAAGAGGAAAAAAGTGGTGAGTTTTCATAAGTTATGTGGTGATTAATAAAACACGTCATCTTGAGCCATAGATTTTCTTTTAGAAAATCTTGGCGAAGGATCTCATGCGTTTCCTGAGATCCTTCGCCAACAGCCGCTAAAAGCGGCTGTAATCTCAGGATGACAATTATATATTCTATGGTTGTAGCGTTTGCCCCGAATTAGACTCTTGTTCAACTGCATTTGAATCAAAATCTCCTTCCGGTGAAGTTGGCGCAACAGGCGGATTTTCAGCTGGCGCACCATTTTCATCAATAACATTAATTTCACCATTACCATCATTAGTTAAATCAGGAAGTTCTACATCATCTTCTTTTGTTTCGAATAACCATCCAGCGTGGCTTTTTACTGAGTCAGAACATTTCACACCAAGTATGAAAGAAAATATCATTAAAGTTATTATTACTACTGCTTCTGCGGCTTTTTTCATATTTAAAATTTTTAGATTTTTATTATTGGTATTATAGAATCATTAGGACAGGATGTTCGATATATCTGCGTAAAGCTTTTAAAAACTCAGCACCAACTGCGCCATCAACTGACCTGTGATCAGAAGATAAAGTTACATTCATCATGCTTGCAATTTTAATTTGACCATGATCAACAATTGGTTTTTCAACTGCACGTGCAACCGCTAAAATACAGCTTTGCGGAGGATTTACTATAGCGGCAAAATTGTCAATTCCAAACATTCCTAAGTTAGAAATACTAAATGATCCACCTTGAAATTCTTCAGGTTGTAGCTTTCCTTCGCGTGCTTTTTTCGCTAATTGCTTAGTTTCATTTGAAATTACTTGAATGGTTTTTTGATCAGCATTTTTGATAATTGGCGTAATCAAACCACCATCAATTGCCACCGCCATTGAAATATCAATATTATTATAAACTAAAACTGCCTCGTCAGACCAAGCCGAATTTGCCATTGGCACTTTTTTTAGAGCCATTGCAACTGCTTTTATCACTAAATCATTAACTGAAATTTTATAAGCTGGATTACCATTTGCGTCATGTTCGGAGGCCTCATTTAGAGCAGCACGAAGCTCCATCAATTTGCTAATATTTAACTCACAAGAAAGATAAAAATGTGGAACATTTTGTTTTGATTCAAGCAATCTTTTCGCAATAACTTTGCGAATATTATTATTTTTAACTGCGTAAAATTCTTGTGGATTGCGTCTTACCACACCTGTTTTCGCGCCACCAGAATTAATAAATTCTAAAACGTCTTCTTTGATAACTCTGCCATGTGGTCCGGTTCCTTGAATTTGAGCGATAGAAACACCTTCATCTCTTGCAATTCTTTTAGCAAGTGGGCTTGCTTTGCCTTTGTCAAAAACAGCATTCTGCTGTTTTTGAGTTTGAAGTTGTGTTGATTCACTTGAAGCGGTTCTGCGCTCATCAACAAGAGTTTTATTTTCTTCTTTTTTAACTTCGACTTTTGGTGCAGAAGTTTTTGACGTATAACTTTCTAAAGCTTTTTTATCTTCTCCTTCATTTAAAATCAGAGCTATGCAAGTATTAATTGCAACATTCTCTGTCCCTTCTTTAACTAAAATTTTTCCTAAAATTCCTTCATCAACCGCTTCAACTTCCATAGTTGCTTTATCGGTTTCAATCTCTGCAATCACCTCACCTGACTTAATTTTATCACCTTCTTTTTTCACCCATTTAGCAAGATTGCCTTCTTTCATAGTTGGCGAAAGAGCAGGCATTAAAATTTCAATTGGCATTTGTTGTTTTTTATCTAGTTAATATTTTTTGTGAGATTATTTTTATCTGAGCAAAAGTAAAGATTTTTTCGTGGTTTCGACAAGCTCAAGTAGACGAAAAAATTACCGTCGCACATCAAACGCGTCTCTTAAACCCTCTCCTATAAAAACCAATAGAGATAAAATTATCGTAACAACTACAAAACCGCTTAAACCAAGGTGGTATGCCATTATATTATTTTTACCTTGTGCTAATAATTCACCTAAAGAAGGAGATCCAATTGGCATGCCAAGCCCCAAGAAATCAAGCGAGGTAAGCGTTACAATTGATCCACTTATTATGAAAGGAATATTGGCAATAATTATTGGCGAGGCATTTGGTAATATATGACGAAAAATTATACGCATATTTGAAGCCCCCATTGCCTTACTTGCTTTAACAAATTCAAAATTACGCAAACGCAAAAATTCCGCACGCACCAAAGAAACCAAAGACATCCAACTAAATAACAACATCAATGATAATAAAATAATAAATTTTGGCTCTAAAATTGAAGATAAAATAATTAATAAAAATAAAGTTGGCATATTTGACCAAATCTCCATGAAGCGCTGTAAAACAAGGTCTATCAGCCCACCAAAATAACCCTGAATTGCACCCATAAAAATTCCAATCACAACTGTGAAAAAAGCTAAAACTAAACCAAAAATAAGAGAAATTCTAACACCGTAAATTATCCGCGCTAAAACATCACGGCCATTATCATCTGTCCCCAGAAGATTCTCTAATGTTGGTTTTGATGGTGCTGGAGTTGTTATTTCGTAGTTGATTGTGTCATAAGAAAAGGGAATTAGTGGAAAAATTATAAAATTATTTTCATCTTTTTTAATTAATTCCTGAACAGCTTTGTCACGATAATTTGCTTCAGTTGCAAAAACCCCGCCAAATGTAGTTTCAGGATATGATTTAATTATTGGAAAATAAAATTGATCATTGAATTTGATCAATAGCGGCTTGTCATTTGCTATAACTTCAGCAAATAAAGTTATGAAAAAAAGAGAAATGAAAATGAGAAAAGAATAATAGCCTCTTTTATTTTTCTTGAATTTGGTGAAAAATTTTTTTGGCATGAAAAAACGACATGAGCTGTCATCCTGAGCCCTAGATTTTCTTTTAGAAAATCTAGGCGAAGGATCTCAGGAGTTTTAAATAAAATTCTTTTGTGCAAGTTTAAAACAAACACTAAAACGCACGAGATCCTTTGCCAAGAATTTGTAAAACAAATTCTATGGCTCAAGATGACAGTTAATAAAAACTATTCTGAAACAACTGACTCTTCAACTTCAGTATTTTGAGTTTCTTGATTTGCTGCTTTTCTATATTTACCAGTTACAAGACCAGTACCAGCAGGAATCAAGCGACCAACTATAATATTTTCTTTCAAACCTTTTAGATTATCGAATCTACCTTGAACCGCAGAATCAGTAAGAACTCTTGTAGTTTCTTGGAATGAAGCGGCAGAAACGAAAGATTTAGTTTGAAGCGAAGCTTTAGTAATACCAAGCAATACTGGATTGCACTGTGCAGGTTTCATTTTTTGTGAAATCATTTTCTGATTGATTTCTTCGAATACGTCACGATCAACATATTCACCAGCAAGAAGTGTAGTATCTCCAGAATTAGTAACTTCAACACGTTTCAACATCATGTTTAAAATTACTTCAATATGCTTATCATCAATTTTCACACCTTGCATACGATAAACTTTTTGTACTTCGTTTACCATATAATTAGTGAAAGCTTGCATACCAAGTATTTTCAAGATGTCATGAGGAACAGGGTTACCGTCAACTAAAACGTCACCTCTTTTAACAAAGTCACCTTCACCAACAAACAAGTGTTTAGTTTTAATAAAGGCATATTCTACTGGTTCCTTTGAAGCATCTTCTGGTCTAATTACAATACGACGTTTAGTCTTGTAATCCTTACCAAATTCAACTCTACCATCAATTTCGCTCATGATAGAAGCGTTCTTAGGCTTACGCGCTTCGAACAATTCAGCAACTCTTGGAAGACCACCAGTAATATCGCGAGTTTTAGAAGATTCTTTTGGAATTCTTGCAATAATATCACCAGCTTTAATTTCATCACCATTTAAAACGCCGATTACGGTATTAACTGAAAGAGCATATTCTTTTAAAACCGCATCCTTAGCATTTAATACAGAAAGTCTTGGTTTTAGATCTTGCTTGCTATATTGCTTCCAATCAATAACGATCTTGGTTGAAACGCCAGTTGATTCTTCAATTTTCTCACGAAGAGAAACATTTTCTGTCAAATCATTATATTTGATTTTACCAGTGCTTTCCGCAATAACTGGAATGTTATAAGGATCCCATTCAGCTAAATGATCACCCTTCTTAACTGCTTCGCCATTTTTATGTAGAATTACTGCACCATAAGGAAGCTTATAGCTGTGAATTTCCACTTGATTGTTATCAAGCAATGAAATTTCAGAATTTCTGCTTACAACAACGATTCTTCCATCACGATCAATAATAGTGCCTTTATCAACAATACGAACAACACCATCAGAAACTGCAGGAATTGAAGATTGTTCAGCACCTCTTTGCGCCGCACCACCAATGTGGAACGTTCTCATTGTAAGCTGAGTTCCTGGTTCACCAATTGATTGAGCCGCAACCACACCAACAGCTTCACCAATACTAACGATGTTACCAGTTGATAGATCACGTCCATAGCATTTTACACAAACGCCATCTTTAGATTTACAAGTTAAAACTGATCTTGATCTAACAGTTTTCACAGCAGCTTTTTCAATCTCTTCAGAAATTGCTTCATCAATCATGATACCAGCTTTAACAACCACTTTTTTACCGTCAGCAGTTTTCACATCTTCAATTGCAACACGACCCAAGACTTGTTCAGCAAGTGAAGAAACCACTCTACCATCATCAATGATTGATTCAATTATGATACCTTCTTTGGTTCCGCAATCTTCTTCAACAACGATACAATCTTGAGAAACATCAACAAGTCTTCTTGTTAAGTAACCAGAGTTCGCTGTTTTCAAAGCTGTATCTGCCAAACCTTTTCTTGCACCGTGAGCTGAAATGAAATATTCGAGAACGCTTAAACCTTCTTTGAAGTTTGAAACGATTGGAGTTTCAATAATTTCACCTGATGGTTTTGCCATCAAACCACGCATACCAGCAACCTGTTTGATTTGGTTTTCAGAACCTCTTGCACCAGAATCAGCCATCATAAAAATTGAGTTAGCACCAACCGGAGCTGCGAAACTAGAGATTTCTCCCATCATTGATTTAGAAATCTTGTCGGTACAATGAGTCCATTCGTCAATAACTTTATTATATCTTTCACCAGCGGTAATCAAACCCTCACGATATTGTTTTTCTAATTTCTTAACTTTGTCAATAGAATCAGAAATGTTTGTCGTTTTGGTTTGAGGAATAATCATATCATCCTTACCAATTGAAATACCAGCGTAACAAGCATTCTTAAACCCTAAAGCCATGATGCGATCACAAAACATTACAGTTTCTTTTTGTCCGCAATTTCTGTAAACAATATCAATCAAATTAGTAACTGCTTTTTTAGTCATTGTTTTATTTACAACTGACAAATCATTCTTCATTGCACTTGGAAGATTGTTGTAAAGCATTACTCTTCCAGCAGTTGTTTCAATTTTTTCGAAATATCTTTCGCCATTTGAATCCTTGATTGAGAAGCGATAAAGAATTTTATCATGCAAAGAAATAACTTTATTATTCAAAGCATGCTCTAATTCAAAAAGATCCGCGATTGGTCTTGATTTAGCCTTAGCAAAATCCTTGCCTTCCATAGTGATATAGTAAAGACCAAGGATAATATCTTGCGATGGCACGATGATTGGCTTACCATTCGCTGGGCTCAAAATGTTGTTAGTTGACATCATTAATACACGAGCTTCAACTTGCGCCTCAATTGAAAGAGGAACGTGAACTGCCATTTGGTCACCGTCAAAGTCTGCGTTGAAAGCCGCACAAACCAAAGGATGCAATTGAATTGCTTTACCTTCTGTTAAAACAGGTTCAAAAGCTTGAATACCGAGTCTGTGAAGAGTCGGAGCACGGTTTAGAAGAACTGGATGTTCTTTAATAACTTCATCTAAAATATCCCAAACTTCAATTCTTTCAGCTTCAACCATTTTCTTTGAAACCTTAATTGACGGTGATTTACCGTAAAGTTCAAGTTTTGAATAGATAAAAGGCTTGAATAATTCAAGTGCCATTTTCTTAGGCAAACCACATTGGTGAAGCTTCAATTCAGGACCAACAACGATAACCGAACGGCCTGAATAATCCACACGCTTACCAAGCAAGTTTTGACGGAAACGTCCTTGCTTACCTTTAAGCATATCGCTTAAAGATTTGAATGGTTTTTTATTAGAATTTTTTACAACAGCACCAGATCTGCCATTGTCAAGCAAGGCATCTACTGATTCTTGTAACATTCTTTTTTCGTTTTTAATAATGATTTCTGGCGCACCAAGCTCCATCAATCTTTTTAAACGATTGTTACGGTTAATTACACGACGATATAATTCGTTCAAATCAGAAGTTGCAAAACGTCCACCATCAAGCATTACTAAAGGACGAATATCAGGTGGGATTACTGGAAGAACGCTCATAATCATCCAAGCTGGGCTATTTCCAGAATCAATAAACTGTTCGATTAATTTTAATCTTTTAATGATTTTTTCTTTCTTTAATTCAGAAGTTTGACCAACTAATTCTTCACGTAATTCTTTTTGAATTTTCTTTAAGTTAAGATTAGCTAAAACTTTTTGAATTGCTTCCGCACCCATTTCAGCAACAAAGCTTCCATAGCCATGTTCTTCTTGAGCTTTTGCATATTCATCTTCGCTTAAAATTGTGCCATCTTTTAATGGTGACATTAAGCCATCAGTTACAATATAAGATTCAAAATAAATAACTTTCTCAACTGATTTTAAAGTAAGACCAAGGATGGTGCTAATACGAGAAGGAAGTGATTTTAAGAACCAAATATGAGCAATTGGCGCTGCAAGCTCAATGTGACCCATTCTTTCACGACGCACTTTAGAAGAAGTAACTTCCACACCGCATTTTTCGCAAACGATGCCTTTATATTTAATTCTTTTATATTTGCCGCAAAGACATTCATAATCCTTAATTGGACCAAAAATACGCGCACAAAATAAACCATCTCTTTCTGGTTTGAAAGTTCTATAGTTAATTGTTTCTGGCTTTGTAACTTCACCAAAAGACCATGATCTGATTTTATCAGGGTCAGCAATTGAAATTTTAATGGCATTAAAATCCAAAAGATCAACTGCGCTATTTGAGTTTAAACTTAAAAGACCGTGAGAAGAAGTTCCTGCTAATGACATATTCTATTTATTTTATTTTTTAAAATCAGAAATTCTTTTTGATAAAAAAATTATTTAACTAAATTCTGTTCTGTTCACAAATTCGCTTTTGCAAAGAATTTTTAGGCAGTTTGTTTTTTAGCGAACGGAGTTGTATTACCAATACATGACTGAGCTAAAAAACAAACTAACGACAAAATTCAAAGCAAAAGTTAGAATTTGTGACTATTTTTCTACTAATTCAATATTCAGACCAAGCGAACGCACTTCCTTAATCATAACGTTAAACGATTCAGGAATACCACAATTAAAGTTTTGGTTACCTTGGATGATTGATTCATAGATTTTAATTCTACCAACCACATCGTCAGATTTAACAGTAAGCATTTCTTGTAATGAATAGGCAGCGCCATAAGCTTGTAATGCCCAACATTCCATTTCACCGAAACGCTGACCACCAAAGTGCGATTTACCACCAAGAGGTTGTTGCGTAATTAAGCTATAAGGACCAATTGAACGAGCGTGAATCTTATCATCAACTAAGTGATGTAATTTCAACATGTAGATATATCCAACCGTAACTTTACGAGCGAATTTATCTCCAGTCTTACCGTCAAATAAATCAATTTGACCAGAACCATCAGATCCAACTAATTTTAACAATTTTGTAATATATTCTTCTTTCGCACCTTCAAAAATACCAGTTGCAAAAGGAACACCATTTTGAAGCTTAGAAGCAAGTTTAATAACTTCTTCATCGCTCAAAGATTTAATTCTTTTAACTTCATCATCAGAAGAATAAATTGATAAAATTTTGTCTTTTAAACCCGCAACAAATTCTGCTTTTTTAGCAGAAACTTGGTTGAGTAATTGTCCAATCTGTTTACCAGCTTCTTTTGAGGCAAAGCCTAAGTGAGTTTCAAGAATTTGACCAACGTTCATACGTGAAGGTACGCCAAGAGGATTTAAAACTATATCCACTGGCTCACCATCCGCAGAATATGGCATATCTTCTATTGGTGCAATTTTTGATACTACACCTTTGTTACCATGGCGTCCTGCCATTTTATCACCAGGTTGTAGTCTGTATTTACTTGCAACATAAACTTTAACAATTTTTAAAACACCTTGTCCAAGTTCATCTCCCGATTTAATACGAGCAACTTTATCAGCAAATTCTTTTTCAATTTGAGCAACTTGCTTATTGTGCAATTTGATAAGCTTTTCAGATTTATCCATTACCTTAGAATCATCAACAATGATTTTTGCTAATTGATTTTTATGCAAAGTTTCAAGCTCAGCAACTTCTAATTTTGATTTTGATTTTAATTTATCAATATTATTAGTTAGCTTGTTGCCGTTGAATAAATTGATTAGAGCTGTTTTTAGAGAATCTTCTAAAAAGGCAATTCTTAAATTTTTATTCTTAGAAATTTCTTCAATTTGCTGCATTTCAATGTAAACTGATCTCTCATCTTTTTCGATACCTTTACGTGAGAAAACTTTTACATCAACTACAGTTCCGCTAATTCCAGTTGGAGCGTATAATGAAGAATCTTTTACGTCAGAAGCTTTTTCACCGAAAATTACTTTCAATAACTTTTCTTCCGGAGTCATTGGTGATTCACTCTTAGGAGTTGTTTTGCCAACCAAAAGGTCTCCCGCTTTAACTTCAGCACCAATGTGAATAATACCTTCTTCGTCAAGTTTTGCTAAAGCTTCTTCGCTAACATTTGGAATATCACGAGTAATTTCTTCAGGCCCTAAACGAGTATCGCGCGCAACAACATCAAGCTCTTCAATGTGAATTGAAGTGAATGTATCTTGTGCTAATAATTTTTCAGAAATGATGATTGAGTCTTCAAAGTTATAACCGTTCCAAGGCATGAAAGCCACACGAACGTTCTTACCAAGAGCAATTTCACCATCAGAAATGCTATGTCCGTCAGAAATAATTTGACCAGCTTTTACTTCTTGATCAATTGAAACTGTAGGTCTTTGGTTAACGCAAGTATCTTGGTTAGTTCTAACATATTTTGATAGGTTATACACAGAAACATCAGGTATACCATCTTCAAGAGATTCAACAACAATCTTCGAAGCATCCACAAATTTAACCACACCATCTTTTTTAGCTTTAATTGCAGCACCAGAATCCGCAGCAATAACTGCTTCCATACCAGTTCCAACTAAAGGAGCATCTGGACGAAGCAAAGGAACTGCTTGACGTTGCATGTTTGAACCCATCAAAGCACGGTTTGCATCGTCATTTTCAAGGAATGGAATTAGAGTCGTAGCAATTGAAACTATCTGCTTAGTTGAAACATCCATATAGCTGATATTTTCAGGAGCTAACATTACGAACTCACCATTCTTACGACAATTTACTAAATCAGATTTAATATTACCTTTCTCATCAATCTCTAAAGATGCTGGAGCAATTGCAAAATCAACCTCTTCTATAGCAGAAAGATAAACAATTTCATTAGTTACTCTACCATTTGCAACTTTGCGATAAGGAGTTTCAATAAAACCGTAATCATTAACACGAGCATAAGTTGCAAGTGAGTTGATCAAACCGATATTTGGACCTTCTGGAGTTTCAATTGGACAAATTCTTCCATAATGAGTTGGGTGAACGTCACGCACTTCAAAACCAGCTCTTTCACGAGTTAAACCACCAGGTCCTAAAGCTGAAAGTCTACGCTTATGAGTAATATCAGCAAGAGGATTGGTTTGATCCATGAATTGTGAAAGCTGAGAAGTCGCGAAGAAATCTTTTACTGCTGTAATTAATGGTTTTGAGTTAATCAAACTTTGTGGCATGATAGTGTCAACTTCCACTGAATTCATTTTTTCAATGATTGATTTCTCAATTCTTGACATGCCAACACGAAGTTGATTTTCAACTAATTCACCAACAGCACGAACTCTTCTATTCGCAAGGTTATCGATATCGTCAGTTTTTAGATCATTATGTTTGATCAAACTTAAAATTTTGATAGTTTGTCTAACATCATCATGAGTCAAATGAAGCACGTCTTTCCCTACTTCAAGAGATAATCTATGATTCATTTTCATTCTACCAACATCAGATAAATTATATCTGGCATCAGAGAAGAAAAGATTATCAAAATAATTTTTTGCAACTTCTAAAGAAGATGGAGATTCGCCAAGTCTGATTGCTTTATAAATATCAAACAAAGATTCTTTCTGATTTTGATTCTTATCAACAAGCATAGTGTTGTAGATGTAAGGACCAACATCAGATTTACTTGGGTTAACTATTGAAATTGATTTGAAGTGAAGTTTTTGTAAAATTTCTAAACTTTCTGGAGTCACAATACTACCAGCTTCAAGCAATAATTCACCTGTATCAGGCTCAACTAAATCACCCGCTACAATATAACCAAGCAAGATTTCATCAGTTAATAAATAATTTTTGAAATTAATTTCTTTTAATTTTTCTGCCGCTTTACGAGTTAGCTTAGTTCCTTCTTTTACAACAACTTCGCCACTATCAGCACA
Organism: Rickettsiales bacterium; assembly: GCA_018969185.1. Lineage (GTDB taxonomy): Bacteria > Pseudomonadota > Alphaproteobacteria > Rickettsiales > UBA1997 > UBA2645. The sequence goes on along the minus strand of JAGWYT010000005.1, from coordinate 27,156 downwards.
AACCAAATCATGAGTTGCTTTCTTACCAATAAAGGCTTCAGCATCAAATTTAGTTGCCCAACCTCTCTTGGTTAAAAAGCTTTCGATTGATCCATAGAAATTACGGATGATATCTTCTGAAGTCATGCCAACTGCGCGCAATAGCGATGAAACTGGAATTTTTCTCTTTTTATCAACGCGGAAATAAAGAATATCTTTGCTGTCAAATTCAAAATCAAGCCATGAGCCGATATGAGGAATTATTTTAGCAGTATATGATTTTGAACCAGATAATTTAACATTTTCACTGTCAAAAAATACACCTGGAGCTCTACGCATTTGAGAAACGATCACTCTTTCTGCACCATTAACAACGAAACTTCCTGTTTCAGTCATCAAAGGAATATCGCATAAATAAACTTCTTGTTCTTTGATTGAGCGAATTTCTTTAACTTCACTTCCTTCTTCCTTATGCCATAGAATTAATCTTAATTGAGCACGCATTGGAGCAGCGAAGCTTCTACCTGCTGATAGACATTCATGTGCTTCATATTTAGGCTCTCCAAGAGAGTAGCCAACAAATTCTAAAGTTACTCTGCCAGCAGAATCAGAAAGTGGAAAAAATGAATTAAAAACTGATTGGATACCGATATTTTCTCTTTTATCATTATCAACATTAGCTTGTAAAAATTTTGCGAATGATTCTTTTTGTAGAGAAATTAAATAAGGAATCGCTTCTCTATCCTTATTATTACTAAAGCTTTTTCTTAGAAGAGCTTGATCAAAATTACGAGTTTGAGTCACCTTAGATAAACCTCTTTTTTATTGATTTAATCTGAATATATCTAACTATAAATCCAAGCACCTTTGCCCTGAATTTTCTTACCTAGCCTATAAACACCAAAAGCCAACCCATCAAAAAAGACGGGTTGGCCTTATAAAAAAATTGAAAACTATTTCAATTCAACTTTAGCACCAGCAGCTTCTAATTTTTTCTTCATTTCGTTAGCTTCAGCTGTAGGAACATCAGATTTAAGAGTTTTAGGAGCTCCTTCAACTAAATCTTTAGCTTCTTTTAAACCAAGACCAGTAATTGCTCTAACTTCTTTAATAACGTTGATTTTGTTATCGCCAGCAGCAGTTAATACAACTTCGAATTTGTCTTTTGCTTCAGCAGCAGCAGCGCCACCAGCAGCAGGAGCAGCAACTGCGAAAGAAGCAGCTGAGACACCCCATTTTTCTTCAAGTTTTTTGCTTAAATCAGCTAATTCAAGGATTGTAAGTGAAGAAAGTGTTTCTGAAATTTGATCTAAATTATGAGTAGTCATTTTTTCCTATTAGTTTTTGTTATTATTTAAATTTTATCATTAGCTTTTAAATGAAGAAGCCAATCCTGCCTCCGGAGCCTGTAAAACTCTCACAAAGTTAGATTGAATACCTTTGAGTTTGCCAATGAAAGAAGCACGCACCTCTTCCAAAGAACCTAATTTCGCTAAATCCCTAATGGTATTCTCAGAAATTAATTCTTTATTCAGATAACCAGTTTTTATTTTTAAAAGCTCAACTTCCTTAGAAAAATCAGCCATAACTTTTGACAAAGCGACCATATCATCTGAGTAAAGTATTGCTGTTGGTCCTGATAAATGCGAAGATAAAACTTCCAATTCAGTTCCTTTAATTGCAACTTTAACTAGGGTATTTTTAGCAATCTTCATGTTGCAAGATTTAGCTTTTAGAGCAACTCTCATATCGTAAAGTTGCTTGTCTGTCATACCTCTATAGTGAACTACAGCAACAAAAGTGCTTGCTGTTAGTTTCTCTTTTAACGCGGAAATTAAATCCGCTTTTTCATTTCTATTCATCTTAAACTCAAGAATTAATTATAGACCGTCAGTAGCAACTTGCACTGAAGGACCCATTGTTGTGCTAAGGTAAAATTCTTTTATAAATTTTCCTTTTGAATTTTCTGGCTTAGCATCTTTTATAGCTTTAATGATTGCTTTAGTATTTTCTACCAAAGCTTCAACTTTAAAATCTACTTTACCAACTAAGCAATGAACTGTACCAGCTTTATCGTTTTTGAAATCAGCCTTACCTTTCAATGCTTCAGTAACGGCTTTTTTTACATCAACTGTGACAGTACCATTTTTAGGGCTTGGCATCAAACCACGTGGCCCAAGCTTTTTCGCAACTTTACTAATTTTTTGCATAACATCAGGAGTTGCAACGCAGCAATCAAAATCAAGGAAACCACCTTCAATTTTTGCCACTAGATCTTCTAAGCCAACCATTGTTGCACCAGCTTCAAGAGCATCTTTTCTTTGATTGTCATTTGCTGCAAAAACAATAACTCTTATTTTCTTGCCAGAACCGTTAGGAAGCAAAATTGAACCTTTTACAGATTGATCAGATTGCTTAGCATCAATTCCAAGATTAACTGCAATATCAACAGATTCATTAAATTTACGTTTATTTTCTGCGCTTAATTCTTGAGCCTTTTTCACAGCTTCTTCAAGATTCGCTGCGAAATGTTTTTCAGGTTCAGATTTTTTACCAGTTTTTTTTGTTTTAGTATTTTTTACCATTTTCTAAAAAAATTTAGATTATTCTATAACTTCAAGACCCATTGATACAGCAGATCCTTTAACCATTTGTGCACAAGCATCAAGACTAGTTGCGTTCATGTCAGCCATTTTTTTCTTAGCAACATTTTTAATTTGCACCATAGTAATTTTACCAGCTGTGTCTTTTCCGGGAGCTGAAGAACCTTTTGCTAAACCAATTTCCTTCATAATTAAGTAAGAAACTGGAGGATTCTTAGTAGTGAATGTAAATGATTTATCTTTGTAAGCAGTTATTGTAACTGGAATTGGAGTACCAGCTTCAAAGTCAAATTTTAAAGCGTTAAATTGCTTACAAAACTCCATGATGTTAAGACCTTTTTGACCAAGAGCCGGACCAATTGGAGGAGCAGGATTCGCCTTGCCTGAAGGCACTTGTAATTTAATTAATCCTAAAACTTCTTTTTTACTTTTTGACATATTTTTAAAAGGAATTCACCGAAATTTAATTATGCTTATTTTGGACTTTTCTATTCCAAATTCTTAATCTCTAAATTTTAAGAGGCATAAAAAGATAGTTACCAAAAACTAATTTGCAATTAGTTTTTTTATTTTTTTGAAAAAATTTTTGAAGACGACATTCTCACATCGTCATTCTTGAATTTACGAAGTAAGTTCAAGAATCTCTGCCCGTTAACTCACAATATCCTCGAAACACTTCGTGTTTCAAGGATGGAGTGACTAGTCAACAAGTTTTTAAGAGGTTTTTTCTACCTGATTTACATCAAGTTCAACTGAAGTTGCTCGACCGAAAATTAAAATTGAAATTTTAACTTTTTGCTTCTCAACATCAAATTCTTCAACAGTACCAGAGAAAGATTCAAAAGGACCCTCTATTACATTCAAAGTTTCACCAATTTCAAAAATAACATTTTTGTTATCTGAAGCTGATTCGCTTGAAAGATTTAAAATTGATTGCATTTTCTCATCAGTAACTGGCTGTGGAGTATTTTTACCACCTAAGAAACCCATTACTTTAGGAATTGCATTAAGCGAGTTGTAAGCACTAGAATTAATATTAGCGTTTACGAAAACATATCCTGGAAATAATTTCTGCGCTTCTTGAACTTTTTTTCCTTTTTTAATTTTAACAATCTGTTTTGAAGGAACTAAAGCATCTGATACATAACCAGAAAAAACACCACGCATGATCATAGATTTAATGTCCGCAGCAACTTTATTTTCTTGCCCAGCCATCACGTTTAATATGTACCACTTATTATCTTTATTCTCCATCTTTAACTTACTTCTAATTAATTAATAATTCGAATTATAAACCAAAAATAACACCAATAAATTTGGAAATAATAAAATCAGCTAACAAAATAGCCAAAGAAACCACAGTAATAGTAACCAAGATTGTTACTGTGGTAACATATGTTTCTTTCTTCGTAGGAATATGGAGCTTTTTTAGCTCGTCGATTGTATCTTTAAAAAAACTTATCACTTTTAAAATGAATTTAATTAATTTCAAAAATGGCAGGAGCGAGGTTTAAAACGATGGCTTTAGCCAAAAAAATGACCCAAACGGTCATTTTTAGTTTCAAATGGGCCTTTTAGCTGTGCCAAAATCCCTGTGTTTTCAAACTCACCACCTAAAAAATAATGGCAGGAGCGAGAGGAATCGAACCCCCAACCAACGGTTTTGGAGACCGCTACTCTACCAATTGAGCTACGCTCCTAAACTTTTTATTTTAAGATCTTTGAAACAACACCAGCGCCAACAGTTCTGCCACCTTCACGAATAGCAAACCTTAAGCCTTCCTCCATTGCAATAGGAGCAATCAAAGCCACATTGATCTTTACATTGTCTCCAGGCATAACCATCTCAGTACCAGCAGCAAGAGTAACTGATCCAGTCACATCCGTAGTTCTAAAATAAAATTGTGGTCTGTAATTCTTAAAGAATGGTGTATGTCTTCCGCCTTCTTCCTTAGTCAAAATATATACCTCAGCTTCAAACTCAGTATGTGGAGTAATTGAACCAGGTTTACAAAGAACTTGACCTCTTTCAACTTCTTCCTTCTTAGTTCCGCGTAATAATACACCAGCATTATCACCAGCTCTTCCTTCATCAAGTAACTTCTTGAACATCTCAATACCAGTACAAGTTGTCTTCTGAGTCGCACGAATACCTACAATCTCTAACTCTTCGTTGATCTTCACAATACCACGCTCAATCCTTCCAGTTACAACCGTTCCACGCCCTGAAATTGAAAACACATCTTCAATCGGCATCAAAAATGGCTTATCTGTCGCTCTCACAGGCTCTGGAATATAAGAATCTACTGCATCCATCAACGCCTGCATAGACTTCTCTCCAATATCTGAAGCATCACCTTCAAGAGCTTTCAATGCAGAACCTTTAATAATTGGAATCTTATCACCAGGAAAATCATATGAAGATAATAACTCACGAACTTCCATCTCAACCAAATCAAGTAACTCTTGGTCTTCAACCATATCAACCTTGTTTAGAAATACTACAATAGATGGAACACCAACTTGCTTAGCAAGAAGAATATGTTCACGAGTCTGCGGCATCGGTCCATCAGCAGCAGATACAACCAATATAGCACCATCCATCTGCGCAGCACCTGTAATCATGTTCTTCACATAATCCGCATGCCCCGGACAATCCACATGCGCATAATGCCTCTTCTCAGTTTCATACTCTACGTGTGCAGTATTAATCGTAATACCACGCTCCTTCTCTTCTGGAGCAGCATCAATCTGATCATAACTCCTCTTTTCCGCCTTACCTGACTTAGCTAAATAAGTAGTAATAGCAGCAGTTAATGTTGTCTTACCATGGTCAACGTGCCCGATCGTTCCTATATTAACGTGAGGCTTAGTGCGTTGGAATACTTGTTTGGTCATATCTGTACCAATATATTTACGATTTATATTAAGTTACTGTTGTAAAGACAGCAGCAACTTCAATTCTTTATTTCATAAAGAATTTGAGAAAAAATCTGTCACCAAAAAGTGACAGAAGAAAAACTAAAAAATAAAAATTACAAAGATTTTTTCTTTGAAAATTTTTAAAAAATTTATTAATGAAAAATCAGAAAATCTTATCTTAAAATCAGCTTCAAGACCAGATAAATCAGCGCTTCATGAGCTTATATAAGTTGATCTAAAGACAACCCCTTTTTCAATTGAGGTCATCCATTCTGATGATCGAAAAATATATTGCAAGTAATTTTTTTAAATTCGGTGATTCTTTTTTAATACCAATTCTGAACAAGAAATGCTAAATAAAATTAAATCCTCCGGCTATCTTCGCCTTTGGCGAAGACAGCCACCTCCTTTTTCAAAAAAGATTTAGAAACCTCTTCAATAAATCAATAAGTTAAGAGATAATAAATTTAGGACTTCTTAGCCTTAATTTCTTCAGCTACATTACTTGGAACCTGTTCATAAGAATCAAACTCCATAGAGTAACTAGCACGACCTTGCGATAAAGAACGAAGGCTATTTACATAACCAAACATTGCAGCAAGAGGAACTTTTGCAGTAATCACTTGCACGATATCACGAGCTTCAACATTTTGAATTTGTCCACGACGCGAGTTAACGTCACCGATCACATCGCCCATATATTCTTCTGGAGTTACAACTTCAACTTTCATAATTGGCTCAAGAATGATTGCACCAGCTTTTTCCATAGCTTCACGGAAAGCGCTGCGTGCAGCAATTTCAAATGCTAGAACTGATGAGTCAACATCGTGATAAGCACCATCAATTAATCTTGTTTTTAAACGAACTACAGGGAATCCAGCCAAAGAGCCAGTTTCTTTTGCAGATTCTAAACCTTTTTCAACACCCGGAATATATTCTCTTGGAACGCGTCCACCAACGATTTCACTTTCAAAAATGAAATTGTCTTTAGAGTCTGCTGGAAGTGGTTCAAAAATAATTTTAACTTTCGCAAATTGACCCGCGCCACCTGATTGTTTTTTGTGAGTGTAATCAATTTCAACTTGCTTAGTGATTGCTTCACGGTAAGCAACTTTTGGTTGACCAATATTAGCTTCAACTTTGAATTCACGTTTCATACGATCAACAATGATTTCAAGATGCAATTCACCCATACCTCTTAGAATTGTTTGACCTGATTCAGGATTTGATTCAATACGAAGTGAAGGATCTTCTGAAGCCAAGCGCGATAAAGCCATGCCCATTTTTTCTTGATCAGCAGTTGATTTTGGTTCAACTGAAACTTCAATTACTGGTTCAGGGAAAATCATTCTTTCAAGAACGATGTTATTTCCATCTTCAACTAAAGTATCGCCAGTTGTAGTATTTTTTAAACCTGCTAAAGCCACAATATCACCAGCATTAGCTTCTTTAATATCTTCACGGTTATTAGCATGCATCAACAAAATTCTACCAACTCTTTCTTTAGAACCTTTAGTAGTATTAATAATACCGCTACCACTGGTTAAAGTTCCTGAATAAATACGTACGAAGGTCAGAGATCCAACGAAAGGATCAGTCATGATTTTGAACGCTAAACCAGCAAGTTTTTTATCTTCACAAGTAATATTAATTGCTTCTTCAGTTTTATTATCAATTGCTGGAATTTGTTTGATATCTTTTGGATTTGGCAAAAAGTCTACAACCGCGTCAAGTAAGGTTTGAACACCTTTATTCTTGAAAGCAGTTCCGTTTAATACAGGAACAAAAGCACCAGCTATTGTAGCTTTACGGATACAGGCTTTAAGATCATCTTGCGAAATTTCTTCACCACCTAAATATCTTTCCATTAAAGCATCATCTTGCTCAACAGCTGCTTCAACAAGCATTTCACGATATTCTTTAGCCTTATCTAAAAGATCAGATGGAATTTCTTCTAAAGTGTAATCTGCACCCATTGTTTCGTCTTTCCAAACCACTGCTTTCATTTGAATAAGATCAATCAAACCACCATAATTTTCAGCTTCATGAATTGGTAATTGAATTGGCACTGGGCGAGCACCAAGACGAGTTTTCATCATATCAACACAGCGATAAAAATTCGCACCAACACGATCCATTTTATTTACGAAACACATTCTTGGTACGCGATATTTATTTGCTTGTCTCCAAACAGTTTCTGATTGCGGTTCAACACCAGCAACCGCATCAAATACACAAACTGCTCCGTCAAGAACGCGAAGCGATCTTTCAACTTCAATTGTAAAATCTACGTGTCCCGGAGTATCAATAATATTGATTCGATGATTTTTCCAAAAACAAGTTGTTGCTGCAGAAGTGATTGTAATACCACGTTCTTGTTCTTGTTCCATCCAGTCCATTGTGGCAGCGCCATCATGCACTTCACCAATTTTGTGAGATTTTCCAGTATAAAAAAGAATACGTTCAGTTGTAGTAGTTTTACCAGCATCGATATGGGCCATAATGCCAATATTACGATATTTTTCTATTTCAATTTGACGAGCCATGACAATAATATTTTAGTTATTTAAAAACACACACGAGCTTAAGAAACACCAGCTTAAATCAAGTATTAAGAATTTTAAATTTAGCTGGATCAGAACAGCGAAAAACTTGCTTTTATGAATCTCTTCTAAAAATCTAAAGTGTGAGAGGCGCGGGAATGTAGTTTGTTTTTTCTAATTAACAAGAAATTTTATTTGGTTTTTTGACAACCATCCCATTGTCATCTTGAGTCTTAGAATTTCTTTTAGAAATTCTTGGAGAAAGATCTCCATCGTCTCCTGAGATCCTTCGTTAACAGCCACTAAAAGTGGCTGTATAACGGGAGGATGACGAAGTAGAAACTTTGTCAATTCTTCTTCAAAATCCTCATAAAATTTCTGATAAGAGAAATGAATGGCTTATAAATTAAAAACACTTTTTTTCTTCCATCAGTTAATGTTAGAAAACCGAATTCACTTATCGTATGCAACCCAAAATTATGATATTCAGCCTTGATTTCTTTGACAAATTCTTCACTAAAATTTTCTTCACTAAGCTCCGTAATTTTATTTATTACAACTGATTCGCCATAGGCTTTAGTGCAATTTTGCGAAGGACGATAGATTACACCATCAACAATAAAAGGTGTTCCTGCAGATCTTGCTGAAAATAAATCATCTTTCACTGGATTTTTTTTATGCTCTTTAAATTCACCATCTAATGAATCAGCAAAAGCAATGTGAAGCTTTGCATTAGAGTCATTTTCTGTAGTATAAAACATCCAATATTTTTCTTGATGAAAAATAATTGTTGGATCAATAATTTTTTTATCAACAAAAATATCTTTGACTTTTTTCAATTCGATTTTGTTTTTATCAATTTCATAAAGCGACAATTTATTTGATTTGTAAGATTCACAAATCATAAAACAACTATCTTTATCATTTATAACAAAGGGATATGATAAATGTTTTCCATCATCTAAAACAATTTTCTGATCAACTAAATTTAAATTTTCATCAAGAGCAGCAATACTAATTCTACCTCTCTTTTTTATCTGCGAATAATCTTCAAAAATAACATAATTCTTATCAGCAATTTTAAAACCAAATGGATCAGCAAAAAACCTTAATTTACAAGGGTTATTCAACCATTTTACTTCTGGTTTTTTATGAAAAATATCAGCAATTGGAAAGTTTAAAATTCCAATATTCCATTGTTCAATAAAGAAAATTCTACTTATTTTTTGCAACAAATTACATTTGTTTTTTTTGTTATCTTCTCTCATGTAAGAATGGAAAGAGCAGTAATGATATTTGCGACGAAAACGATATTTCCACAAATTAAAATCTGCCGTATTTTTATATTTTAAAACTCTGATTTTGTAACTTTGCGAATGCAAACTCACAAGGAAGTAAAAATATAAATTATATTCTGCAACTCCAAAGGATTTTTCACGATTCTTGAGAAAAATTTTATAGAATTTATCACCCACATTATCATAACTTTCAACTCTTGCAAATAATTCTTCTATCAAATGTTTTTGAAATAACATGTGATGACAAATTCCAGAAGTATTCTCAAATTCTGCTGGTAATTTTTTTGCAATATCAGGAAGAATTTTTTTGATATGTCTTAGAGTAACTTGATGAAATGGAGAATTTTCTAAATTCTGATCTTTGCTTAAATTATAAAGCGGCAAACCTTCATCAGAAAAAAACTTAACTTTGCGCAAGAAAACTGTATCAGCATCTAAAACCAAAACATTTTCTGAAATGTCAGGAATTACTAAGGGAGAGTAAAGTTTAAGTAGTTGTTGAAAATGCCAACCAACATCATTTCCATTTAATAAATCGCTAATTTCTTTGAAAGAAAATGGAAAAGAATCTTCACTAAACCACTCAGCTTTATTGGTATATTTTTCTTTGGACACTACGATAATTCGGCGAACACTTACACCATTTTTTCTAATACCATCTATACAATGATCAAGAGTTGCCAGATCTTTCTTATGAGCGGGAATTACAACATCAATTACAGGTTTTTTTATGCTCACGAGTGCTGTTTTTAGTGACCGGTTTGCTCTAAGGATTTTGAGATGATGGCTAGGCAGAAATTTTTTTAGCGAAGCGGAGTGTATACTAATACACTACAAATGACGCAGCTTTGCTTTAGCAAAGCGAGTAATTTGCAACTCACACAAATTAAAATAAAAAAATTTGTGAGTACCGAGCTAAAAAAATTTCTAACAACGCCAGCGCTCAAAAGACGACGAGCAAACTACCAACGGTAGTGGGCAAAGGCTTTATTAGCCTCAGCCATTTTAAATACTTCTTCTTTCTTCTTAGCTGCCCAGCCTTTATTTTCTAAAGACTCAAGAACAACCGTAACAATTTTATGAGATAAATCTTTACCTTTGATATTTTCAATGGCATTTTTTAACCATTTTAAAGCTAAAGCTGAACCACGTCTTGCGGAAACTTCAACTGGGATTTGGTAAGTTGCACCACCAATTCTTCTAGATCTAACTTCAACTCTTGGAGTAACGTTATCTAAAGCTTCTTTAAAAACTTCAATTGGACTTCTTTTGATCTTTTTTTCGATATTGTCGAAAGCTTCATAAACTGCTTTTTCAACAACTGATTTTTTACCATCATTCATTAAACGGTTCACAAATCTTGAAACGATAATTTCATGATATTTTGCATCAGGAATAATTTTTCTGATCTTGGCTGCTCTTCTACGCATAGTTATAATTTAATTGTGAATTAAGGATCTAAATCTTTAACTCTGGTTTTTACTAAAACAGTTATTAACTGTCTTCGCACCCAATTGCATCAGGCGACTATTCAAAACTGTAGCGAACTCAGGTAAAACCTTTGTCCACTCTTTTGTAACGAATTTGTTCTAAGAATTTTGAACTCTAAAAACTTTGAAATGAGTGTAATCTTGTCAAAACCAGACTACTTAGGTTTCTGAGCACCATATTTAGATCTAGCTTGTTTTCTGTTCTTCACACCTTGAGTATCAAAATATCCTCTAATGATGTGATATCTCACACCCGGCAAGTCTTTTACACGACCACCACGAATTGCAACAACAGAGTGTTCTTGCAAGTTGTGACCTTCACCCGGAATATAAGCGATAACTTCAAATCCGTTAGTTAATTTAACACGCGCAACTTTACGAAGTGCCGAGTTAGGTTTTTTAGGAGTTGTAGTATAAACACGAGTACAAACACCTCTTTTTTGTGGACAGCCTTTCATAGCTGGAACCTTATTTTTAGCAACCTGCTTAACTCTAGGTTTTCTTATCAATTGATTAATTGTAGGCATTGCAAACAGCTCTATTTTAATTATTATTTTTAAATATTTTTAGGATTTTACGAAGAAACTTTTCCTGCTTAAACACCAAAAACTTAAAAGGAGGGGCAGGTTTTTACGCTAAAGAAAAAATTTAGTCAATAAAAATTTTCACAACTACTGGCAATTATCCCTTCAAACAAAAATTGTCATCCTGAGCCTTACAGGCACTTTTAGTGACTGTTAGCGAAAGATCTCCTAAAGAAACACGAGATCTTTCGTCAAGAATTTGTAAAACAAATTCTATGACTCAAGATGATGACGTTAAGGATAACTACAAATCTTTAGAGTTGCTTGCCAAATAATCAGCAACACCTTTAGCATCAGCCTTCATACCTTTCTTGCCCTTATTCCAACCAGCAGGACAAACTTCACCATGTTCTTGGAAGAATTTTAATGAATCAACCATACGAATTGCTTCATCAATGTTACGCCCCAAAGGTAAATCATTAACAACTTGATGACGCACAACACCTTCTTGATCAATCAAAAAAGTTCCACGTAAAGCAACAGCATCTCCCATTAAAACATCGTAATCACGAGCAATTGATTTTGTTAAATCAGCAACTAAAGGATATTGAATTTGTCCAATACCACCCTTATTAACTTCAGTATTTTTCCAAGCTACGTGAGTAAATTTTGAATCAACAGAAACACCAATAACTTCAACGCCGCGATCTTTGAATTCTTTCAAGCGATTGTCAAAAGCGATGATTTCTGAAGGGCAAACGAAAGTAAAATCAAGCGGATAGAAAAATAAAACACCAATTTTTCCTTTTAAGTAAGAATGTAAATTAAATTTATCATTGATTTCATTATTTGGCATAACTGCTGAAGCTGTGAAATCAGGAGCTTTTTTTCCGACTAGAACTGACATATTTTTATTTTAATTTAATTTAATATTTGTAAGTAGAGGAGTTTCGATACTAAATTTTATCTAATCAAAATCAACTTTTAAATTAAGAATATGACAAAAAGCGCAGCTGATACATTACAGAGAACTAATAATTCAAATCTTTTTAAAGAGGAACAAAAAATTCTTGATATAGCAACTAAAGATCCAGAGTTTTTTAGAATTTGCACACAATTAAATAATTCTTTTCAAGATCAGATTAATAAAAATTTTGATGATTTAATTAGACGAAAAAAAGGTCAAGATGTTGGTGATAGTTGGTTTGGTAAAAATAAAAAACTTCTTGGTTCATTTTTCAAATTATTTCGTGAGTTTGATTTTAGTCCAAATCCACTAGCTTGTAAATTATCAGTTGAAGGTAAGGATATAAAAGAATTTGTTGAAAATATTGACGAGGTGGAAAAACAAGAAAGACGTGAAAAATGTGATGCCTTGTTAAAGACAATAGAAAAAGGCACGCCAGATGCCAAAGAAAGAGAAGAAATGCATAAAATGTTTTCTAAATATTTTGCTGAAATGGCTGTTGCAATTACTGCATCTTATCTTGATTCATTTAAAAAAATTCCAGAAAAACAACCTTTTATTACAATACATTATAATCGAAAAGAAGCTTTTGATTTAATTGCAAAAACAGTTGTTAATCAAATAAAAGTAAATCCCGGTGAATTAACCAGAGAAACTTCTTTATGGGATAAAACTCTCACGCTTTTGTTTGAAGGATTTAAAGAAGATTTATTAAATCCTGAAGTGAGAGCTTGTTCAATTGGTAATAATCAATATTTAAGAGGCTTGCTGGTTAAATGCGATGCGAAAGTTTATAAACACGATACAAAAGATCCAATTGACTATTCTCCCATGAAAGATCGCCCAATTAAAGATTCAGGATTGTTAGGTAAGAAAGATTATCCGCCAGTAAAGCTTGCGGCAAGCCATCAATTATCTTATGATGAATATTACCAAGATAAAGGATCAGTAAAATCAATAATTAGCGCTAAAGCAAACCTTTTGCAAGATGTTGCATCAAAAGGAATTTCTACTTCTGCTGCATAGACACTGTTAGCTAATTTTATATTTTAAGATTTTTAAATCACTTATTTGTCAAAAATTTCTAAAAAAAATCGCTAAAAATTTTCTAAAAAATTGATGAAAAAAATTAGCTAACAGTGTGTAGTAAAAGAGAAATAAAAAACCAATAAAGTTTTTTAAATCTCAATTTACTATTACAACTATAAGTAATTATCAACTTCTTTGGTGGAAACCTTTGTGGCTCCGTTTCTCCGCTCATTTCCGTTTCCACGACATTTTTTTAGACAATAAGTCGCAAGAAATGCAGAAAGTCCAACAAATACCGCACCACCAGCTATAATACCACCCTTTTCAGCAGAAGATAATCCATTATTATCTTGGCTCTCTTGGCCAGCTTTTGGTAAACCAGTTGGATTTCCCGTTGGAAAGCCAGTTGGTTGACCAGTTGGATTTCCCGTTGGTAAACCAGTTGGATTTCCCGTTGGTAAACCAGTTGGATTTCCCGTTGGTAAACCAAAATTTGGATTGTTATCTTTAAATGTTGGAAAGCCAGTTGGTTGACCAGTTGTTGGAGATACAGTTGGTTTTTTAGTTGGCCTCGACGTAGGTCTGAGAGAAGGTTCTGCAGTTGGACTAAAAGTTGGTCTATGACTCTGTCTAAAAACAGTAGGTGCCCCCGTCGTTGTCTCAGATGGTGACACACTAGGTCTCAACGTTGGAATCCCAGATGGTGACAATGTTGGTCTTGCACTTGGCTCAATGGTTGTAGAATTGCTTGGTAAAAAAGTTGGATCTTGACTTGGGTTTAAGCTTGGGCTATCAGTTGGAGATCTACTTGGTCTTACACTTGGTACGATAGTTGGAAATCTAGTTGGTGTAATGCTTGGATTTCTTGTTGGAAAAAGGCTTGGAACTGCAGTTGGACTAGAATTTGGACTTGCGCTTGGTCCACCAGTTGGTTGGGCAGTTGGAACCCCTGTATCTGCGGCAGCAAAACTAAATAGTGAAAATGGTACCAACGCACTAACAGCACTAACAACACTTGAAGCAAGATCAGCAGCTGTTGATAATATACCAGACGCTTTTGATTTTTCTTGTTCTAATTTTGTATATAACTCTTCATATTTAACTTCTTCAATACCTTCTGCACTTCGTGGGTCATATTTTTCACGCAAATTCTTAAATTTATCTTGACGCCATTGATGCAATTCTTCTTCTGAAAGTATTTTGTCTTTTGGTTCCGTCTTATTTGCAAATTCCTCATATTGGCTTATTAGAGCATTTCTACCCTCTGGTCCCTTTGAAGACCAATATTGATCAATATCTTTTTCACGTTTACTATTTTTCCAATCCTGCGCTACCCTTGTTTCTAAGAATTGAGCAAAATGTTTAGGAAAATCAAATTTTCCGTTATCTTTTTTATCAAAGCCTAAAGCTTCTTCACCAAGCTCTGGTCTTGCCAAAGCTAAATATTCTATATATTCACCAATCGCTTCAGATTGATTGATTGGATGCATTTTCTCCCATGTCTTTTTAATATGAGCAAATTTTGGTCCTTTAACAGATGCGCTTTCATTTAAATCCAAACTATCACGCTCAACATCAAAAAGCCCTAAATCAATTGCCGTTTCAAGTTCTTTCTGCTTTTTTGCATCCGTTGCAAAAACAAATTCAGAATGGTTCACTAAGAATGACATAAAACGCTCAGTCAGAAAATTATCTGCAGAAGATTGAGAAGGGTCATATACTCTAGCAACATAATCATCACCACCAGTTTCAGTTACCCTTAGTTCGCTTTTTTCCACATCTGTCTTACGATTATTGCGTCTATTATTTGATTTTGGCATAGTTTAATAAATTAATTTTAATAATCGGACGATAGGCAATCAAACGCCCTCCGCTTTTCAGTCTATCAGAAAAAAATCGATTAGGCAATAAATATTTTCTTTCCTGTTCAAAAATGTTAAAATGACCAACATCGTTAATAACAAAACGTCATCCTTAAAGCACCTAGTGCTTTGCATTCAAAGGATGATATAATGTAGTTGAAGATTTCAATGAATAATTACCTTATTTTTTCTAAATTTTACTTTGCATTTTCTTTGACATAGATTAACATTCTGCCCTTCATTTTTTATTTTAATTTATAGGTAATAATTTATATGTCTCTTCTTGATGCAAAACCAATTTACAAGCCATTTAACTACCCTTGGGCATATGATGCTTGGCTAAAACAACAACAAATTCACTGGCTTCCAGAAGAAGTTCCACTGGCTGATGACGTTCGTGATTGGAAACATAATTTAACTCCAGTTGAAAAAAATCTTTTAACGCAAATTTTTCGTTTCTTTACACAAGCTGATATTGAAGTAAATAATTGCTACATGAAGCACTATTCTCAAGTATTTAAGTCAACTGAAGTGCAAATGATGCTTGCTGCTTTTTCTAATATGGAGACTGTTCACATCGCTGCTTACTCACATTTGCTTGATACAATTGGCATGCCAGAAACTGAATATCAAGCCTTCATGAAATATAAGGAAATGAAGGATAAATATGATTATATGCATCAATTCGGAATTGGTTCCAAAAAAGACATCGCAACAACAATGGCGGTATTTGGTGGCTTTACTGAAGGTTTGCAACTTTTCGCTTCATTTGCAATTTTGTTAAATTTCCAACGCTTTGGAAAAATGAAAGGCATGGGGCAAATAATCGCTTGGTCAGTTAGAGATGAAACATTGCACACGCTTTCAATCATCAAATTATTTAGAACTTTTGTGCAAGAAAATCCTGAAGTTTGGGACGAAGAGTTGAAAAGCCGCTTGTATAAAGCTTGCGCAACTATTGTCCATTTTGAAGATGCCTTTATTGATCTTGCTTTTGAAAATGGAAATATTGAAGGATTAACTTCACGTGAAGTAAAAAGATATATTCGCTATATCGCTGATCGAAGATTAAACCAGCTTGGACTCAAAGAAATTTACATGATTGATGATAATCCACTTCCTTGGCTTGACGAAATTTTAAATGGTGTTGAACATACAAATTTCTTTGAAAATCGCGTTACTGAATATAGTAAGGCTTCAACAACTGGAACGTGGGAAGAAGTATTTGACGAGATTGATAAAGATCGTAAAGAAATGTTAAAAATATAATGAAAAAAATCAGCTTCATCCTCCTAATTTTTTTCTTTTTCACTCAAAACTCTTACGCCAATAACAGCCGCAATATAACCATATTTGCTGAACAAAATATGGTTCCCGCTTTAACAAAAATCGCCACAATTTTTTCACAAAAAAATAATGTTATTATATCAGTAAATTTTAATTCTTCTCTTGAATCAATAAATGATATTGATATGGGAGAACCAGCCAATATCTTCATTTCAGGACATATTGAGATGATTGAAACTTTAAAGCAAAAAGGTCTGGTTGACGTTTATAATGTTAGCTATATTGCAAGAGATAAATTGAAACTTGTTACTTCAAAGAACAATAAATTAGTCAGCGATGTTTTTCCTAAAAGTAAAAATATAAACCTTAAAACTGCATTGCTAATACTTAACAATGCCAAGGCAACAATCATCATCGATCATTCTGATAGCACTTCTGGCTCATATAGTGAACATCTGCTAAGCTCACTTACATTAACAGATTTAAATATCGCACAAAAATTATTAGAAGATAAAACGCCAATTACGGATATTGTAAAAAGATCGCCGGAAAGCTACGCCTTACTGCTTGACAGCCAAATAAGAAATAAAAAAGATTTAATAGTTTTAGCAACAGCAGAAGAAAATAATATTTTTTATCAGGCCTTGGTAATTGCTGGAGACAACATGGATGTTGCACGCGAATTTTTAAAATTTCTAAAAAGCAAAGAAGCACAGAACATCTTACAAAAAAACGGTTTTATCATTAATTAATTGCTTATTAATTAATATAAAATTACTAGGTCGCTAATTATTAACCATAATTTAGTATAGAATATGAAAAAAACTCAAAACTCGGGTCAAAACCCATCTTCTTCAGCACCATCTGGAGAGGCAACTCAAATTCCAACTTATCAAGGGCCAACTCTAGGACAATATCAAGGACCACCTATTATGCAGCCAACTCAAAACCCAGCAGCGTTATATCAAACAAGTAACACGCCTGGAGCGTCGCCTCAACAAACAAAAGGAGCAAGTCTGAAAGGCAATGACAATCATCTAAAGCGCTAGTTCATATATTTAGCTCGATAAAATAATATTTATAAAATGGACCTTCATCTTTATGATTGTAGGTCCATTTTTTGATGATATTATGGATGAGGTTTTGTTCTTTTTGCTTTAACCCAAACTAGATCATTAGCCTTTTTTCTTAGGATTTCAAAATTGTAATTACCAATTGCAAAGCTTTCTTTCTCATCAGGAATTCTTCCTAAACTACTAATTATAAAAGCTGCCAAATTATAAGCATCGCTATCTTCCGGTAAATCCCAGTCTAGTTTTTTATTAATATCACGAATCAAAACTTTTCCAGCAATTTTGCATGCACCACTTTTGATTTTAACAATATTCACTTCAAGACTATCTTCTTGCTCTTTTATCTCGCCAACAATTTCTTCTAAAATATCTTCTAAGGTCACCAAACCTTGCAAAGAGCCATATTCGTCAATTACCAAAGCAAATCTTTTTTTCTTTTTTCTAAAGATAAAAAGTTGGGTGCGCAAGCTGTTAGTATCCGGCACAAACCAAGCTTCAGTTGTAATTGATTTTAAATCAAATTTCTCTAAATCCTTATCATTCTTACAGAAATAAAGCGCCTTAAGCAATTTTCTAACATTTAAAATTGCCACAATATTTTCTTTATTACCTTGCCAGAGCGGAATTCTGGTATAGTCTATATTCAAAGCTTGATGAATAATTTCTTTTACTGGCAAATCAATATTGATCGATTCAATTTCTTTGCGATGCACCATAATTTCACTAATTTCAGTATCTGCTAAATCAAGCACACCATCAATCA
Organism: Rickettsiales bacterium; assembly: GCA_018969185.1. Taxonomy (GTDB): domain Bacteria; phylum Pseudomonadota; class Alphaproteobacteria; order Rickettsiales; family UBA1997; genus UBA2645. The sequence goes on along the minus strand of JAGWYT010000005.1, from coordinate 8,816 downwards.
TGTCCTTATCATATTTATAAATTGTACCTTCAATATGCTTTAAATTCACGGTGTCGCGAATTTCTTCTAACTCAGAAAAAAATGGTTTTTTATTTGGTTTTTTTGAAAAAATATTAATAACAAAATCAACAATTTTTTGCGCAGAATTGGTGAATGGAAAAAATATCATAACTAAAAAAGCTATTACTGGCGCAAAGAATAAAGAGATTGAATCCGGATGCTTGATAGCATAACTTTTTGGTAAAATTTCAGAAAAAATCAACACCAAAACCGTCATTACAATTGTGGCATAGATCACTCCTGAATCACCAAATAACTCAAGAAAAACTGTTGTGGTAATTGCAGAGGCTAAGATGTTGATAGCATTGTTACCAAGCAACATTGTGCTCACAACTTTTTCACGATTTTTTAAAAGATTTTCAAGAATTTTTGCTCTTCTATTTCCTTCATTTCTTAGACGATGTATTTTTGCTCTTGAAGCAGCAACTATTGCAGTTTCAAAGCAAGAAAAAAGCGCAGACAAAAATAATAAAAATATAACTATAGCAGTATAATAATTTACGTTTTCTTCCATGTTTATTAATTATTAACTTAGATTTTGTTCCAGCTTATCACACCTTGAACCTGTCAAAACCAAGAGAAGCTCTACAAAATCTTATCCTTGGTTTCGACTTCGCGGGAACCAGCGGATAAGATTTAAATCGTCAATTAAGAGAACTAAAATTTATTCGTGGATCTACAATGTGGTAAATAAAATCACTAATTATTGATGTTATAAGACCAATTAATGTAAAGCAATAAAGCGTTCCAAACATTACGGGATAGTCTCTTGAAGTTGCTGCCTCATAGCCAAGAAGCCCAAGCCCATCAAGTGAAAAAATTATCTCAATTAACATTGAACCACTAAACAAAATTCCAATTAAAGCCGCTGGAAAACCAGCAATTATAATCATCAAAGCATTGCGAAAAACATGTATATATAAAACAGTTTTTTGGTCTAAACCCTTGGCATAAGCGGTTATAACATATTGCTTATTTATTTCTTCTAAAAAAGAATTTTTACAAAAGAAAGTTAAAGAAGCAAATCCACCGATGGTAAGAGCCATAATTGGTAATGTCATATGCCAAAAATAATCAATGATTTTTTGCCACCAATTTAAATCACTAAAATTGTCTGAAACCAAGCCACGTAAGGGAAAAATATTTAAAAAATTTCCTCCCGCAAAAATTGTAATTAAAAAAATTGCAAATAAAAATGATGGGATTGCATGAGCAATAATAACTATCGTGCTACTAGTAATATCAAATTTTGAACCATCATTTATAGCTTTTTTTATACCAAGTGGAATTGAGATTAGATAAATTAATAATGTACTCCAAAGTCCTATTGATATTGATGTTGGAAGTTTTTGTAAAACCAATTCTGTAACTTTTTTATCTTGATAAAAACTAACACCAAAATCAAAAGTTATAAATTTTTTCATCATCAGTGAAAAGCGTTTCCATAAAGGCAAATCAAAGCCGTAGAGCTTTTCAATTTTAGTAATTATTTCCGGATCAATACCATTTGAACCGCGATATTTAGAAGCAGAGTCTAAGTAGTTTTGTGAATTATTTATTGCTGAAAAATTTTGCGCTGCAACTTCACCTTCAACTTTTGTGCCGTGATTTAACTTGGCAATGAATTGCTCCACAGGCCCACCCGGAGCTGATTGGATAATTAGAAAATTTACCAACATTATGATGAATAATGTGGGAAAAATTAATAGAATTCGTTTTAGAAAATAGAGATACATTTTATATTTAATAACTACACCCTTTGCAGGACGCGGTTCTAAGAACACATCCTCACGTTCACACCAAAATTGATATGAAGAAAATTGAACATGTGGACTGGGTCAGGAGACCTGGTCCAGCACAGATCACTTCGCTCCTGAGCCACGCTTCGTAGCTTTTCTCGGCTTCGCCTCGAAGACGACTCGCGCCTCTGGGCAGAAGCATAGCTTCTGCCCGCTTGAAACTAAAAATGTGCGTTTAGCACATTTTTACGGCGCTTCGCGCCGTCGTTTCAAGCCCAATCCGGATCTGCAGCTCCTTCATTAGTAGGAGTTGGAACTTCAAACTCAAAGCCAGTTACAATATCAATTATAAATAAACGCGGAATGCTGGTCATACCATATTGCGTTTTCTTCTTTGAATAAATTAAATAGCGACCATTTGGTGACCATTTCACACCTTCAAGTAAATATCCTCCCGTCAATATTCTTTCGCTTTTTCCATCAATAGACATAATGCCAACATAGAATTGATTTCCTTTGATTTTTGTAAAAGCAATCATATTACCATCTGGCGACCATACTGGTTTAGAATAACTTCCTCCCCCAAAACTAATACGCTTAACGCTGTCACCTCTTGCATCCATAACATATAATTGCTGACCAGAATCACGATCTGACGCAAAAGCAATTGTTCTTGCATCAGGAGAGTAAGCTGGAGTTGTATCAATTGCAGGGCTCTTGGTTAATTTTTTGGCAATATTAGTTGTAATATTCATCTCATAAATATCACTATTTCCACCAATAATTGCTGATAATATAATTATGTTTGGATCTTTAGGATGAATAGATGCCGCAAAAGTTGTGCCGTTAAAATTACCAATTCTCTTATTTTTAAAAGTTTTAATATTTAGATTATAAACTTTCGGCAAGCCTTCATTATAACCCAGATAAAAAATCTCATCACGTTTCTTAGAAAAAATTGGCGTTAAAACTAAATTCTTACCATCTGTAAGCGTGATTTTATTGCCACCATCAAAATCCACCATGGCAATTTTTTTCGTTAAATTACGCACATTACCCGACTCCGCAACATAAAGAATTTGTGAATTAAAATGACCAAGTTTTTCACCCGTAATTAATTTAAAAATTTCGTCAGAAATTAAATTCGCCATTCTTTTATAATTATTTTTTGAAGCCGAATAAAATTTTCCGAAAAGCTGTCTTTGATCAAGTACATCCCACATTCTCACCTTTATTTCAAGATTGCCTTCCGTGTTATAACTGAAATTTGCAACCAATATTGCACCAACACCAATGTTATTATATTTTACAAAATCAGGAACAGTTTCAATTTCAACTTCAGAAACTAAATTATTTACCATAGCCCCTAGAGTCTTGGCGGAAGCTGCGTCGTTGTTATTGCTCGCTTGCTGAATAATTTCAAATAAGTCTGTGGTTTTTAAATTTTTTCTAATTTGATTTGTAATATCTGCTATATCAGCTTTCAGCCCCGGATCAACTGCATCAAATCCTGATAACAAAATTTTAGTTTTTGGAACTTCTTTATTATCTATCAAAAAAGATACTTCGGCGTTAGCTTTGGTTGTAGTTATAAGAAGAGCTGCCGCAATTAGAAATATTTTTAAAATTCTCATTATAGAGTTTCAATTATAATATTGTTATTAGTATAAACGCATAAATCTGCAGCAATCTTCATTGATTTTTTAACAATTTCTTCCGCTTCAATTCCTTCAATTGAAGCAAGAGCGCGTGCTGCTGACAAAGCGTAATTGCCTCCAGAACCAATTCCAATAATTCCATCTTCTGGTTCCAAAACATCGCCATTTCCTGTTAATACTAATGATACATCCTTATCAACTACAATCATCATCGCCTCAAGACGACGTAAATATTTGTCAGTGCGCCAATCTTTTGCAAGTTCAACACAAGCACGCATCAATTGCCCCGGATATTGATCTAATTTTGATTCAAGCCTTTCAAATAATGTGAAAGCATCAGCTGTAGCTCCAGCAAAACCACCAATTATTGAACCATCACCAAGTGGACGAATTTTTTTGGCATTCGATTTTAAAACAGTTTGCCCTAACGATACTTGACCATCACCAGCAATTGCAACTTTACCATTTTTACGAACTGAAAGAATTGTAGTTCCATATAATTGAGATGGATTTTTATGATCTAACATGGATAAGTTATTTTAGAGTTTTTAATATCTAAGAAAATACTATCCTTTATTTAAAAAACAAACCTACAAATAATGAAAGTCAAATTTGATAAGAATTTAGCGGCGATGTTTTTCCTTGGTGCTGTTTGTGGCTTGCCATTAGCCCTTATCTTATCAACACTAAAAGCATTATTAAGTGATAAAGGTTTTGATCTTGCAACAATAGGATTTTTTTCTTTAGTCACTTTGCCTTACACTCTAAAAATATTTTTCGCACCAATTATTGATTCTTGCTCTGTGCCTTTTCTTACAAAAATTCTTGGGCAAAGAAAATCTTGGATTGTCCTAAGTCAGATGGTTTTAATTATTTTTATATCAACACTTGGACTTGTTACGATCACTAATAATATTAGCCTAATTGCAACTTTTGCATTTTTAGTGGCTTTTGCTTCAGCAAGCCAAGATATTGTAGTTGATGCTTATCGTATTGAAATAATTAAAAAAGAAGATCAGGGTTTAGCGGCAAGTCTTTATGTTTATGGTTATCGTATTGGCATGTTGATTTCAGGAGCCGGAGCCTTAGTTTTATCTGACTTAATTGGTTGGGATGCAGTTTATTTTATGATGGGATTATTCATGATCACTGGTATAATAACAACTTTATTTGTTGATGAGAGCAGAAAAAATTGGCAACAAAAAAAATATAATTTTTCTGTCTGGTTCAAAGAATCAGTGTTTCAACCACTTTATGATTTTACGCATCGCAAACAATGGTTAGTAATTTTTGCTTTTATAATTTGTTTTAAACTTGGAGATGCCTTTGCTGGCAATCTCACTTTGCCTTTTCTTCTTGAATTAAAATTTAGCAAAGTTGAAATTGCCACAATTGCAAAATCATTTGGATTATTTGCAACATTATTTGGCGCTTTTTTTGGTGGAATTTTAGTAAAAAAAATTGGCATTAATAAAAGCCTGTGGATTGCTGGATTTGCACAGATGATGTCTAATTTATCATTTTCTTATTTAGCACAAATTGGACATGATACTAACACGCTTTATTTCGTAGTTTTTATTGAAAATTTTAGTGGTGGAATTGGTGATTCAGTATTTGTTGCTTACTTAAGTGGATTATGCAATTTATCTTTTAGTGCCACACAATATGCGGTGCTATCTTCATTTTCAACAATAGCTCGAAGCACTTTCTCATCAACCGCTGGTGTGTTTGCTAAAGAATTTGGTTGGTATAACTTTTTTATTCTTTCAACTTTTTTAGCAATTCCGGGATTGATTTTCTTGTTTTTATTAACGATAAAGAATAGAAATGACACTTCAGTGTCATCCTGAGTTTTACAGTCACTTTTAGTGACTGTGAACAAAGGATCTCAGGCAACGCAGGAGATCTTTCGCGCTTCGCGCCCGAGATAACATGTTGTGGTCATAAGTAGTATCAAAAAATTAAAATATGTTAAGGCTTTCAACAGTAAAAGCAGAAAAAGAAAAAGTTACAAAATATGAGACTTCGGCAGCTCACTTCATTCCCTATAAATGTCACTTCAATTCTGACACTATTTTAACTTACAAAGAAGAATTAATAAGAGTTATTAAAATCAAAGGCTTTGCTTTTGAAACCGCAGATGATATTGAGATTGACATGAAAAAAAATGCCAGAAATAACCTACTTAAAGGCATGGCTTCTGGTAATTTTTCACTTTATTTTCACACAGTTAGACGCAAAGAAAAAGGCTTTCCAGATGGTGAAATGCCTGATAATTTTTCTAAAAGACTTAATGCTGAATGGTCACAAAAACATTCTGATGAAAAAACTTTTATTAATGAACATTATCTAACTTTAATTCGAGGTTCAGACAAGTCTGGAGCTGCTGTTCTTGAGCATTTAGCAAAACAAATACAACATAAAGCTGACAGGGCCTCATGGGAAGACTACATGCGTGAAGCCTTTGATGAACTTGATGAAATGACAGAAAGAGTGTTAAATGGTTTTGGTAATTATGGCGCTGAATTGCTTGGCATTGTTGAAAATGACGGCGCAGTTACTTCTGAATTATTAGAATTTTTATCACGCCTAGTTAATTGTGGCTATACTCAACCAATCACTCCATCAATTGGAGAAATTTCACACCACATACCAATAAGCCGTCTTTATTTTGGTAATAAATCAATTGAAGCACATCATCCTTATGGCATAAAATATGCAGGATTGGTTTCACTTAAGGAATATAGACCATCAACCAATGCTGGCATATTTGACACTTTCATGCAATTACCTTTTGAACTTATAATAAGTCAATCTTTCTCCTTTATTAATCGAATGATCGCAATTGCTGGTATGCAATTGCAACAAAGAAGATTAGTTCAATCAGAAGACGTTGCAACTTCGCAAATTGGTGAAATTGATGAAGCACTTGATTCAGCAATGAGTGGCGAATTTGCCTTCGGCAATCATCACATGACAGTTTTATGTATTGAAGATACACCAAAAGCACTTGAAAGCGCGCTTTCCTTAGCAGTTGTTGAATTAGCAAATTCAGGTATTGTTGGCGTGCGTGAAAGAATGAATATGGAACCAGCTTATTGGGCACAACTTCCAGCCAATTCTGAATATATGGCAAGACGAAGTATTGTTAATACTTTCAATATTGCAGGCTTTGCTTCTTTTCATAATTATCCTTCTGGTAAAAGAAAAAAGAATCATTGGGGAGATGCCGTAACTGTTCTAAACACTGTATCGGGAACGCCTTATTTCTTCAGCTTTCACGTACGCGATGTTGGTCATACCATGATTATTGGTCCAACTGGCACAGGTAAAACAGTATTGTTAAATTTTCTTTGTGCACAATCACGAAAATTTAATGGTCGTTTATTTTTCTTTGATAAGGATCGTGGTGCAGAAATTTTTATTCGTGCTATAGAAGGACGCTACATGACTCCCGACATTGCTAAGAATTCTGGTTTTAACCCGTTTCAATTACCTGATACGTCAGATAACAGATCCTTCTTAGCTGAATTTTTATCAGTTTTAGTTTCAGAACATGGAGAAAGACTTCCAGCACATGAGGTTGAAAGAATTAATGAAGCAGTTGCTGGAAATTATAAATTACCTTTTGAACAAAGAAGATTACGTAATATTGCACCATTTATGGGAATTGGAGGACCAGGAACATTAGCCGGAAGGCTTTCTATGTGGCATTCTGGTGGCTCTCACTCTAAACTTTTTGACAATCCTGAAGATGTTATTGATTTTGAATCGTCAAATGTCTTTGGAATTGATATGACAGAAATTTTAAAAGATAAAGCCAGCCTCAGTCCAGCATTGCTTTATTTGTTTCATCGCATTCAAACATCACTTGATGGTAACCCAACGATGATTGTACTTGATGAGGCTTGGGCATTGATTGATAATCCGGTATTTGCACCAAAAATTAAAGATTGGCTAAAGGTTTTAAGAAAACTTAACACCTTCGTAGTCTTTGCTACACAATCAGTTGAAGACGCTTCAAAAAGTGCAATCTCTGATACCTTAGTGCAACAAACCGCAACGCAAATATTCTTGCCAAATCTTAAAGCCACAACAGTTTATCGTGAAGTATTCATGCTTTCAGAAAGAGAGTTTTTACTTGTTAAAACAACAGATCCTTCAACCAGATTCTTTTTAGTTAAACAAAATAACGATGGAGTTATTGCAAGAATTGACTTAAGTGGCATGGATGAAATAATCAGAGTTCTTTCTGGACGTGTTGACACTGTATTAATCATGGATGAAGTAATAAATGAAGTGGGAGATGATCCTAATGATTGGTTACCAATATTCCTTCAAAGAACTGCTAAAGAAAATTAATGGCTATAAGTAATAAAAATCCATTCATAGTTGCACTTAAAACACTACTAATCTTCATACTTCTTGCTGCATTCATTTTACCACAAAATTCATATGCTGATGGTTCCACTGGACCTGGCAGAACAAGATCCTGCAACGCAACTGGCGCTCCTGAAGGTCTTGTTAACGGATTATTTCCAATAGAAAATTTTGGTGATAGTAGAGATTTAGTTTTTGATATGAGCAATCCAGTATGTGTTGCAATTGCCACCAGCTCTTATGTTGCCGTAAAATTAGCCATTAATTACATGAACACATCATGTGGAAATTCAAGCGTAAATCGTTATGCTCCCTCACCAATTCTTGATACAATAGATATAGCAAAATGTACCAAAAATAATGCTTCTCATCCAACTCCAACATGCACAGCTGCAATAGCTGCTGCATTCGCTTCAGTTGGAACATTTATTGGTATATTACAAATAGTTTATGATATTGCAGAACCAGTATATGACAATGCTAAAGTATGTGGTTCAAATTGGACTAAACCTAATCCTGATAGATATGATCGTAGCACTCCTGACCATCTTGAAGATGTTAATACTGCAGTTCAAGGATATATAGATAATGATCAATCTGAAAATCTTAGCTTTGATAATAAAACCTTTCGTGAGTGGTATTATGGAGGGGTTGAAGTTGAAGATAATCCTTATGGTTATAGTATAAACAATATTCCAACTGATATTGATGTCACATTTTCTGATGATTCAGATTTTTTTGTAAATGGCAGTTCAGAAACCGCAGATTATTATTTTGGTGTCAAACCTTGTCTTGATCCAGCAGGGGTATCAAATAGAACAGACACAAATTATCCACGCCAGAGATATTATATGCGCGGTTCACAAACCGCTAATTTCAACTGCAAAAGATATCAAGTTTTTGATGGTCAGAAAGATCCTGTTGGTGGCGGTGACTTTAAAGACGCAGATGGTAAAAGAAGACTTAAAGATTTTAAAAT
>JAGWYT010000036.1 GCA_018969185.1 Rickettsiales bacterium | reverse complement strand
CCTAACTTTTGCTTTGAATTTTGTCGTTAGTTTGTTTTTTAGCTCAGTCATGTATGTTTAATACAATGACGTTCGCTAAAAAACAGCGGAGCCGTTAAAAAAAGCGATTCGCTTTTTAGGCGGAGCCATAAAAATTCTTTGCAAAAGCGGGTTTTAAAGTATTTTAGTCTAGTGTTCCTTTGTTACATCGCCTAAATAAGCGCAAACTAGAATCGTAAAAATATATGCTTGTAAGAGGGATACGAATAATTCGAATCCAGTTATAATCATGCTGAATAAAAATGGAAATACACCAAAAATAATTCCAAGTGAAAGTATAAAACCAGCGATAACTTTAAGTAACACGTGTCCTGCAACCATGTTAGCAAAAAGACGCACTGAGAGTGTAACTGGTCTAATTAAAAAAGAGAAAAACTCAATTACAAATATGAAAGGTGCCATCCACATTTGAACGCCGCTTGGTAAGAACATGTGTAAGAATCCAAAGAAACCATTTCTTTTAATTGCAAAAGCGGTTACGGTTATAAAGGCAATTAGTGCCAATGATAAAGTGATAATGATTTGGCTTGTAGCGGTAAAGCTGTAAGGTGTAAGCCCAAGTACGTTGCAGAGTAAAACGAATAAAAATAAAGTAAAAACTAAAGGAAAAAATTTACTTCCTTCATTACCAACACTTCCTCTAACCATTTCTGCAACAAAATTAAAAATTGATTCAGCAATAACCTGTAATCTTGAAGGAATTAAAGCTTTTTTCTTTGTTGCAAAAAGCATGAAAATAATTGCAACTGCTGTTGCAAGCACCATGTAAAGCGATGAATTAGTAAAGCTGATGTCAATTGATCCAAAATGTAGATCAATAATTTTTTGAACTTTAAATTGATCAAGTGGACTATGTTTTGCGTGAATATCTGCCGACATTTTAAAATTTATTGGATTTTTAGATTTTTGCGTGAGATGCTGATTTCGAGATCTCGATTTCGCTTCCAGCTTCAAATTGCTTAAATTTAAGTGTGGCGCATGATATTTTTTTGCTCTAATAAAGTCAAGTTATGAATTGTAATAATATTAGAATTTTTCTTGTAACATTGCTAATAGCTATATTTTGCTTTAGAAGCTCTTATGCCGACGAATTACAGGAAAAATTCTTAGATTGGAGTGTTTTTAAAAGCAAAAGAAGTGATAAAACTATATGTTATCTTGCTTCAACACCAATTAAAAGTGATGGAAATTATGCTAAAAGAGGTGAACCATATTTTTTAGTAACTGATATTGTAAATGATGCAGATGAAATAAGTGTTGCTTTAGGATTCTTTTATAAGAGAAAATCTGATGTTGAGCTTTCTTTTGGCGCCAAGAAATTTTATCTTTTTCCTTATTTGAATTTGGCTTGGGCTAATAGTAAAAATGAGGATATTGATATTATAAAACAAATGCAAGCTTCTGAAGAAATGATTGTTAGCGGAATTTCGGAAGATGGTAAAATAGCAAATGATACATATTCTTTGATTGGCTTTGTTCAAGCTTATGCGAAGATGAAGGAAGCTTGTGTTAATGAATTATAACTTCTCGCTGGTTGAGCTTGTGACAAACCAAGAGAAGTTATGGATATGATCTTATCCTTGGTTTGTCACAAGCTCAACCAGCGGATAAGATTAGTATAATATTAAAGTTACCTAAAAGCATGAAGGTTTTTACAATTTTATTAGCAATTTTTGTCACAGTTATTTTTGCAATTATTCTGATTCGCTTAGTCTTTTCAGCCTTTCTTTACCATGCTTCAAAGAATTTAAAGAAGATAAAAAAATTAGCTAAAAAAACTTATCCTAAGAAAAAAAATTATCTTAAAGAGGAAGAAGAATTAAAACGTGAGAAGATAGAGTTTCCTAAAGCCCATTCTGAGATAAAAGCAGAAATGAGAGCTAAAGGTAATAGGGCTAATAATGGAAGTTACGAACTTATTCCTTCAAAAGAGCAAGAATTATATAAGGAAGATTTGAATAATGTTGAAATTGTTGATATTGTGAAGCCAGTTGGTTTTTGGACCGCAATGATTTTAGGGCAAAAGTTAACTTATCTAATTCACTCAGCGCAAATTTTAAATAAAAGGGGTGATAAGGGCTTCTGGGCAAGTATGATTGAGGCTAAGGAAAAAGCCGCTGGAAGGCAACATAGTAGGGGAAGATAGGTTCTTACAAGTTACTAATAATTTATCTTTGTTAACAGTACCTAACTAATAGGTTATAGAGTTTAAATTAAGTTCAATTTTTCCATTTCTTTTTTGATTCTTGCTTTTGCTGATGTTGATGCTTCAACTAAAGGAAGACGAATTTCAGGAGTGCAAAGTTTCATCAAACTTGCAGCGTATTTTACTGGAATTGGATTTGTTTCGCAAAACATTGCAGCATGCAGATTTGTGAGCTTATCTTGTAATTTTAAAGCTGATTTATAATCATTTTTTGCACAGAATTTTTGTAAATCACTAACCATTTTTGGTGCAATATTTGCTGTAACTGAAATTACACCGTTTCCTCCCATAGCGTTAAATCCTACAACTGTTGCATCTTCACCTGAAAAATAATCAAATTTTTTCTTAATTAAAAGTCTTAGAGAAGCGACTCTTGCAAGATCTCCCGTTGCATCTTTAATGCCAGTCACATTTTTTAATTCGGCAATTCTTGCTAAATTTTCATCAGAAATATTAATTACTGATCTTCCTGGAATATTGTAAATAACAAGCGGAATGCCACATTTATCTAAAGCTTTGAAATGTTGATAAACACCTTCAGGAGTTGGTTTATTGTAATATGGAGCAACAATTAAGCATGAATCTGCGCCAACTTTTTTAGCGTGTTTTGTCATTAAAATGGCTTCATCAGTTGAGTTTGAGCCAGTTCCAGCCATTACTTTTATTCTTTTATTTGCAATTTTAACTGCCAGTTCAATTACTAAATTATGCTCGTCATGAGATAGGGTTGGAGACTCACCAGTTGTACCGCAAGGAACAATCCCATCAACACCATTTTTAATTTGATATTCAATAAGTTTCTCTAAAGCTTTAACATCAACTTTGCCATTTTTAAAAGGAGTAATAATTGCTGTAAAAGTTTGCGTTGTCATTTTATTTTTTAAATTGATTTTACTTTCAGTAAGATTTATTATGCAAAAATTATCTATCTTTCCTTAAATTACAATCAACAAATCGGTAAAAATGTTAAATTGTCACGACATGTTTTCTAAAGCAACCAACGTTGTTTCAAACATGGATCCATTAGCCGCGCAATATTTGCCTATTTTAATATTTGTGGCAATTGCAATTGGTCTTTCAACAGTAATCATCGTAATTCCTTTCATACTTGCAAAAAGAAAACCTGATAGTGAAAAACTCTCGCCTTATGAGTGTGGATTTGAGGGTGAGGGAAGGGTTAGAAATGAGTTTGATGTGCAATTTTATTTAGTAGCAATTTTATTTATAATTTTTGATCTTGAAATTGCCTTTCTATTCCCATGGGCCGTAGTGCTTGAGAAAATTGGGGTATATGGTTTTTGGTCAATGATGGTGTTTTTAGCTTTGCTTACCGTAGGATTTGTTTACGAATGGATGCGCGGCGCGCTTGAATGGAAGTAGATAAGTGTCATCCTGAGCCGTAGAATTTGTTTTACAAATTCTAGGCGAAGGATCTCCTGCGTTTCTTGAGATCCTTCGCTAAGATTTTCTAAAAGAAAATCTATAGCTCAGGATGACATGTCATAAAATTTTAAATATTAAGTTATAACAAAAAATGACTGTAAATAATATATCTTCACTTAATCAAGACGAGTTACTTAATTCAGTAAGTGATGAGATGAGTAACCGTGGTTTTGTGGTAGCAAAACTTGATCAATTGGTTAATTGGGCAAGAACAGGTTCTCTATGGCCAATGACTTTTGGTCTTGCTTGTTGTGCGGTTGAAATGATGCAAACTGCGGCAAGCCGTTATGACCTTGATCGCTTCGGTATGATATTTCGCCCAAGTCCCAGACAATCTGATGTTATGATTGTGGCTGGAACTTTGACTAATAAAATGGCGCCAGCTTTAAGAAAAGTTTATGACCAAATGGCAGAGCCACGCTATGTAATTTCAATGGGGAGCTGCGCTAATGGCGGTGGCTATTACCATTATTCTTATTCGGTTGTAAGAGGGTGCGATAGAATTGTGCCGGTTGATGTTTATGTTCCGGGTTGTCCTCCAACCGCAGAAGGATTGCTTTACGGAGTTATGTTATTACAAAGAAAAATTAAAAGAACTGGTAAGTTTAAACGCTAATATGATTAAAGATCTTCAAGCTCAAGCAAATTATATAAAGGAAAATTTTCCAAATGCTAATGTTGAACCTATAGAATTCGACAATCTCATCATCTATGTGAAAGCAGAAAATATAATTAATTTTCTAAAATTTTTACGTGATGATAAAAACTTGTCTTTTAGAATTTTACTTGATGTTTTTGGTGCAGATATGCTAGGCATTAGAAGCCCTAGGTTTGAGGTAATTTACAATCTTTTAAGCTTGAAATTAAATAATAGAATTACAGTGAAAGTTGCATTAAATGATGGTGAAGAAGTTGCAACTGCAGCAACAGTTTTTGAATCTGCTGGATGGTTTGAAAGAGAAACTTTTGATATGTATGGAATTGTTTTTAGTGGACATTCAGACTTACGTCGTATCCTTACCGATTACGGTTTTGAGGGTCATCCGTTGCGTAAAGATTTTCCACTCACAGGATATAAGGAAGTTAGATATGATGATAAGGAAAAAAGAGTTGTTTATGAGCCAGTAAAGTTAATGCAGGAATTTCGTAATTTTGATTTTGAGATGCCATGGGAAGGCACTAAATACAAAAATTAATTTTTAATTTTTATGAATGAAATTTTAGATAAAATAGAAGCATCTTTTAAAGCAGCGCTAAGAGGGGAAGAAACAGTTAATATAATGATTTATCGTTGGGGTTTATTTGCTTGGATAGTTGCTTATTTCGTAATAAATAAATTGATCATGTTAGTTAATATCAGATTTTTTGATATTTTAGTTTCAATTATTGCAGCCGCTTATTTTGCAGTTCATATTTATGCTTTAAGAAAATGTACACCTAAAAAACCTCGGTTAAGCGATGAAGAAAAGAAAAAGATGAAGGAGGAAGCACGTAAAGATTTTGGTAAAAAAGTAGCAAGAAAATTATTACTACAAGAATCAATTACAAAATGGAATCCAGTTACTGTAACAACTGTTGTAGATCTTCTTTGTATTACGCATTTTCTTGGTTATGTGTTTTAAACCTCCTTTGAAAAAGGAGGTGTCCGAGGGAAGCGAGGACGGAGGATTTAATTTATCATTGAAGGACTTTCTCTTTTTGCTCAAGATGATAGTTACACTCAAGAAAACTTCCCGCTAGATATAGTGATCCGCAAATCAATATAATTGAGTCTTCCTTAGTTTTTTTTAACAAAATCTTCTTGAAAGCATCGTCAAAATTTTCAGCAGCAACAGATTTTATTTTAAAATCATCAGCAATTTTCTTAATGTCGTGAGCCTTTCTAGACTTTGGTTCTTCAGCTATTGTAACTGTTACTAATTGATCAATTTTAGTAGAAATTTTTCTTAAAAAACCTTCACAATCCTTATCTTGTAACATAGAAAAAATTACAAAAATTTTCTTATTTTTTTGTGAAGAAAGAAATTTTTCTATAGTTGTGGCACCTTGTAAATTATGGCTTCCATCAAGATATAATTCATAATTCTTTGGTAATATTTTAAAGAATTTTCCTTCCTCAATTTTTTGTAATCTGGCTTGCCATTTAGCTTTTGTTAAAGCCAATTTCGTTTTTTCTATATCGATTTTAAATTTCTTTTGTATTAGAGCTGCAGCCATTGCAGTTGCAGCATTTTCAATTTGATGATCACCAATTAATGATGGTATTGGACAGTGAATTTTTTTATTAAATCCTTCAAATAAAAATCCTTCCTTTATTCTTTCTACTCTAAAATCTTTAGCAAAAATAAAAGTTTTTGATTTCTTCTCAAATGCTTGATTTTCTAAGGCTTTCAGCGCTGAAGTTTTTTGTTTAGTAATAATAACTGGGCAATTTTTCTTAATTATTCCTGCTTTTTCAAAAGCAATTTTTGGTAAAGTTTTGCCAAGAAAATCTGTATGGTCAAAAGAAATTGGTGTAATAATTGAGCATAAAACTTTATTTAAAACATTGGTGGCATCAAGCCTGCCACCCATTCCCGTTTCAAGTAAAAGCACATCTGCTTTTTTTAAGCTGAAAGCAAGAAAAGCTGCAACCGTAATTCCTTCAAAAAAAGTAAGAGGAATTTTTGGTTCCATTTCCGCTTTTTCCTTACATTTTGCTAAGCATTTATTTAAGAATTCGTCAGAAATTTCTTTATCAGCAATAACAATTCTTTCATTAAAATTTACTAAATGTGGAGAGGTGTAGACATGAGTTTTATAACCATTTTCATTAAAAATGCCGCGTAAAAAAGTAAGAGTTGAACCCTTACCATTAGTGCCTGCAATGTGAATTGTTGGTGGAAGTTTTTTATGAGGATTATCAAGTCTTTTTAGCAATTCTATAACTCTTGATAGGCCAAGTTCAATATTGCGATAACCTTTAAAATCAGGCCAGAACGGGATTTTCACAAGAGATTTTATTTTATTTTTTTACGTAAGAAAACTTTATAAGTGCGATGAAAATGATAGTTAAATTCAGCTCCTAAAATAAAAACTAAACTGATTAAATAGAAAAACATTAGCGAAATAATAATACCCGCAAGTGAGCCATAAACAAAGTTAAATTGATGAAAATTTGCCAAATAAAGTGCAAATAATTTTACTAAAACAAACCATAAAAGCACCGCCAATATTGATCCTGGAATAGTTTTGCTGATTTTTTGTTTTACATTAGGAAGTGCGTAATAAAGCATGGAAATAGTGCAGGTAAGAATGGTAAAAATTGCGATATGACGAATGTAAAAAAAGTCGTAATCAATTTTGAAATTAGTGGAAAATTTAACTTCAATAGTTTTGAGAATAATTGGTACAACGATGAATATGATAATGCCAATAACGATGATGAAAATAATAACAAAAAATTCGACAAAACTTATTAATCTGCGCCAAACATAAGGTGGTGGAAAATGCACTCTATAAGCACGATTTAGAATTGTTCTGTAACCTTCAACTAAAGAAGATGCTGTCCAAATAACTCCAATAATTGCAATTGTTAAAAAGCTTTGTGGTGGACCTGAAACTATCTCCTGAAACCTTGGTGTTAAAGCTTCCACAACTTCTTTTGGAGCGGTGGAAATTATTGAGTAAATTAATTTTACACCAGTTTCAGAAGCACCAAAAAGACCAATAATAGTGAAGATAAAAATTAGGAATGGAAAAAAAGAAAGCAGAGTTAAAAATGCTAAGTATCCACCATGTTCAATGCCATCTTGTTTTACGGTATCAATGATTGCGACGCGTAGTATTTTGAAGGGTAATATAAAATATTTATGGAAAATGCGGCTGATTTTTAAGCGTCGGAAAAACACAATTAACTAGATTTTTTAAACATGAAACCATCTATTATAAACTTCTCACGAGAGAAAATCTTTTGCGATGGTAATCTTTTTGTTTCTAAGAAACCAATGATGGTATTGCACTGAAAAATTGCAGCTTGCCATTCAACCCATCTTAATAACATTTTACCAACGCCAATATTACGTTTTTGGCGATCAATCATAAAATCTTCAATTTCAACGGCTTTACCAAAATTTAATTTTCTGATTACTCTAAGCCCAACAACTCCAATACAGCGGCCATTTTCAATTTCTGGATCTTCAAATACTGCAGCCATTTTATAGCCTCTTTGCATCATATTTAGAACATCATCAACATAAGTGTCTTGTTTTAAATGATCGTAAATCTGGGTTAGCACGCTATAAGTTGAAAGAATCTCTTCTCGGCTTTGAACTTCTTTTATTTGCATTTTATTTTACCTCTAAATATTGTGAACGCTGGTTTAGAACAGGTATAATCCATATAAATGTAAAATCAATTTATTAATTAATTGCGCAAATTTCAAATGAAAAATAAAAAAGTGAAAAAAGTTGTCTTAGCTTATTCTGGTGGTCTTGATACTTCGGTGATTTTAAAGTGGTTACAAGAAAATTATGGTTGTGAAGTTGTGACTTTTACAGCAGATTTAGGGCAGGGCGAAGAGCTTGAGCCAGCAAGAAAAAAAGCGCAAAAATTAGGTGTAAAAGAAATTTTTATTGAAGATCTACGTGAAGAATTTGTTAGAGATTATGTATTTCCAATGTTTCGTGCTAATGCTTTATATGAAGGTGTTTACTTGCTTGGCACGTCAATTGCGCGTCCATTAATTGCAAAACGTCAAATTGAAATTGCGAAAAAAGTTGGTGCGGATGCGGTGGCTCACGGCGCAACTGGAAAGGGAAATGACCAAGTTCGTTTTGAACTTTCTTATTATGCAAATAAGCCTGACATCAAGATTATTGCGCCTTGGAGAGAATGGGATTTAAATTCACGCACAAAATTAATTGATTACGCTGAAAAAAATCAAATTCCTGTGGCTAAAGACAAACGTGGCGAAGCGCCTTATTCTGTGGATGCTAACTTGCTTCACACTTCATCTGAAGGAAAAGTTTTGGAAGATCCAAGTCAGCCAGCTCCAGAATATGTTTACCAAAGAACAGTAAGCCCTGAAAACGCGCCAGATAAAGCTACAATCATTGAAGTTGAATTTAAAAAAGGTGACGCAGTTGGAATCAATGGTAAAAAAATGAAACCGCATGAAATTTTAACTAAATTAAATGAGCTTGGTGGCAAGAATGGAATTGGTCGTTTGGATTTAGTTGAAAATCGTTTTGTTGGAATGAAATCACGTGGTGTTTATGAAACTCCGGGAGGCACAATTTTACTTACTGCACATCGTGCAATTGAATCAATTACTCTTGACCGCGAAGCTGCGCATTTAAAAGATGAATTAATGCCAAAATATGCATCATTAATTTATAATGGTTTCTGGTTTTCTCCAGAAAGAGAGATGTTGCAAGCCCTAATTGACAAGTCTCAAGAAAATGTTGAAGGTGTTGTAACATTGAAACTTTACAAAGGCACAGTTTATGTTATGGGCAGAAAATCTCATAAAAGCCTATATTCAGAAGCTCACGTAACTTTTGAAGAAGATGCAGTTTATGACCAGAAAGATGCAGCGGGGTTTATTAAGTTAAATGCTTTGAGATTAAGAATTGGGGCTAGGGCTAATGCGAAGGGGAAGAAGTAAGTGAATGTGAGTAAATAGATATAAGAAGGAATGACAAATATATGAATAAAATATTATTCCTTTATAGGAGTTAGTTCTGTTTTGTTGTTTAAGATAATAAACTATTTTCTGGGCGATGATACAGTAGTTGCATTTAATTTTGGTATGCTTTTTTTGCCGCTTTTGGTAATGGTTGGTAATGTTTTATTAATTATTTGGAATTTTCATAAAAAGGAAGTTTTACGATTTTTGTTAGTGAAGTTAATAACATATGTTATTGGTTTTTTTCCATTTCTATTAGCAATTAGTAGACTTAGTAGTAATGTAATTATTATAGTTTTTGCGGTTCTTAACTATGTTTCTTTAGGTCTTACAACATTGTTATACGTTGCATTCGTTATGAGTATAGCAAATAAGATGGCTAAGTCATATAATGGAGATAATGTTAGTAATGTAGTAGAATTAGAAGAGAAATTTACAAAATATAAGATTGCATTTAATAACATTGTTATGGTTACCATTATTCTACTTTATCTTGAAATGGCATTGTTGCTTACAGTACCAAATATAGTACATAAGTGGTTTTAACATCACTTCATCTACCTTTGCAAGACGGGGTCAACCCCATCTGTAATGTTCAGCCAGTGAAATTTTATAATCTTAATAATGAAAAAATAACTAATTCAATAAATCACCAGTCAAAATCCTATCTTGTGCCGCATGTCTGATGTCTAAAATTCTTACTTCATTACCACGAATTGTGTAAATAATTCTAAAAGATTTTTTGCAAAATAAGTGACGAACTTGGTATTTTTTATAGTTTATTTTTTCTGGTATGGTTGGGAAGCTTTCAGGTAGTAGCTTTAGAGACATTATACTTTTTTCTATCTCTTCAATTATTTCAAGAGCATTTTTTGGTGATTCAAGTGAGATATGTAAAAGAATTTCTTCCAGCTTACGATAAGCCAGAGAGTTAATGATGATGTGGTGTTTTCTCATTTTTATTATTTTTTGATAATTTTTTTGCGCAATTTCTTAAAAGCTTTTTCTGCGGGAATTCCCTCATCATTTTCCATCTCAACTAAAGCCGATTTTATTCTATTTCCACTTTCAAGTAAGGCGATTTTATTAATCATTTCTTGATAAGATTCAGTGTCAATAAGAACTGCTTCAGCCTTACCATTAATGGTTAGAATTGCTGGGCTGTGAGTTTTTTTGATATATCTAAGAATGTCTGTAGAGTTCTGTTTGAATTCACTTAAAGAGCGAATCCCATTTTTTATATCCAGCATAAATTTAATATTAATTTAGTATTAATTAGATCTTAATTAAATCTTAATTTAATATTATTTAATGTCAAAATAATTTAAATAGTTATGATATTTTTGACCTTTTATTATAAAACTATTTGTGTAGTTTGGTTAAATAAAATTCTGTAAATAAAAAAATGACAAAAAAAGTTAAAGTAGCAATTTTGATTTCAGGGCGTGGTTCAAACATGCAAAGCTTGGTGCGTGCTTCTGAGGCACCTAATTTCCCTGCGCAAGTTGTGCTTGTGTTATCAAATAAATCTGATGCTCTTGGCTTAGAATTTGCAAAATCAAAAGGCATAAAAACTGCTTTTATAAATCACAAAGATTTTTCTTCGCGCGAAGATTTTGATAAAAAAATGCATGAAGAACTTGAAAAATCAGGTGCAGAAATTATTTGTCTTGCAGGATTTATGCGTTTATTATCTTCTTGGTTTGTTAATAAATGGTTTGATCGCTCAATTAACATTCACCCATCATTGCTTCCTGAATTTAAAGGAGCTGATGCAGTTGGTGATGCAATTAAAGCCAAAGCCAAAAAATCAGGATGCACAGTGCATTTTGTGCGTGAGGAAATGGACTCTGGACCAATTATTAAACAAGCTGAAGTTTTAGTTTTAGAAAATGATACAAAAGAAACTTTAGCAGCAAGAATTTTACAAAAAGAGCATGAAATTTATCCTGCTGCGTTAAAAGAAATATGTGAAAAGTTAAATTAAATTATGAATATTTTACCATTAGTTATAGCTCCAGATCCATTGTTAAAACAAATCTCAAAACCTGTTGAAAAGGTTGATGATGCTTTGCGAAAACTAATGGATGATATGGTTCAAACAATGTATGCTGAAGGAGGAATTGGTCTTGCGGCAGTTCAAGTTGGTGTTTTGAAAAGAGTTTTAGTTATGGATTTGGAATATGAATCTGATGGACATCATCATCATGATCATGGCAATTGCAATGGAGTTCATGTAAAAAATACCAATCCAATGTATTTTGTTAATCCTGAAATTCTTGCAAAATCAAAAGAGCTCTCTAGTTTTAATGAAGGCTGTTTATCTTTTCCAAGCGCAAGAGCGGAAGTGGTTAGACCAAAGCAAGTTAAGGTTAAGTTTTTGGACTATGATGGTAAAGAACAGATGATGGAAATGGATGATATTATGGCAACTTGCATTCAACATGAAATTGATCATTTAAATGGTATTACATTTGTTGATCATATTTCAAAATTGAAGAGAGATGTAATTCTTAAAAAAATGAAAAAAATCAAGGTATAAATGGGTCAATATTTCTATAAAGCGGTAAATAATGAGGGGCGTTTTTCAAAAGGAAAAATGACCGCAGAAAGCCAAGCAGAATTGGCTTCTACTTTAAAATTTATGGGACTTGAGTTAGTTTCCTGTAAACTAGAAAAAAAAGGTGGTTCATTTACTCTTTTTTCTAAAATTAAGCCGCGTGATTTGATTACAACATTTATTCACCTTGAGCAGTTAGATAGAGCAGGGATTTCAATTATTGATTCTATTCAGGATTTGCGCGACAGTTCTGATTCTCTAAAAATCAAAGAATTGATGCATGAGATTTATGATTTGATTAAAAATGGTAGCCTACTTTCCGAAAGTTTAGCGAAGTATCCTGATGTTTTTAAAACAGTTTATGTAGGTTTGATTGCCACTGGTGAAAAGACTGGTAATTTCTCAGAAGCTTTTGCAAATATAATTGATGATTTGAAGTGGAACGTTGATATGAAAAGAAAAACTAGAAAAGCAACTATTGGTCCAACTTTTGGTCTTTTTATGATGTTTACAGTTTTGTTTGTAATGACTTCAGTTGTAGTGCCGAAAGTAACAGGGTTTTTGCTTTCTCAAAATATTCCTTTACCAGGCATCACATTATCTTTGATTGCTTTTTCTGATTTTATAAAAAATTATTGGTATTTGGTGATTTTTTCTCCTCCAGCTATATGGGTATTAATGAAGGTGCTTAGTAACATGAAGGCAACAGAAGTTATCATTGATGATTTTAAATTAAAAATTCCAGTAATTGGTCCAATTTTAAAGAAAATTGATACAGCAAAGTTTTGTCAATTTTTTGGTATGACTTTTAAAAGTGGTCTTGGTGTTATAGAATGTTTAGATTCTTCTTGTGGTGTGATAAAAAATAAAGCTATTAAAGCCAGTATTGAAGAAGTTAAACTGCAAGTCTCTGATGGTAAGTCTTTGGCCAAATCTATTGCTTCAGTTGGCTATTTTCCAAATCTTGTTGTGAGAATGTTTAAGGTTGGTGAGGATAGTGGTAATATGGAAACTTCATTGAATAACATTAAGTTCTTCTATGATCGTGAAATTAATGACTCTATTGATAAGTTGGTAGGTATGATTCAACCAACATTAACAATTGTAATGGGTGGTATGATTGCATGGATTACTATTGCGGTATTTGGTCCTATTTACGCAACCTTCTCTAAGCTTGGTTAACATATTGCAAAATAAAATATATTTCATTGTTGGCAGTGGAACTGATGTTGGTAAAACATTTTTTATTGAGAAGATTGGAGAGAAATTTCACAAAGAAAAAATTGCTTTTGATGTAATAAAACCAATTATTAGCGGTTTTTCTATTAATGATGCTAAAAATGATTCGGCAAGAATTTTAAAAGTTTTAGGAAAAGATTTAACGATAGGAAATTTTGACAAAATAAGCCCATGGAGATTTGAAAATCCTATATCTCCAAATATTGCTGCTAATAGAGAAAATAAAAAAATCAATTTTTCTGATGTGGTTTCATTTTGTTGTGAAGAGATTTCTAAGGCAGCAAAAGAGCGGAAGTTTTTATTTATTGAATCAGCAGGAGGTATTATGACTCCAATTAATGATGATACCACATTTCTTGATTTGGTTGCTTCATTAAAAATTCCAATTTTATTTATAACGGCAAATTACCTTGGAGCAATAAGTCACACGCTTTGTGCAATTGAAGCGATGAAAACAAGAGGCGTTTTTCCTGAAATTATATTGATTAATAATTATTTTAATAGTGGAAATACTGCTAATATCAATGAAGTGGCTAGTTCAATTAATAAAATTAGTAAAATAAAAACATTAGTACTTGATGTTTTTTTTGATTAGATTAAAACCCTCTCTCTTGCTCCTTTTAGAAAGATTTAAAACAATAAAATTTAAATTAAAATGGCTGATAATATTATAAATTTTGGTAATAATAAAGAAGGTTCTATTACTCCTGTTGATAAAATATCAGTTCAGCATAATGACCGTCAGGAATGGTCAAATAAAGCTGATATTCTTTGTGAAGCATTGCCATTTATGAAAAAATTTGCTGGAGAAACTTTTGTTATCAAGTTTGGTGGCAGTGCGATGGGTGGAGAAAATAATTTAAAGAATTTTGTTAAAACTGTTGTGTTGTTAAAGCAAGTTGGAATTAATCCAATTGTTGTTCATGGTGGTGGGCCACAAATTGGTCAAATGCTAAATAAATTAGATATTAAATCATCTTTCGTTGATGGTTTAAGAGTTACTGATTCAGATACTGTTGATGTTGTTGAAATGGTTCTTGCTGGTTCAATCAATAAAATGATTGTTAAAGAAATAAATGCAATTGGCGGTAAGGCAATTGGAATTTGTGGTAAAGATGGCAATTTAATTAGAGCAAAAAAACTAACTAGAGTTAAGAAAGATCCTGATTCTAATATTGAAAAAATTCTTAATCTTGGTTTTGTTGGAGAACCGTATAAGGTTGATCCAGAGATCTTATCATTATTTGAAGATTCTGATATAATTCCAGTTATTGCACCAATTGGTATTGGTGATAATGGTGAAACTTTTAACATTAATGCCGATACTGTGGCTGGTGCGGTTGCTGGTTCATTGCATGCCATGAAGTTATTAATTTTGACTGATGTTAATGGTGTGATGTTGCCAAATGGTGAGCTTGTTAGTCACTTAAATATTGCGACTGCAAGACAAATGATTCGCGATGGTATTATTAGCGGTGGTATGATTCCAAAAATTGAAACTTGTATTGCTGCGTTAGAATCAGGAGTTGGTTTTGCCCATATTTTAAATGGTGGGGTTGATAATATCTTATTGATGGAAATCTTTACTGAGAG
>JAGWYT010000004.1 GCA_018969185.1 Rickettsiales bacterium | reverse complement strand
CTTATTTAAGTTGGATTGACTCAAATCTGCATAAGTAAAAAATAAAAACTAGCTTAATTAATTAAATCATAATAAGTTGAAAAACAGAGTCTTTTTTGGACTCAAGGAATTTTAGTTAAAAAAACAAACTGATTTCAGGCTTTTTGCCAAAATTTACCCCTATATGGAAGCAATATTTAATTTCATAATCATATTACTAATTAAGCTTGTAAAACCTAAAGCTCATAATGCGATTACCGAATTTGCTGCTTTCTTGAATTTAAACAATTTTAAGGAATTTATAAATGTCCAACAAAACAATTTTAATCGATGCAGCTCATCGTGAAGAAACACGTGTTGCTGTATTAGAAGACGGAATCCTACAGGATTTTGATCGTGAAGCCATTGCCATCAAACAAATCAAAGGCAATATTTATCTTGCAAAGATTACCAGAGTAGAAGCATCTCTTCAAGCCGCTTTCGTTGATTATGACGGCAACCGTCACGGCTTCTTACCATTTGCTGATATTCACCCTGATTATTACAATCTTTCTGAAAGCGAAAAGCAAAAATTACGCGAATCAAATCGAGAAAGTCAGCAACCAAAACATGATGATGATGAACATCATTACAACAATAACAATCGTCAAAATAACCAAAATAATAATCGTGAAAATCGTTCTGATGATCATGATGATGGTCATGAATCATTTGTTACTGGCTCATATTCAGTAGAAGATGAAACTGAAAATTATTCAGGAAATATTCATAATATTTATCGTCGCTATAATATTCAGGATGTAATTAAACCAGGACAATTGGTTTTGGTGCAAGTTACTAAAGAAGAAAGAGGTAATAAAGGTGCGTCAATGACCACTTATATTTCACTTGCTGGTAAATATTGTGTCTTAATGTCAAACACACCAAATAAAGGTGGAGTTTCTAAAAAAGTTGATAATTTCCGTGATCGCAAAATTCTTAAATCAATTTTAAATGATTTAAATATTCCTGAAGATAGATCAGTTATTGTTAGAACCGCTGGTGTTGGTAAAAAACCAGAAGATATTAAACGTGATTATGAATATCTTTCAAGATTGTGGGACAGCATCAGAGAAGCTTCAAAAACTTCACGCGCCCCTTCTTTCATACATGCTGAAGATGATGTAATTAAAAGATGCATCAGAGATGTTTATAATGAACAAGTTAGTGAAGTTGTAGTTGACGGCAAATCAGCTTTTGACACAGTGATTAACTTCATTAAGCTTACAATGCCTAGTGGAAATCATAATATAAAATTACACGAAGAACGCGTTCCAATTTTCAATAAATATCGTGTTGAACAACAAATTTCTTCACTTTACGAAAAACAAATTTTACTTCCTTCTGGCGGATCAATTGTAATTGATCACACTGAAGCATTGGTTGCAATTGACGTTAACTCAGGACGTGCTACTAAAGAAAGTGGTGTTGAAGAAACTGCATTTTATACAAATCTTGAAGCAGTGAAAGAAGTAGCCAAACAGCTACGCCTTAGAGATTTGGCTGGTTTGGTTGTTATTGATTTCATTGATATGTATGATCAAAAACATCGTCGTAATGTTGAAAGAGCATTACGTGATGAATTACAAAATGATCGTGCCCGCATTCAACTTGGTCGCATTAGTGTTTTTGGTCTTTTAGAAATGTCACGTCAAAGACTTGGAGCAAGCTTTTTTGAAACCATCACCGAACCTTGTAAACACTGCAGTGGGACTGGTTATGTTCGTTCGGTTGAAATTCTTGCAGTAAGCATTTTACGTTCAATTCGTCATGCTTGTGCTGATAATCAAGTGGGTGTAATTTATGTTTACACCACTAATGAAGTTATCGCTTACATGATGAATTATAAGAGAAAAGAAATCATCTCAACTGAAAATAATTATAATGTTCACATCTTCATGCATGTTAGCGAAGATGTTGGTAGCCAAGGCTTTACAATAAAAAAGAGAAAAAGCTTATCTGACGAAGAAAGAAGAGAACTTGAAATGGAAGTTGCAACTGGAAAAGTTAATCAACTTGGTTTAGAAAAAAGCTATTTTGATAATTATTCAGATGAAAAGGATTCTGGAAATTCTGACGATAATAATTTTTACAATCGCAAAAAACGCGATAAATTTAGAAAGAACAATCGTGATCGCAGAAGAAATAACAATAATAGAAATGATTATAATAATAAAAAATCATCTATTATTGGTTCAATATTTTCAATGTTTGCTGGTAAAAAATAAGTAATTATTATTTCTGTCATCTTGAGCCATAGAATTTGTTTTACAAATTCTTGGCGAAAGATCTCATGCCTAAATGAAAGTATTTCATACATAATAATATGAAACTAGAAAACATCTTTAAGGAAATTTTAATAATCTCTCTGCTTATAACAACCCTCTCTTGCTCATACCGCCCTATTCTTGATCAGAATGATCGTTATTTACAAAGTAACAAAGAAGAAAATGATCAAAATATTGAAAGATGCACTAATGAAGCTGATGATTATTTAAAACAATATAAAGCTCGTAGAGCAGCTAAAGAAGCCGCTAGGAAAGGTGCTATTGGTGCAATTTTTGGTGGAATTTTTGGCTTTGTTGTTGGTGGTGATAGCAAAGCCTTATTAAAAGGTCTTGCAGTTGGAGCTGGTGTTGGAGCAGTTGCAGGAGGATTGTCTGTTGCGGGAGAAGGAAAATTATCTCCTGATCAAATCAAACAAAATTATGTTACAAATTGCTTGGCAAAGCAAGGTTATTCAGTTATTGGCTGGGAGTAAAAATGTTAAATCACCCGTCTCAAAATGCTTCGCATTTTGATCCACCCTCTTTTTCAAAGAGGGTTAAAAACCTTTTGTAAAAAACAGAATTTGCTGTGCCTACCTCCTTTGACAATCGCTTTAGCGATTGCAACTTCTTACTTAGAAAAAATAAATTCTAAGTAAAAAGGAGGTGTCGCGCGCGAAGCGCGTGACGGAGGATTTAATTCTTCAAGAAATAATTCATATATGATAAACAATCCAACTAAAATTCTTATTATCGGAGCTGGTGCAATTGGTGGATTTTATGGCGCGAAGCTTGCTGATGCTGGCGCAGAAGTGTCAATAATTTGCCGTTCTGATTATGAATTTATCAAAGAAAATGGCTTCACAATTAAAAGCCACTGGCATGAAAAAGAATTTAATTTCAAACCACATAAAGTTCTAAGAAGTGTTGCCGAATATGAAGACAAAGCTGATTTTATTTTAGTCACAACTAAGGTGCTGCCAGAAAGCTCAGCAATTGATTTAATCAAACCAGTTTTATATCAAAACTCTTCAATTGTTTTATTACAAAATGGAATTCACATTGAGAAACCTGTAGCTGCAGCATTTCCAAATAATCATTTGATTAGTATTCTTGCTTTTATTGCTGTAAGCAGAGTTGGAACTGGAAAAATCTATCACCAAGATTATGGCAGATTAATTATTGGTGATTTTCCAAATGGCATTAGCAAGAAAACAGAAATTTTTATCGAACTATTAGAAAAATCTGGCGTGCCTTGTGAAACAAGCTCTGAAATTCAAAAAGAACGCTGGAGAAAATTGGTTTGGAATGCTGCATTTAATCCAATTTCTGTTATTGCCGGCGGCATTGATACCAGAAAAATTCTTGATAATGAAAATGTTAAAAATTTAGCAAAAAATGTAATGCAAGAAGTGGCAATTTTAGCAAAGGCTGATGGCCATGAGTTACCGCAGGACATTGTTGCAAATAACATAAGATTAACTGAAGAAATGAAGCCTTACAAAACCAGCATGTTACTTGATTTTGAGGCAAAAAGACCAATGGAAGTTGAAGCAATTTTAGGTAATGCAGTTAAATTCTCTAAAGAAAAATCAATCGCCTCGCCTTATTTATCAACGCTTTACGCTTTACTTTCCTGTTATTGAAGGAAACTTAACACCAACATTTTTTACCTCTGCACTTACTGGAGTGGCCGGTTTTGGACCAGGTCCGCTAATCTTAGGAAAATAAGAACCCTCCTCACTTGAGCCTTTACCATCTGCTATAATCGCTACAGATTCAATATTTTTAGATTTTTTTATTTTCTTTTTATATTCAAAATCAGCATCTACACCTTCGCAATTGAAGTAGTGAATCGCATTATGCCCAGAACTATTTAAAGCTAGAGAATCAATTGGACTGATAGAATCAGGCATTTTTATTGTAATTATAGTTGCAATTCCAGATTCGCCAGAATGAATAAGATTTACTCTTTCTCCTAAAAAATAATTCACTTTATCCATATTGCCAGATAGTGCTGCGTAGTGAAGAGCATTGTTTCCACTTCTATCAACCTCACCAACTAGCCAATTATTTTCTTCAACTAATTGCGAAATTTCTTGAACTCCAATTTTTTTGCTTCTTACTCTTCTAAAAAAATTCTTTTTTATACTTTCTCTTTCTAAGCTAATGGTACTTCTCATAATTGATTTTTAATTTTGAAATTATTTCAATGATAATTTTCATTTTCTGAATCAACAACTGCTACTCCTTCTCTTAATTCAGTGACTGGACTTGGAGAATCAACCTGCTTGCTTTCAACAACCCCTTCTAATATTATATCTGATGATGAATCCGATTTTCTAAATTCTTCTACTTCTGAATATTGTGATTCCTCACTTGGTCTTCCTTCTAATGTTTCTTGTTTAGATTCTGCTTTTGATATATTATCTAATAAGTCTTCTGCAGTTTCTTCTTCAATTCGACCAAGCTTATTTGATAATTTAGATTTCTTATGTACACTTCTAAAAAAATAAACCAAATCATGCCTTCCGTTTTCTTTAGCAATGTCAGAAGGACTTCTGCCATCTTTATTGTTAGACAATTTAGCACCTTTACGAACTAAAAATTTTATGATATCATAACTAACCTCTGGCTTGTTAGAAAGAGTGTGAAGAGCACTGTTACCATAATTGTTACAAGCATTAACATCAACCCTCTCAACAATTCTGAATGTGTCTCCTGATGATGTTTTAAATTCTTCACCACAAAGATATTTGATTTTATTGACATCACCTCCAAATACTGCGTGATGAAGAGCGGTATTTCCATTTTTATCCCTTGCTGTAACTAACCAAGGATCTTTTTCAATCATCTCATGAATTTGTTCAATATTTGATCTATCTGCAAATTTTCTAAAAAAATTCTTCTTAAGAGCTTCATCCTAATAACTAGTAGAACCTTCTTCAAACATATTTTTTACCTAAGTTATTAAAAATTATATAGCATATCCCGAATTTGTTAATCGGGTCAAGAAATTTGGGATATGCTATAATCCATTTTTTACCAAAATCATTTCCTGTGGAGTCTCTATTACCTTATATTCGCGTGGTTTAAAAAGTTGATAATGCCACCATTCTTTTGAATAAAAATCAAAACCAGCTTCTGTCATAATATTTAACAAAGTTAAGCGATTCTTCGCCGCTAATGAAGAAATTTCACGACAATTATGATAAGCAAGAGACGAAAATTCATCAAAATCACAACCCATATCAAGCTCTTTGCCATCAATAATATTTACTAAAGTTAAATCAATCGCCACACCGCGGCAATGTGGAATTGCACCATCTTTAGGATTTGAAATAAAACCACCGTGAGGATCATCAGAAGGAAATTTATTAAACATATATCTCTGCACTTCTATCGGTCTAAAACCATCAAAAATTTTTAATTTTAATCCTTGTTTTTTTGCTATAAAAACTGCTTTTCGCAATAGATCTGCAGCATCTTGATGAAGGTAACAAACGCTTTCTGCATAAAGCTTATGACCACAAACATTGTTGGTTGTAGCATAACGCAAATCAAGCAACACACCAAAGCTTTTTTCTGTAATTTTAACTAAATTATCCATTTGTATATTTTAAGTTCTTGGGGTTTGTCATTGCGTAGATACTATTTCTTAAGATCGCAAAGCGATTCTTAGAAATACTTCATCCACAATCCATATGAAAAAGCCAATGGATACCGGATCTACAATTTCTAAGTTGACAAGCCAACTAAGAAATTGTTTGTCCGGCATGACAAAAAGTTTTAAAAAGGTTTTAAAACAACTAAAGAAACAATAGCAAACACCACTAAAATCGGTAGTTCATTGATAATTCGATAGAATTTTTCGCTATGTTTATTTTTACCATTAGCAAAATTTTTACGACATTTTGATAAAAATCCATGATAGCCGGCAAGACATAAAACAAGGGTAATCTTGATATGAAGCCAAACCAAATCAAAACCAATTTCATTTGCTAAATAAAGTCCAAAAGCAAAAACCAAAATCATTGAAGGCAACATAATATAGCGCAGTAATTTTCTTTCCATTACTTGAAAGATCTTATCCGCTTCAGAACCTTGTTTTACTTGGGTGTGATAAACAAAAATACGTGGCAAATATAATAGCCCCGCAATCCAAGACATTACTGCAACTATGTGAAAAATTTTTATCACATCATAAATTTCAATTTCTTCCATAAATTTTGTTGATTAATTGGCTAATAAAGCTAGTTTATAAATAGCTTAGGAAAGCCTCAAATTAATTATCAAAAGTCAAAAATCAACAAATGAAACTTTTAGCTTGTAATAGTAATAAAACTTTATCACAAGAAATTGCTAAATATTTAAATATAAGCCTCATTGACGCTGAAGTTAAAAAATTCGCCGACATGGAAGTGTTTGTTGACATTAAAGAAAATGTTCGCGGTGAAGATATTTTTGTAATTCAATCAACTTCTTTTCCTGCAAATGATAATATCATGGAATTGCTGATTGTAATTGATGCTTTACGACGTGCCTCAGCACGTAGAATTACTGCAGTTATTCCTTATTTTGGCTATGCAAGGCAAGATCGTAAAGTTGCACCACGCACACCAATTTCAGCAAAATTAGTGGCAAATATTATTACTTCTGCAGGCGCTGATCGAGTCCTTACACTTGATTTACACGCTGGTCAAATTCAAGGATTTTTTGATATTCCCGTTGATAATCTTTACGCCGCACCAGTTTTTATTAAAGATATAAAAAATAATTTTAGTGATAAGAATTTAGTTGTGGTATCTCCTGACGTTGGCGGACTTGTTAGAGCAAGAGAAATTGCTGGCAAAATTGGTGCTGAACTTGCTATTGTTGACAAGCGCCGCCCTAAAGCCGGAGTTAGTGAAGTTATGAATATTATTGGTGAAGTTGAAGGAAGAAATTGTATAATTGTTGATGATATGGTTGATTCTGGAGGCACTTTATGTAATGCCGCAGATGCCTTGATTGCAAAAGGTGCAACTTCAGTTTCGGCTTATATTACTCACGGAGTTTTGTCAGGAAAAGCTTGTGAAAAAATTGCTAATTCAAAATTAAAAAATTTAGTAATTACTAACTCAATTGAGCCAAATAAAGAAACTCTGGCAGTTAAAAATATTAAAATTATAAATATTGCTCATCTTATTGGAGAAGCAATTAATAATATCTCTCTTGAAAAATCAGTTTCAACCTTGTTCGTTTAGTTAAAATGGAAAAACCTAAATTCTACGCTACTGCTTTTGCCTCTGCCTTTTTAGTTGCAGCATTTGCTGTAATATTTGCAGACCTATTTTATCAACCAAAAAAAACCGTTAAAAGAGGTTTTGAAATAGCTGTTTCTGCTGATGGGAAAGCTGTAAAAGAAGAAGTGAAACCTGTTGATTTAGCAACATTGTTAAAAACTGCAGATTTTGATCGCGGCGCTAAAATTGCCAAGAAATGCGCTTCTTGTCATACATTTGGTAAAGGGGAAGCTGCAAAAGTTGGTCCTAATTTATACGGCATAATTGGTAGGAAAAGAGGTTCAATGTCTGGTTTTACTTATTCAAAAGCTATGCTTGAAAAAGGTGGAGCTTGGGATAGACAATCAATTGACCAATTCATTACCAAACCAAAAGATTTTATTCCGGGCACAAAAATGGGATTTGCTGGTTTGAAGAAACCGCAAGATCGTGCTGATGTAATTTTGTTTTTGGAAAAGCAGTAAAATAAATTAGTAACGGATTCAAACCTCATTAATCAAAAATAAAATGGAAATAATTGGAATAATATTTGCCGCAATATTTGGAGCAATATTTGGCTCTTACGCAACACTTTTTGCTTATCGTTTACCACTAGGGGAATCATGCTTTGGCAGATATTTCGGACCGAAATCAAGATGTCCAAGCTGCAACACAATTATCAGAACTCGTGAATTAATACCTTTAATTAATTGGCTCTTCACACTTGGCAGATGCAAAACTTGTCAAACCAAAATTCCACGCACACACTTATTCATTGAGCTCTCAACAACTATTTCTTTTGTAGCTTGTTATTTAAAATTTGGTCTTAGTGAAAGTTTTATGATTTATTCATTAATTTTTACTGGTCTTATAATCCTTCTTGCTTGCGATTTTACTCATAAAAAATTTCCAACACCAATTTTAAATTTTGTATTAATGTTTGGCCTTTCTAACCGTGTTTTACAAGATGGCACAACAGTTGATGCTGTTTTCTCTGCTGCAATTGGAGTAATTTTTGCTACAATTTTTTATCAAGTTTTTTATAAGAAAAATGATGGCTTATTTGCAAGCCAGCATCAATCTTTTGACTATACAAAATTTATTTTGATTAGCAGTGTTTGTTTCAAATTAGAATTATTTTTATTCTACTTCTTTTCTGTAATGCTTACAATGTCAATTATCCTTTTATTGGATATTCCAAATAAAAAGAAACGCAATAGCTTTGGTTATTGTCTAATCATACCATTCGCCTATCTAATTATTGCTCCGATAGCATGAGACTGTCCATTTTTTTTTCATCTTTTTGGTCTAAAATTCTTATAAAAGTCCAGTTGTATTTCCTGTACTTTACACTTCGCTAACTATTTAAAAATAAAATCATGACAAATTTTTCTGATTACAAGATTAAGGATATTACCCTTGCAGCTCTTGGTAGAAAAGAAATTACTCTTGCTGAAAATGAAATGCCGGGACTAATGTCTTTACGTGCAGAATATGGTAATTCCAAACCACTTAAAGGTGCTAAAATTGTTGGTTGTTTGCACATGACAGTTGAAACTGCCGTCTTAATAGAAACCTTAATTCATCTAGGTGCAGAGGTACGTTGGAGTTCTTGTAATATTTTTTCAACAGTTGATTCAGCTGCTGCTGCAATTGCTGCTGCTAACATTCCTGTCTTTGCTTGGAAAGGTGAAACAGAAGAAGAATATTTATGGTGTATTAAACAAACAATCGTTGGAAATTCTTCTTGGAAACCAAATATGATTTTAGATGATGGTGGAGATTTAACAAAAATTATTCATGAAGAATATCCTGAAATTTTAAAAGAAATTAAAGGTCTTTCTGAAGAAACTACAACTGGTGTTGCACGCCTTTATCAAATGGCTAAAGAAGGTAAATTAAAAGTTCCTGCAATTAACGTTAATGATGCTGTAACTAAATCAAAATTTGATAATTTATATGGTTGCAAAGAAAGTGTAATTGATGGCGTAAAACGTGCAACTGACGTTATGATTGCAGGAAAAATGGTTGTAATTGCTGGCTATGGTAACGTTGGTAAAGGATGCGCTGATGCCTTTAAATCACAAGGTGCAAGAGTTGTTGTAACTGAGATAGATCCAATTTGTGCATTGCAAGCTGCAATGGCTGGATATCAAGTTTTAACAATAGAAGATGTTGTTAAAGAAGCTGATATTTTTGTTACTACAACTGGTAACGTTGATATCATTACAATTGATCATATGCGTGCTATGAAAGATTGTGCAATCGTTGGTAACATTGGTCATTTCGATAATGAGATTCAAGTTGAAGCTCTAAGAAATTTGTCATGGATGAATATCAAACCACAAGTTGATCAAATAACTTTTCCAGATGGAAAAAGAATTATTTTGCTTGCTGAAGGAAGATTATTAAATCTTGGTTGCGCTACAGGACACAGTGCTTTCGTAATGTCCGCAAGCTTCACAAATCAAGTGATGGCGCAAATTGAACTTTGGAAAAATCATAAAAAATATCAAAATCAAGTTTATCTTTTACCAAAAGAACTTGATGAAAAAGTTGCAACTCTACACTTGAAAAAACTTGGTGTGAAATTAACTAAATTAAATAATAAACAAGCTGAGTATATAAACGTTTCAACATCAGGACCTTTCAAGACAAATAACTATAAATATTGACGCATAGCGTCATCCTGAACTTATTTCAGGATCTTAGATAACAAAAATATACTAGAGATAAAAATGGAAAAATTTCAAATTACCAAAGAAGGTTATCAAAAATTAAAATCTGAACTTGATAATTTAAAAATGGTTGAAAGACCAAGAATCATCACCGCGATTGCTGAAGCGCGGGAGCTTGGCGATCTAAAAGAAAATGCTGAATATCATTCTGCAAAAGATAAACAAGGTTTAATTGAAGCGCAAATTGCTGATCTTGAAAATAAATTTTCTCGAGCAGAAGTGATTAATATTTCTGACCTTAAAGGTGATAATGTTCAATTTGGTGCAACTGTTAAGCTAGAAAATCTCGATAATGGAAAAATGGTTACTTATAAAATAGTAAGTGAGTTTGAAGCAGATATCGATAATGGTCTAATATCAGTATTTTCGCCTGTTGCGCGTTTTCTTTTAGGAAAAAAATCTGGTGATGAAGTTGAAATTAAAACTCCAGGTGGTGTGTCAAATTATGAAATAATCGATGTAAAATTTGTATAAAGAAAAATAATATATTGACATCAAGAAATTCAGTTGCTTAATTACCTAATCTAAGTTAGAGCTTTTAGTTCTTAAGTTAGCTTTCGCTTTCCTTATAATAAATAAAAATAACTAGTTTTACAAATTATGAAAAAAACTTTTTCTTCAAAAAAATCAGCATTCTCACTGATCGAATTATCAATTGTGTTAATCATCATTGGTCTTTTAATTGCCGGTGTAACTGGTGGTGCAAGCTTGATTAAAAGCTCAGAATTACGTTCTGCTATTAGCGAAGCTAGAGGATATGCTGTTGCTGTTAGCGGTTTCTACTCTCAGTACAATGCTCTTCCTGGTGACTATACAACAGCAGTTGCAGGCTCAGCTGTATCTGATACCACTTATGGATTAAACAGCAAAATTCAATATAATAACGCTAACATTACAACTTATTCTTCAGAATCAGTTGTTGCTTGGGATCAATTAATCAAAACTGGTACTATTGATAACAGCTTAAACTTAACTTCTTCTAACATTACTAACTCACAAGCAGTTGGAACTAACATGCCTGCTTCTAAAATCAAATTTGCTGGATGGCATTTTGACTATCGTATCGCTGTAACTTCTGCTACTGACGCAGCTTATACAACTTCTGTTAGTGAAGGTAAAGCTGCATCTCCAGCTTATCAAAACGTTGTTGTGTTAACTGGTGCTACTACTGCATCTACAACAGTTGCTAACACTTTGGTGAATGGTTCAGCTCCTTTAGCTACAGCTTCTCTTACTGGTCCAGATGCTCTTTCAATCGACACTAAAGTTGATGACGGTTTTGCAAATGCTGGTAGAGTTAGAGGTCTTTTAACTACTTGCTATACTGCAAGTGCTTCTGCTAACACTGGTTATATCGTGTCTTCAGCAAGCTCTAAGGTTTGTGCTTTAACTTTCCAAGTTGACGTAAACTCTTAATTGATTTTTCTTTGGAGAAAAGTTTTATAAAACCCTGTCACTTAATTATAAGTGGCAGGGTTTTATTTTATGTAGAACTTAATACTACGAAAACATTTTCAATATAATGAAAAAAAACACAGTAATTCTATCACTCTCAAACTTTTTAATTCCACTTACTCTTCTTTACGGATTGTTCTTTCTGACGAATTATTTTGAGGAAGGAATTTTTGCAGCAGTAAGTACATCAATTATATTTTTTGTTGGATATTTTATTTATATAAAAAATATAAATCAAATCAGCCTCACAAAAAAAATATCAAATGCTATAAGCCTTCTAACACCAGCACTTCTAATCTTCTACATATTATTATTATTTTCTCTTATCACAAATTATCTATCGCTATAATCTACCCTTCTTATATACCAAAGTAAAAATACTTTGCTACTGCAATTAATATTAATTTACTATCAATAGATTTTTGCTTTGGAATAAATATTTTTTAGGAATTAAATCTTGCGTAGTAGCGCTAAAAAAAGATTGTAGTTTTGTTTCTTTTATTTCTTCAAACAAATCACTCTTTCTTTTATTATCAAGATGTGAAGCCACTTCATCAAATATCAAAATTGTTGGTTGATTTCTATAAGTAGCAGAAATTTTTGCGCGCGCCAAAGTGATTGAAGCCATAATTGACTTCTGTTCTCCGGTTGAACAAAATTTTGCTGAGATATTTTTTTTAGTAAATATCGCATCAAAATCACTACGATGAACACCAAATGCAGTTTTAAAATTCACTAAATCACTATTACGATTTTCCTTTAATTTTTGCCTATAATTTTCTTCTAATAAAACCGCACTTTGCTTCATAACATTTTGCTCAACATCACCAATTATTTGTAATTGTGGTTTTGGGAAATTTGAAGAAAATGAATTTATAGCTTTATTAAAGAAATCAACTGTCTCAATACGCGCTGAGGCAATTGCCATACCAAGCTCAACAATTTGATTTTCAATTACATCAAGCCATTTGACAGAATCATTAGATTTGTACTTTTGCAGAATTAATAATCTTTCTTTGAGTAATTTTTGATAGCTATTAATGCGGTTTTGATGCTCAACATCGATGTCAGAAACAATTTTATCCAGATATACCCTTCTTTCACTCTTTCCTGAAATAAATAGCGATTCTATTTGTGGCGTTAAATAAATAAAATTTATTAATTTATTTTTTAACTCATTTTGTTTCTTATTACTGAGAATTTCACCATTAACTTGAAATAATTTTTTCTTTTTTTCTAAATCAAAAGCAACGCCTAATTTCTCAATTAAATCATGATTTACCAGCTCTGCATAAACAGTAAATCCATTCTTACTCTCATTATTTATCATCTCTTCAAAATCAGCGGGGCGCAAAGCCTGACTACGCCCAATAAGAGTTAACCCTTCTAAAATATTGGTTTTTCCAACACCATTCTCACCAAATAAAAAAACCAACTGCGAAGAGAATTCAAGTTTCTTAGAAGAGAAATTACGAAAATTTGTAAGAATTAATTTTGAGATTTGTGTCACAATTTTACACTTTTGTCATGCCGTCGAAAGACGGCATCCATTACCAAGTTTCAACTTAATAATTACTAAACCACTTGTCATCATGAACAAAGAAAAAGTTAAACAACTTGTTGCTTAACTTTTTCTTTGTGAAGGATCTCATGACACTTGGACGAGATTCTTCGCTGCGCTCAGAATGACACTATATTTATACCCTAACCGGCATAATAACGAAAATCGAATACATATCCCTCGCTTCAAGCAATGCTGGAGAAACTCTGTCTTTGAATCTCATCAACACTTCTTCCTTATCAACTTGACCAATTACATCAAGAAGATAGCGTGAATTAAAACCTGTTTCAATTTTATCTCCACTATATGAAACATCAAATTCTTCATAAGCAAAACTGCCATCATTGGTGCTCACTTGTAAATTCATCTTACCATTTTCAAGCGTTAATTTAACTGATTTATGCTTATCATTAGCAACTGTTGAAACACGATCAACACAGTCAAAAAAAGTCTTTTTATTAATCACTGCTAATTGACTATTATTTTTTGGTAGAACCTTATCATAATCAGGAAATTCACCGTCAATAAGCTTTGAAACAATAGTTGTTTGCTCAGCAATAATTTTTATTTTCACACGAGAAACCGCAATACTAACTTTCTTAGTTCCGTCAATAATTCTTCTAATTTCTGCAACTGATTTTTTTGGTAAAATAACACCAAATTCACTATCAAAATTAACAGCTGGCGTGTGAGATAAAGCAAGTCTATGTCCATCTGTAGCAACAGATCGCAATTCAAAACCGGCATCTTTTTTAACTGCTTGTAAAAATAAACCATTTAAGTAATAACGTGCTTCGTCACTAGAAATTGCAAAACGTGTTTTATCAATCATTTTTGCTAATTTTTCTGATTCAATTTCAGCCGCACCACCAAGATCCCCTTCAGATAAATTAGGAAATTCCGAAGCTTCAATGCATGGCAAATTATATTTCGATTTACCTGATTTTATTTGTAAAATTGTTGGACTTTCTTGCAAAATCATAATTTTTGATAGATCAGGAATTTTTCTGATAATATCAAAAAACATTTGTGCCGGCACTGTTGTAGCGCCACCCTTTTTAACATCTGCTTCAAAATCTGTAGTAACCAAAATATCCATATCAGTTGCCACCAAATTAACTTTGTCTCCTGCAACTTCAATTTTAATATTTTGTAAAACTGGAATAGTATTTTTCTTTTCAACCGCGCCATTAACGTTTGAAACCGCTTTCAACAATGTTGGCTTTGCTACTTCAAATTGCATAATTTAAGAAATTTATTTTAACGATTAACTCTGACAAAAATTAAGACTAAAGCACTTAAATTCAACTAAAATTAATCTCGTCATCCTTGAATTTACGAAGTAAATTCGAAGATCTCTTCCTTTTAACTCATGAGATCCTCGAAATGCTTCGCATTTCAAGGATGACGTGTAGTAGAAGATTAAGATTGAGACGGAATAAAGCTGGCTCTACTATGAGTTTCTGTCGATGAATTTTTTCTAATCTCATTTCCAGCCAGTAAAGACTTAATCTCATCACCAGTTAGCGTTTCATATTCAAGCAAAGCTTTTGCTAATTTTTCAAGATCAGCTTTTTTCTCATTAAGAATATTTTTTGCTTTTGTAAGAGCTTCATCAACAATTCTCTTAGTCTCAGCATCAATTAATTTTCCAGTCTCTTCTGAAAATTCTTTTTGTTGTGGATAATAAGATGAGCTATCATCAGAGCTATAATCAATTGTTCCAACCTTGTCAGATAAGCCCCATTTTATTACCATGTTGCGCGCCATATTTGTTGCTTGTGTAATATCAGAAGATGCTCCAGTTGTAACTCTATCATAACCAAAAATCATTTCTTCAGCAGCACGTCCACCCATTGCCACAACTAAATCATCATGTAATTTTGCACGAGTAATTGAAAAACGATCACGCTCCGGCAAGCGCATAACAAGACCCAAAGCACGGCCACGTGGAATAATTGTTGCTTTGTGAATTGGATCAGAATTAGCAGAATTAATCGCCGTAATTGCATGCCCCGCTTCATGATAGGCCGTTAATTCTTTCTCTTCTTTTTGCATCACCATGCTTTTTCTTTCTGGTCCCATCATGATTTTATCTTTTGCCTCTTCAAGATTTTTCATGGTAACCATTTTCTGATTATTTCTTGCCGCCATTAAAGCACCTTCATTAATCAAATTAGCTAAATCAGCACCAGCAAAACCTGGAGTGCCACGTGCAATACCTTTAATATCAACATCTGCCGCCGCATTAATTTTTTTAACATGAACTGCAAGAATTTGTTCACGACCAATAATATCAGGATTTGGCACTGTAACTTGACGATCAAAACGACCAGGACGTAAAAGAGCACGATCCAAAACATCAGGACGGTTTGTTGCTGCAATAATTACCACACCTTCATTTTCTGAAAAACCATCCATCTCAACAAGCAATTGGTTTAACGTCTGTTCTCTTTCATCATTTCCACCACCAACTCCAGAACCTCTGTGTCTTCCAACCGCATCAATTTCATCAATAAAAACAATGCATGGTGCTGATTTTTTTGATTGCTCAAACATATCACGAACACGTGACGCGCCAACACCCACAAACATTTCAACAAAATCTGATCCTGAAATTGAGAAGAATGGCACACCAGCTTCACCAGCAATAGCGCGCGCTAACAATGTTTTACCAGTTCCGGGAGAACCAATTAATAAACATCCGCGAGGAATTCTCGCACCAACTTCAGTATATTTTTTAGCATCTTTCAAAAAATCAACAATTTCGCTTAATTCTTGTTTTGCTTCATCAATACCTGCAACATCAGCAAAAGTAACGCGGTTTTTATTTTCTTGTAAAAGTTTTGCTTTTGATTTACCAAACCCCATCGCGCGATTACTGCTTGCAGACATGCCTTTAGCAAAAAATATCCATAAAGCAATCATCAAAACGAATGGCAAGAAACCTAAGATTCCACCAACTATCCTTTCTGACTTACTCACCAAAGGAACAGCATTTATCTCAACATTTTTTTCACGTAATTTTTCTATTAAATTAGGATAATCTGGGAGATATGTATAAAATTGTGAACCATCTTTTAATTTTCCAACTAAGTCATTACCTTTAATATCGACATGAACCACCTCAGCTGCATCAACCTTCTTCATGAAATCGCTAAAAGCGAGATTATTACCATTAATACCAGAAGGACCAGCAATGATGTTTGAAACCATCATCACCACAACAAAAATTATTAACCAGGTAAGAAGACTTTTTTTGGAATTATTCATTTAATTAGCTTTAGAAGTTTTAATAGAGATAAGAATTTAATTATGATAAGCAATTATTTCAATATAGAGTTGAAAAAATGAAGAAATTATTCCCATATATCTTCATCCCTGAAATAAAAAGCGATTCAAAAATAATGATGAAATCAAGAAAATAAAAAAACCCGCCTAAAATTAATTAGGCGGGTTTTTAGTTATTATTAAAAGTAAATGTCACTTACAAGCTTGGTGATAACCTAATCTCTCTAGCCCTAACGACTAAGTACCATCGGCGCGACTTGCGTTTCACTTGCGAGTTCGGAATGTGTCGAGTGGTTCCACACCGCTATCGTCACCAAGCCAATAAGTGACATTTATAATTAATAGTTAGAGTATACCTGAATTCTAGCTTCTCAAAAACCTTACATCCATCATATATAGATTTTATACTACACACAACTTCGTAAATAAGCCAATCGGGCTATTAGTACTGGTTAGCTTAAAACGTTGCCGTTCTTACACATCCAGCCTATCAACGTGGTAGTCTTCCACGACCCTATAGGGAAAACTTGTTTTGAGGGAGGCTTCCCACTTAGATGCTTTCAGCGGTTATCCCGTCCGTACTTAGCTACCCAGCAATGCTTCTGGCGAAACAACTGGAACACCATTGGTACGTTCAACTCGGTCCTCTCGTACTAAAGTCAACTCCTCTCAATTTTCCAAACACCTGCGGCAGATAGGGACCGAACTGTCTCACGACGTTCTGAACCCAGCTCACGTACCACTTTAATCGGCGAACAGCCGAACCCTTGGGACCTTCTTCAGCCCCAGGATGTGATGAGCCGACATCGAGGTGCCAAACGATTCCGTCGATATGAACTCTAGGGAATCATCAGCCTGTTATCCCCGGCGTACCTTTTATCCGTTGAGCGATGGCCCTTCCATACAGAACCACCGGATCACTATGACCGACTTTCGTCTCTGCTCGACTTGTAGGTCTCGCAGTCAGGCAAGCTTTTGCCATTACACTCTAAAACTGATTTCCGACCAGTCTGAGCTTACCATTGCGCGCCTCCGTTACTCTTTGGGAGGCGACCGCCCCAGTCAAACTACCCGCCATACAGTGTCCTAAACATCGATTCAGATGTTCTAGTTAGAATTTAAAAAGAAGAAGGGTGGTATTTCAAGGACGACTCCACCTGGCCTAGCGACCAAGCTTCAAAGTCTCCCACCTATCCTACACGTCTTATTTTTAAATTCAGTGTAAAGTTATAGTAAAGGTGCACGGGGTCTTTCCGTCTAACCGCAGGAATACCGCATCTTAACGGCAAATTCAATTTCACTGAGTCTACACTGGAGACAGAGGGGAAGTCGTTACGCCATTCGTGCGGGTCGGAACTTACCCGACAAGGAATTTCGCTACCTTAGGACCGTCATAGTTACGGCCGCCGTTTACTGGGGCTTCGATCAGGTGCTTGCACACCATCAATTGACCTTCCAGCACCGGGCAGGCGTCAGACCCTATACTTCATCTTAATGATTTAGCAGAGCCCTGTGTTTTTGGTAAACAGTCGCTACCCCCATTTCTGTGCCACCTGTTATAGCTTGCGCCATAGCAGGCCATCCTTTTCCCGAAGTTACGGATGCATTTTGCCTAGTTCCTTCAGTGTAGTTCTCTCAAGCGCCTTAGTATCTTCAACTCATCCACCTGTGTCGGTTTTGGTACGATCTTAACGTGGGGCTATTTCCTGGAAGCAACTTCGACGCATCTTCAATCCAATAAGAAGATACGCAAAAGAACGCTCCGTCACTCACCACTTGGTTTGGGAATATTAACCCAATTTCCATCGACTACGCCTTTCGGCCTCATCTTAGGTATCGACTAACCCTGCGCAGATTAACTTTACGCAGGAAACCTTGGATTTTCGGCGAAAATGTTTCTCACATTTTTTATCGTTACTCATGTCGGCATTCTCACTTGTGATACCTCCAGCAAACCTGACGGTTCACCTTCAACGGCTTACACAACGCTCCGCTACCACTTATTACAACAATAGTAATAAATCCACGTCTTCGGTATATTACTTTAGCCCCGTTACATTTTCGGCGCAAGAAGGCTTATTTAGACCAGTGAGCTATTACGCTTTCTTTAAAGGATGGCTGCTTCTAAGCCAACCTCCTGGTTGTTATGGCCTTCTCACTTCCTTTCCCACTTAGTAATAATTTAGGGACCTTAGACGGTGGTCTGGGCTGTTTCCCTCTCGACACCGGACCTTAGCACCCGATGTCTGCCTGCTGCGCTGTACTTGTTGGTATTTGGAGTTTGTTAAGGGTTGGTAAGTCTTTTGGACCCCCTAGCCTTGACAGTGCTCTACCCCCAACAGTAATACGCAACGCTCTACCTAAATAGATTTCGCGGAGAACCAGCTATATCTAGATTTGTTTAGCCTTTCACCCCTAATCACAGCTCATCTCGTAACTTTGCAACGTTAATGAGTTCGGTCCTCCAGCAGGTGTTACCCTACTTTCAACCTGGCCATGACTAGCTCATCTAGTTTCGGGTCTAATTCGCTGTACTATGTCGCCCTGTTAGGACTCGCTTTCGCTACGCCTACACCTTACGGCTTAAGCTTGCACAACAAAATTAACTCGCCGACCCATTATACAAAAGGTACGCTATCACGGAACAAGTCCGCTCTAACTGCTTGTAGGCATTCGATTTCAGTGTCTATTTCACTCCCCTTATCGGGGTTCTTT
Source organism: Rickettsiales bacterium (assembly GCA_018969185.1). Lineage (GTDB taxonomy): Bacteria > Pseudomonadota > Alphaproteobacteria > Rickettsiales > UBA1997 > UBA2645. The sequence continues at coordinate 41,793 of JAGWYT010000004.1, read as the reverse complement.
TCACCTTTCCCTCACGGTACTTGTTCACTATCGGTCATAGAATAGTACTTAGGCTTGGATGAACTGGTCCACCCATATTCAGACAGGATTTCACGTGTCCCGCCCTACTCGAGCCTGAAAAGTTATTGTTATCTATACGGGACTATCACCCTCTATGGTTAACCTTTCCAGGTTATTCTAATTAATAACTTCTCAGGACTGGCCTGGTCCGCGTTCGCTCGTCACTACTAACGGAGTCTCTATTGATGTCTTTTCCTTCAGCTACTTAGATATTTCAGTTCACTGAGTTTCGCCTCTTTAATCTATGAATTCAATTAAAGATACTTTCTAAAAGAAAGTGGGTTGCCCCATTCGGAAATCCCCGGATCAAAGCTTATTGGCAGCTACCCGAGGCTTATCGCAGCCTGTTGCGTCCTTCATCGCCTTTCTATGCCAAGGCATCCGTCGAATGCCCTTACTTTGCTTACTTTTTGAAGTTGTGTGCAGAATAAAATCTGCAAGCAAGATATAAGGTTCTTGAGATTATTTGAATTCGTTAAGTTAGCATTTTTTTAAAATGCTTTCTTACGGTATTCTCTAACTATTAATTATTCACTTTGAAAACAACATACCCAACTTTACTTAAAAGACTAGAATCAATAAGAAAGCATTAATGCTATCTTAAATTTTTCATCTCAAAGTAATAAAGTAATTTAGCTAAAAGACCTTCTTAATTGCCAACTTTAATTGACATCAAAAACGAAATCATAACTGCTATCATCTAAACTTAAAAAAGTTAGGGGCGAGTATTATAAACTTGTTCCTTCTTTAAAGTCAAGTAGGTTTTTAAATAATTTATTACATGCTTTGGAAGCTTGATATTCAAGGTTTCTAAAAAGATTATTAAAAAAAATTAAAAAAATTTAATAATTTATTTTTAAGAAAAATTTCTTTTTTTAATTTAAAAAAATTTGTGATTTTTTGATTTGAAAATTGATGAGAAATTTTTCTTTTTCTAGAACAAATAATTTTTATTTTGCAACTGGTTTTTTAGAAAAATAAAATTTTATTAAAAATAAATTAATTCCCCCTTCGCCGCTTCGCGACCCTTCCCACTTTTTCAAAGGGGGAAGGCATAGCAAATTCGTTCTAACATCCTTTGAAAAAGGAGGTGTCATTCAACTTTGCTTTAGCGAAGTTGAATGACGAAAGATTTAAATTTTACCAATAAAAAAACCGCCTTTGATAATTACCAAAGGCGGTTCATTTTATAAAAAAATTTTAGCAAAAATTATTCTGCTTTTTTCTTCTTAACTTTTTTTGGTTTTTCTGATTTAGCTTCAGCATTTTCTTCTGCTGTTTCAGCAACTACTTCAGAAGCTTCTTCTTTGTTCGCAGATTTTCTAGATTTCTTTTCTTCCAAATCAATATTAGATTTTTCAGAAGCTTTTTTATCAGCCTTTAGAAGTGCAACCACTTCAGAATCATTTCTTGCAACAACAAGACGAACTTCAAAAACAACTTCAGAGTGAAGTGTTAATTTCACTTGATAAACACCAACTTCTTTAATTGGTTTTTTCAAGAAGATATTGACTCTTGCAACAGATTTACCTTTAGCAACTTCATTAATTTTTGCAGCGATAACTGAAGAATTAACTGAACCGTAAAGTCTGCCATCATCAGATGCATTTTCAAGAATTACAACATCTTTACCAAAAATCTTATCTTTGATTTTTGTAGCAGTTGCAAGTTCAGAATCATTTGCTTGTTCAAACTCTTTTCTTTTAAGTTCAAAAATTTTGCTATTGTTAGAAGTAGCACAAATTGCTTTTTTAGTTGGAATTAAAAAATTTTTCGCATAGCCGTTTTTTACTTCAACTACATCACCAACTTTACCTAGATTAGGAACTGCAGCGGTTAAAATAATTTTCATGATTAATTACTGATTTTGAGTTACTTCTTTACCAATTGGAGAAATCAAAGCTAAATGACGCGCTCTTTTAATTGCGTTAGATAAAGCTTTTTGTTTTTTCATTGAAACATTGGTAATTCTGCTTGGAATAATTTTGCCCCTTTCAGAAACAAATTTATTCAAAAGTTTTAAATTTTTATAATCTATTTCAGAGAAAGGAATGTCACGAAGTGGACAAGTTTTTTTCTTTCTAACAAAAACGCTTTGATTAACAAGAGAAACCTTTACGTAGCCTTCTTCATTATCACCTTCAGCATTGTGATGAGGAGCATTTTTATTATTTTTCTTCATTACTTTAGCAACCATATTTTACCTATTTTAAAATTAAGCTTCGTTAAATTGCACTTGATCAATCACTAGATCAGTTTTAGTTGGCTCTTTTTTAGCCGCTACTTTTCCAGCTTTGTAATCCTTAGCTGTTGCAGAAAGGAAAAGCATTGATTCTTTAGCATGTTCATCAACTTTGAAAGTAACGCTTCTGATGATATCTTCGTTAAAACCGATAACTCTTTTTAACTCAGCAACAGCAGAATATTCAGAATCAATGTTCAAAATCACGTAATGACCACGTGAATTTTTGTTAATTTTATAGGACAAATTTCTTAAGCCCCAATATTCTTTTGATACAACTTTACCATTACCATCAGTAATGATTTTTGCCAACTTATTTGACAAGGCATCAACATCTTCTGCAGCCAAGTCTTGTCTAGCGATAAAAACTGTCTCGTAAAGAGCCATAATATTAAAATATTTAATTGATAATTTGGTATTTTCTCTTCAATTCACCTGATCATAACTAACAGCAAGCAGCTATAACATTTCTTTGATTATACCAAAAAGAGGTCGGGTAATTTACGATCTAAAGTTTTAATTGCAAGATAAAGTTTGTTCCTTAACCAGAAAACAATAAAAACCAATTTTTGAAGCACTTTATAAAATGTACAAATCTTAATTACCTAGATAATTGAGTTTTTATGGCGGAAATATAATTCATAGATTGAAGGCAGAATTTAGTTTGTTATTTCTGCAAATAATAATTAGACACTGTTAGCTATTTTTATGTTTTAAAAGTTTTATCTACAGAAATGAAACAAGATAATGTAACAAATCAATCATCAAAGCTTAATCTAAATCTCCTAAAGAATAAAAGGGTTTTAGTTGCTGATGATGAACAAACAAACCGTATGATACTTGCAAAATACCTTGAAAATTATGGTATGATTGTGGATCAGGTAAATGATGGTAAGGAGTTGATTGATAAATATATTACTTCTACTGCTGTTAATCAACCATTTTACATGATCAATGTTGCTGAAACTAAAGGCGATGTAAATAACGATCAATATGACTTGATTATTACGGATATTCATATGCCAACCATGGATGGCGTTTTAGCCACCAAAGAAATCAGAAAATACGAGAAACAAAATAATCTAAGACCAATCCCGATAGTTGCATTCACTGGTGATGAAGATGAGAAGAAAATAGAAAGTTTTTATGATGCGGGTGTAAATGATTATTTTGCAAAAGGTAAAGATAATGAATATTTAATAAGAATTATGGTGTTCTGGATTGGCAATTCCTCTAATGCATCGAAGAAAAAATAAAAACTGGATCAGAACTAAACCCTAATTTTGAAGCACTTTGCTAAATATAAAGGCTTTGATACTGACTATAATTGAGTTTTTAGGTTAGTGGAAGTAGAAAAGTTAAAAACTCTTTCATTTCTAAGTGAAGCTACTGATGAGCAATTTTATAGCTAAAATTAAACAATTTTTGGTTAAATCCTTTGGAGAGGGAACCCAGATTGATCGTGGCAATATCTTGACTGCTGTTCTTATTGGCGCACCAACTTACATATTTTTATATTTCTTTTATAGTTATGTTGTAATTCTGCCTTACGAAAGTCTTACTCTGCGTTTGACTGTGGCTTTCTTATGCTCTTCTGTTTACTTCTACAAATACTTACCAGAAACAGTTAAAATCAAATATTTTCCATTTTACTGGCATGTAATGGTAATGGCAGCTCTTACTTTTAGTGTAACTTTTTTACTTTTAAAAAATAATTTTCATGAAATTTATCTATATTGGGAAATATTTGTAACTTTTCTATTAGCTCTATATGTGCCAAATTGGCTAATCTTCATAATTGATTTACTGATTTCATTTTCTGCGGCAATAGTCTTATATATTATCACAACTCCAACAAGTGACATAATTGATTTATCACCTCAATTTAACATTGCTGGATATAGTTTTATTTTATTTTTTACTGGATTTACTAGTATAATTTTCATTTATGCTAACCGCTCTGCTTGGATCACCGCCAAGGAAAATCAGCAATATAAAAAAGTTATTTCTATAGCTGGCTCTATAGTTCATGAAATTCGCAACCCTCTAAATAGCATAAGATTGGCAATTGCTAATAGCACAACAATTCTTAAATCACCAAATTTAGATGAGAAATTAAGATTAAAAGAAGTTCTAAACTGTAAAAATAATATTAATAACGCTATAAAGCAGGCAAATGACATTATTAATATAGTGCTTAACGATTTAGGAGAAAAAACAATTAATCACAGTGATTTTAAATATCTTCAACCAAGAGAAATTGTGCTTGATGTAATATCAAGCTACGGATATCAAGAAGAATCCGAAAAACAAAAGGTAAAGCTCAATTTAAACAATTATTTTATCTTCAAAGCAATTCCAGAAAGACTAATATTCATCATCTATAATTTACTTAAAAACGCACTTTATTATTTGGACAAATATCCTAATTCCATAGTCACAATTGGCACTGAACAAAGAGTTTTTGAAGGAAAGAATTATAATGTCATTTATGTTCATGATACTGGCCCTGGAATTCCTTATGATGTAATTCCAAAATTATTTGATGATTTTTTTACCTTTGGCAAGAAAGGTGGCACTGGGCTTGGTCTCGCATTTTGCAAAAGAAATATGATCGCCTTTGATGGTGATATAATTTGTGAATCGGAAGTAAATGAATGGACAAAATTTAGTTTATTATTTCCAATTTTAAGCAATGAAGAACAAATAAAAACCAATATAATTGAAAATAATAAAATATTAATAGTTGATGATGAGCAAGTTAATTTACTGATTGAGAAATCCACCTTAGAAAGAAACTTAAATGTTATTTGTGACACTATAAATAATGGCTTTGAGGCTGTTGAAATTCTGAAGAAAAGTAAAGATTATGTGGCGATTATCATGGATGTAGAAATGCCAGTAATGAACGGATTTGACGCGACAAAGGAAATAAGAAAATTCAATTCTTCACTACCAATTATAACATATTCCTCTTTAAAAGGTGCCAAAGAAAAAGCCCTAGAATCTGGAGCTAATGATTTCCTAAATAAACCAGCAAAGAAAGAGTTGCTTCTTAAAACAGTTGCTAAATGGAGTAATATTAAATACGACCCTTTTGTTTCTAGGTCACGACAAGAACTAAAAGATATTTTGAACAATAAGAGAATTCTCTTAGCTGATGACGAAACAACCAATCGCATAATACTTACTAAATATCTTGAAAATTATGGTATGATTATAGATCAAGTAAAAGATGGTAATGAGCTGGTTGCAAAATATGAGGCTTCTTCTCATAGCACTTATGACCTCATCATCACTGACGTCAACATGTATAAAGTTAATGGCGATGAGGCAACAATTAAGATTAGAAAACACGAAAAAGAAAATAATTTAAAACAAATCCCAATAATTGCTTTTACTGGGAATAGCGAAACTGAAAAGCTCCATCACTTCTTTAACGTTGGCATGAATGATTATTTTGTTAAAGGCGATGATAATGAATATTTGATTAGAATTATAGGGTTTTGGGTAAAGATCGCATAGTCCGCGATTATGTAGCTTTTTATAACATATAAAACTTAAAACATCCTCAAAACACGAAGTTTCTTCTTTTTGTGAAGAATTAAATTTATTCTGTCCCCGCTTGTAACTACCACAAGTATCAATTCAAAACCTCAATAGATAAAATATTAAATGAAAATCGAAGCAGTATCGTTAAGTTTGCCATCTTGGAAATTAAACAACGAAGAAGTTGTTGACCTAATAAGACATAACTCAAAACCAACATTTGAAGGAAATCTTGATAAAGCATTAAGAAAAGCAAGTATCATTCTTGATAAAACTGGAGCAAAGGAACGTTATTGGCTTAGCAAAGAAAAAGACGAAAAACCAATTGATCATATAAAAAACTCTATCGAACAGGCTTTATTAAAAGCAAATATGAGTAAAAATGATATAGATCTTTTGATATATGTTGGTATAGGAAGAGGGTTTGCCGAACCAGGAAATAGCTACTTAGTTGCAAAAGCTATGGGAATGAATAGCGTAAGATGCTTTGACGTAATAGATGCTTGCATGAGCTGGACAGCTACTATGCAAATAGTTGATAGTTTATTTAAAAGTAATTCATATAAAAATGCAATGATAGTTAACGGTGAATTTACCGTTCACGGAGGCCCTTTATTTAAAAATTATTCTTTAAGAAATGAACAACAATTAGAATATACTTTCCCTACATTTACAGTTGGAGAAGGAGCAACATGCACTATTCTTACTCCTAAAAATTCAGAAAATTTTACATTTAAATTTTCTTCTCGTGCTGATTTAGCTGATTTATGTGTAATACCAACTCCAGAATATAAGCAATATTGCGATATGACAGATAAAACTGGAAATAACGGCGCCATACACTTTAGTTCTTATGGTTATGATTTACATAAATTTGGAGAAGAAGAAATAGTAAAGTTATTTAACTCAATGTCAGTTAATAAAGAAAAGATAGATATTGTTTTTACTCACGCTTCATCTAAGAATGAGTGGCAAAAATATGGTGATACGGTTGGTATTGGCAACAAAATATATCATATTTATCATAGAACCGGAAATTTAGTTTCGGCATCTGTTCCAGCCGCAATGTTTTTGGCAGAACAAGAAGGAAAATTAAAGAGGGGCGCCAAAGTACTGTCTTGGGTAGGCAGTGCTGGGATGTCTTTTAATGGCACTCTTTTTGAATTTTAGAATGAAAACCGCTACACTTATAAAATACCGTTTAAAAAGCTGGTATAAAAATAATTTCTTAGACAAGGATCAAGTTGTAGATTATAATTTCTATGTTCTTGGTATTGCTGGAGCTTTCGGACACCCAGCTTACTGGTTTCTTTGGTCATATATTGATCCACAGAAATACGAAGATCTTAAATTAAGAGCAATTGGGTTTTTTGTTTCTGTAATTTTATTATTGTTTAAATTCTGGCCTCAGCATTTAAAAAAACACGTTAAACTCTATTGGTTTTGTGCAGTTTGTTATAATCTTTCATTTTGCTTTACCACCCTGTTTATTTTAAACGACTTCTCTCTAAGTTGGTCTTGCGGTATGATGGCATGTATAATTTTTTGTGCCATGCTCCTTCCAAATCCTATCATTTTGTTCTTAAATTTCCTAATTGGAACACTTGGTGCTATCACATATTGTAGTATAACCCATCCAGAATTGATAATCTTAAATGATCATCTTCTTGTTACATACGTACCTCTATTTGGTTTCGCAATTTTTATAGGATATGCTTTCAGCTACTGTAATACAAAAGGTATAGCGGTTAAAGCCAAAATGACAATTATCAGATCTCTTGCTGGATCTATCGCACATGAAATTCGCAATCCATTAAACACCATTAATTTAATTGGGAATCAAATAAGTGCCACTTTATCTGAAATAAATAAAGGAAATAAAAAGTCTAATGATGCATTGTCAGGCTCTCAAACTCAACAACTAGCAGCCTTAGCTTCTAAAATATCGCGAGCAATAGATGGAGCCAATAATATAATTAATATTATTTTAAATGATCTTGGAGAAAAATCGATTAATTCTAGCGATCTTTCTTACTTATCACCATCTGTTATTATCCCTAAGATTGTAGAAAACTACGGCTATAAGGAAGAAAACGAAAAATCAAAAATAATCCTCAAATTAAACTCTGATAATGATTTCACCTTCAAAGTAGTCCCAGAAAGATTTACTTTTATTATTTATAATCTCCTAAAAAATGCGCTTTATTATTTAAAAGATTATCCTGATTCTGTCGTTACAATTGGCGTTGAACAAAGAGCTTATGAAGGGGAAAATTATAATGTAATTTATGTTCAAGATACTGGCCCTGGAATTCCTGAAAACATTATTCCTAAATTATTTGGTGACTTTTATACTTCAGGCAAAAAAGGTGGAACTGGCTTAGGTCTTGCCTTTTGCAAAAGAAATATGATTGCTTTTGGTGGAGATATTATTTGCGAATCTGAATTAAAAAAATGGACTAAATTTAGTTTATTATTTCCAATTCTAAGCGAAGAAGAATTAAAACAAGCAAAGCTTGACCCTGTTGAAGCAGGGAAGAAAAAAATTCTAATTGTTGATGATGAGCAAGTTAATTTATTAATTGAAGAATCAATTTTAGAAAAAAATCTTAATATCATTTGTGACATTGCAAAAGATGGATCTGAAGCAGTAAATATGGTTAGAAAAAATTATTATGATCACGAAGAAGATAATAGAATTAAACCATATGAATTTGTTTTGATGGATTTGGAAATGCCAGTGATGGACGGATTTGAAGCAATAAGAGAAATCAGAAAATTAAGACATGATATTCCAATTATTGCTTATTCTTATTTAACTGATGCAAAAGAGAAAGCAATTGCTGCCGGCGCTGATGGCTATTTTGTCAAACCAACCAAAAAAGAATTATTGAGCAAGATTGTTGCGAAATGGGTTGGAATTAAATATGACCCTCTGAAGAATAAATCTTTAGATGATTTGAAAATTATTTTAAAAGATAAAAAAGTTTTATTGGCTGATGATGAAGGAACCAATCTTTTAATGCTTGCTAAATATATTGAAAAATTTGGTGCTGTAGTGGAGAAAGTGGCAGATGGACAAGATCTAGTGGAAAAATATAAGGCTTCTTTTTCTGGTCATCCTGAATCATACACCTGTCATCCTGAGCGTAGCGAAGGATCTAATGAAATTGAAAGAGATCCTTCGCTCACAGTCGCTAAAAGCGACTGTAGAGCTCAGGATGACAGTGGTAGTTGTGCTTACGACCTAATCATCACTGACATCAACATGTATAAGGTTAATGGTGATGAGGCAACAGTTGAAATTAGAAAATATGAGAAAGAAAATAATTTAAAAGAAACTCCAATAATTGCCTTTACAGGAGATAGCGAAGTTGAAAAACTGCACCACTTCTTTAACGTTGGCATGAGTGATTATTTTGTTAAAGGTGATGATAATGAATATTTAATCAGAATTATGGCATTTTGGATAAATATAGAAAAAACTGGAACATTAATAAATACTTAAAGCACATAATCTTATCCGCGCCTTGAGCCTATCGAAACCAAGAGTAAAATTAAGTACAAAACTTCTCTTGGTTTGTCACAAGCTCAAGGTGAGAGAAGTTTTTTCGTCCCTTGACTTAAATAAGAATTGTATTACAATTAATACCGTTAATACTATTAATATTTAAAATACAACTTATGACAACAGTTACTTTTAGACTGCCAGATGAGCTAAATGAAGAACTTGAACAGCTTTGCGAAGAACAAGACCGCACCAAATCATGGTTTATAAAAAGAGCTTTAATTGACAAATTGGAAGAATGGCGTGATGTAAAAGCTGCTTTAAAAGCTAAAAATGAATATGAAAAAAATCCCAATATATTGCTTAGTCATGATGAAGTTTGGGAAAGTTTAGGCTTTAAGAAAAAGAGTTAAAACACCAATTTTGCATAAGAAATGTGGAAAATTCAATATCACCAACAATCATTAAAATCTCTAGAGAAATTAGATCGCATCTCTCAAGAAAAGATTTACAACTATCTAAATAAAATCTCTAATAGCAAAAATCCTGAAAACTTTGGTAAAGCTTTATCTGCTAATCTTAAAGGATTTTGGAGATATAGAGTCGGAGATTATCGAATAGTTTGTGAGATTAAAAAGAACGAACTTATCATTATTATTATCGATATTGGACATAGAAGCACTATATATAAATAATGGAAATCCTAAATAGAAAAGCCAGATTTAATTTTACCATAGAAGAAGAGATTGAAGCAGGAATCATGCTGCTTGGAAGTGAAGTAAAATCTTTAAGAGAAGGTAAAGCCAGCATTGCTGAAAGTTATATTGCTGAAAGTAAGGGAGAGTTATTTCTAATTAACGCCAATATCAATGAATATAAGGGTGCAAGCAAGTTTAATCATGCACCAAAACGTCCAAGAAAAATTTTATTACATAAAAAACAATTAGAAAAAATAGTCGGTAAAATGAATAGCAAAGGCTACTCTGCTCTTGCTCTAAAAATTTATTTTAACAAAAAAAATTTTGCTAAGGTTTTGGTTGGAATTGGACGTGGCAAAAAACTTTATGATAAAAGAGAGGCGATTAAAGAAAGAGATGATAATCGCCGCAAACAAAGAGGGGAAGATTAAATTTCTCCACTGCAAGAACGTCTTAATTTTTAATGAACATGAGGAACGGACTACAAGTCAGTTCCTGCGCTAATCTTTAAAAAGAAATAAATTAATAATGCATAAAATATTACTACAGCCATTATCAGTTTTAAGAGGTGTTGGCACAGTAATTCATAAATCACTTTTAAGACTAACAATTCGTGATCGAATTTTTGATCTGTTGTTGATAAAACCACTTCGTATTGAAAATATTTCCTTCTGCCCTCGCCTTTTTGAAGTACAAAATGATGAATTAATTATTATAAAAGCAAAAATTGAATCACACGTAAAACCAGCAAATTCAAGGCAACCACACAAAATAATTTGCTATACTCCAACCGGATATTTTTCTTTGGTTTTTTTTAAAACTTTTCCCGGGCAAATTGAAAAGCTTAAAATAGGTAGAGAAATTGCGGTTTTAGGGAATTTACAAAAATCATCTGGTGAGAATCAAATTGTTCATCCGCAAGAAATTATTGATGCTAAGGATATTGAAAAATTACCAAAAATAAATGTCATTTATCCGCTTTCTTACGCTATTACACAAAAATTTTTACGTAATAAAATTAAAGAAATTTTGATTTTATGTGAGAAGGAAAAACCCCTTGAAGAGTGGATTGATGTGAGTTTGATAAAGCAAAAAAATTGGAATGGATTTTTTGAGGCAATGAAAAATTTACATTACTTTGAAACATCCTTTTTCAAAGATGATTCAAGAAAACGCCTTGCCTATGATGAGTTTTTAGCTTGGTCAATTGCAATTCTTTTAGCGAAAAAACAAGGTGTTCAAAATAAAACAAAAATAAATTTTACGAAAAATTTAGCTGACGAATTCTTAACCTCACTGCCTTTTGAGCTTACAAAATCACAGCATAAAGTGATGTTGGAAATAAAAAATGATATTGCTTCAAGTAAAAAAATGTTACGTCTTTTGCAAGGAGATGTTGGTAGTGGAAAAACTGTGGTGGCAATATTTGCTTGTCTTCTTGCCATTTCACAAAATAAGCAAGCCTGCGTGATTGTGCCAATTACAACTTTAGCAAAACAACATTTTATTTATTTTCAAAAGCTTCTTGAAGGCCTAAATATCAATGTTGAGCTCTTGATTGGCACCACAACAAAAAAACAAAAAAACAAAATTTTACAAGATTTATCTGAAGGAAAAATTGACATTCTAATCAGCACTCACGCGGTTTTAGAAGATGATGTGAAATTTAAGAATCTTGGTCTTGCTATAATTGACGAACAACATCGTTTTGGTGTAATGCAAAGGTTAAAATTAGTTGAAAAAGGTCAAGAAGTTGACACTTTATTAATGAGCGCAACGCCCATTCCACGTAGCCTAATGATGGGTCTATATGGCGATATGGATATTTCAATTTTAAACGAAAAACCAAAAAATCGTCAAAAAATTGAGACGTTAATAATGTCATCAAATAAATCTGACGAAATCTATGAAAGCTTGAAAAGAGCGATTGCACAAGGTGAAAAAATTTATTTTATTTGTCCCGCAATTGAAGAAGAAATCATTGATGAAAATAATTTAGAAAAAGAAGCCAACGGACTTAGAAGTGTAAAAGAAAAACATCAAGAGTTAGTAAAAATTTTTGGTCAAGAAAAAACCGGATTGCTTCATGGAAAAATGAAAGAATCAGAAAAAGAAAAAGTGATGAGTGAATTTGTTAAAAGCGATGGATGCTTGAAAATATTGGTTGCAACAACAGTGATTGAAGTTGGAATTGATGTAAGTGACGCCACAATAATTGTAATTGAAAATGCCGAACATTTTGGACTTTCGCAATTACATCAATTACGTGGACGCGTTGGAAGAGGAGAGAAAAAATCTTACTGCATTTTACTTTACGGAAAAAAATATGGTGCTAATGGTAAGAAAAGACTTGGAATTTTACGTGATTCAAATGATGGATTTTTTATTGCTGAAGAAGATTTAAAAATGCGGGGAAGTGGCGAATTACTTGGCACTAAACAAAGCGGTTTTCCAGAATTTAAAATTGCAGATTTAAATTTTGATAATGATTTATTAAAAATTGCTCACAAAAATGCTGAGGTAATTTTGCAAAAAGATGAAAAATTACAATTCCCCGAAAGTAAAAAATATCGTGAATTACTGCAGCTTTTTAATTATGATGAATGCTTGAAAATGGTAAGTGGGGGATAATTTTATTTAACTTTATCTTTAGCTTCAGTAACTTTTCTATGCTCATCAGGAGCAATACTTGATCTTGGATCTGATTTACTTTGCTCACTATATAATTGCATATCAAGCATCTCTCCAACCGCAGAATAAAGGGCTTGAAAAACTTTTATAACTCCTTCTCTTGCTTCCTTTGAAAGAATCAAAGCCGCAAGAGAGTTGCCTGCTCCACGATAAACTACACCATTTTTAACTTCTCTAAATGTAGTTTTTTCTAAGCCCTCCACGTAGCATCTAAGCGCATTTTCAATAATATCACCTTCATTTGATTTTTCAATTTTAGCAATATTTGTTGCTAAAGTATCAAATGGAGCACCAAATATTCCTAAAGTAAAACCAAATCCTGCTTTAGCAAAAAGTGCTTCTAAATTACCTTCTATACCTAATTCTTTATAATGTTCTTTATCAGTATTCACACCAATCCAAGTTAAATAATTTCTAACTAAAAAAAGTGGAGCAATGATCATAGCCGTATTAGCGAAATCAGCACCAACTCGTGGATTAAGACCGGATTTTGCTAAATTTTGTTCTTTGGAATATAGCTCTATAAAAGCTCCCGGTGTGGTTTCAGCAAGTGCTGTAACTATTGATTTAAAAAATAACGACGTATCCTTATCAAGAACATTATCTCTTATTTGTATTGCCGGAAATATTCCAAATGATTGGTAAAATAAACGCGCCTTATAGCCATCAGCAAGAAGTGCTGGATTTCTCATAACCGCAGCAAAAGGATCTTTTGGCAAAATATCTTTCATATTTTGCAAAGCCTGTCTTTGTCCTGAATTTGCTGCAATTTGCAGTGGTTTAGCAGCAACAGATTTTAGATCATCAACAGTTATCGTACTCTCAGAATCGCGCGCTCTTTCAATAATTTCCTTTACTTCTTCTTCACTAATCAACTCATCAATTTTTCCAATGTCAGCAACACATTTTTCATTTATAGATTTAAGTGTGCAACCCACAGCCTCTTTAACACCCTTAGGTATTTCAAATTTCTCATTAATAATAGGTCTTATCTCTTGCGCTTTGAGAGGAGATCTATCATGTCTTGCCGCAAGTTTCATTATTTCTTCTTCACCAACAAGATCATTTGGATCAAAAGCCCAATTACCTATATTTTTTCTCATTTGTTACTTTGTGTTATTATTACTTTTTTCTTCTTCAACTTTATTAGCTGAAGCTTCTTTAATTACAACTCCAGGTTGTGCTTCCATTATTTTCACAAGTTTTTCGCTGGATTTTTCTGCTGCTTTATTTGCTTTCCTAATAATCTCGTCATCCTCAGAAGTAAAACCAAAAGCACTTCTCAATGGCTTTTTGTGGCTTTCTTCTTTTCGCTCTTCCTCACTAAAAACTCCAGTTTTTGCAATTAAATATTCTGCTAATTTTGGACCGCCAACAATTGTGCCAATCGCCATTAAACTAAAAGCTGTTCTTGCAAGCGCTCCAGGAAATAATCTTTTAATTTCACCATTCCCAATAAAATCTTGCCGCAAACTATCTAACACTTCCTCACTATTTTTTATACCATGTGATACACGGGCAAATGCGGCGTGACAACAAGTACTAAGCCAAGCACAAGCAGCACGATATGAGTAATTAATCATCATCGCAGCATTCTCTTTACTGATTCCAATATCTTGTTCAATTTCATCACCGAACTTACTCATAATAAAATCAGTTGCTGCATCTGCCGTAAAAATTGCTGCTGAAGTAAGAAGATTTCTTGCCGCCATAGTATAGGTTTGCACATCTTTATTACCTTCAAAAATTCTGACTTTTCTTTGCAAAGAATTATATTCATTTCTTACAAAATCTGCCCATGTTGCTGTAACACTCTTTTCATTACACTTCTTCTCATATCTATCAAACCACCTTGCTGTAGCTGTCTTTGCATTATCACTAGAATAATATTCATTAAATTCTTCAAAACTTATTGCTTTGCTAATATCAACTGCCTTTGGCAAATGTGAATATCTTTTCTTATTTGCTAATTCAAATTGTAACCTTGCCTCAGCACGCATAGGAGAAGTCATTCCAGCAAGAAGCGCTGAATTTGCAACCGCAACCGCTAAAGGAGGAACATCAAATAATTCACCAGTAGCAGCACAAAGAGTTGAGGTAAAAAGCACAGTTTTAGCTCTGTTAACATACATTCTTTTGGCTTTATCAAGCTGATAATCAACTTTTGGCATTCCAAAAAAATTATTAAAAGCTTCTTTGTATGTTATGTCTTTAGTGTCAAGAGCTAAAGCTTTTGCGGAAGATGCCACATAAGCTGCAGTCATTAGATATTGCATGAGAGCTGATAAGGCAAGTTTGCCAAAAAAATCAGCCATGCTTTTGTTAAGTACGTGGGACAGTTTTGATTGATCATCTAATTCATGTGGATCGCGAATCAACTCGCTGAAAGGGTCTTCATAATTAATATTATTAACTTCAGAAAAACCCTTTCTCATTAAACCTTATAAAGGAAGGTTATCATGCTTCTTCCAAGGCTTATTAACTTTTTTCTTCTTCAAAATTTGTAAAGATTTACAAACTCTTCGACGTGTATTTTGTGGACGAATAACCTCATCAATAAAGCCACGAGAAGCCGCAACAAAAGGTGAAGCGAATTTCTCACGATATTCCGCCGCCTTCTTAGCTTTGCTCTCAACGTCTTTAGCTTCTTCACGGAAAATAATTTCAACCGCACCTTCAGGACCCATCACCGCAATTTCAGCATTTGCCCAAGCGTAATTCACATCGCCTTTTAAATGCTTAGAATTCATCACAATATATGCACCACCATAGGCTTTTCTTGCAATTACCGTAATTTTTGGCACTGTCGCCTCAGCGTAAGCATAAAGCAATTTCGCACCATGTCTGATAATGCCACTATGTTCTTGATCGCAGCCAGGTAAGAATCCGGGAACATCAACAAATGTTAAAAGTGGAATGTTAAATGCATCACAAAATCTAATAAAACGTGCTGCTTTTTCACTGGCCTTAATATCAAGACAACCCGCTAAATTCATAGGCTGATTAGCAATTATACCAACAGTTTCGCCTTCCATACGGCCAAAACCAACCATAATATTTTTTGCATAATTTGGCTGAATTTCGTAAAAATCTCCTTCATCAAGAATTTTCTCAACTAATTCCGCCATATTATAAGGCTGATTCGGATTTTCAGGAACTAAAGTATTTAGTGAAACATCAACTCTATCAGAAGCATCCGTAGTTGGAATTCTTGGCGTAGCATCTTTATTTGAAGATGGTAAGAAATTGATTAAACGACGAGTTTGTAACAACGCTTCAATATCGCTTTTAAATGTTAAATGCGCAACACCACTCTTCGCACCGTGAACTGAAGCACCACCAAGTTCTTCTTGCGTAACAGTTTCATGAGTTACAGTTTTCACAACTTCAGGACCAGTTACAAACATGTAAGAAGAATTCTCTACCATGATTGTAAAATCAGTTAGGGCTGGCGAATAAACCGCACCACCAGCGCAAGGCCCCATAATCAATGAGATTTGTGGCACAACACCTGAAGCATCAACATTGCGTTGAAAAATTTCACCATAACCACCAAGAGAATCTACACCTTCTTGAATTCTTGCTCCACCTGAATCATTAATACCAACAACTGGCGCACCAACTTGCATTGCCTTATCTAAAACAAAGCAGATTTTTTTAGCATGAGCTTCACCAAGAGAACCTCCCATCACTGTAAAATCTTGGCTATAAACGAAAACTAAACGACCATTAATTGTGCCCTGCCCTGCAATTACACCATCTCCAGGATGCTTTTTATCTTCCATGCCAAAATCTGAACAACGATGTTCAACATAAAGACCATATTCTTCAAAAGAGTCTGGATCCAAAAGAACTTCAATTCTTTCACGAGCAGTTAATTTGCCTTTCGAATGTTGTAAATCAATTTTCTTTTGACCACCACCCATTCTAGCTTCTTCTCTTTTAGAAGCTAATTTTGCAATATTTGGAGAACGCATATTTTAAATTTTTTTAGAATTTGCTTCTCGCGATTTGAGCTTGTGACAAACCAAGAGAAGCACTACAATGAATCTTATCCTTGGTTTCGACTTCGCTCAACCAGCGGATAAGATTCTGAATAACAAATTACTATTTAATCTCAGCGATAATGGTTTCGCCACCAACCATAGTTTGACCAACTAAAGATTTAATCTCAACATTCTCAGGGAAATAAAGATCCGCACGAGAACCAAAACGAATAATACCGTAACGATCTCCTGCCTTAACTTCCTGACCTTCTTTTGCTTCAGAAATAATACGACGCGCAACTAAACCAGCAACTTGAACGCAAATTATTTCATCACCCTTAGCAGTCTTAATTACAACAGAATTCCTTTCATTTTCTGTGCTCGCCTCAGCAACATTCGCACTTAAAAATTTACCAGGTCTGTAACTAACTTTAGTCACAGTTCCAGCAATCGGCATACGATTTACGTGAACGTTAAAAACATTCAGAAAAACGCTCATCTTATTCCATTTTTTATCACCATAACCAAGGTCAGATGGAGCAGTAACGCCATATTCAATTTTAGTAACAACGCCATCAGCAGGGCTGATTATTGCCGCAGAATCATTTGGCGTAAATCTTTCAGGATCACGAAAGAAAAACACACACCATAAAGTTAAAACAAGTCCAACTATACCAAGAAACTGGCTCATCAAAGCCAAAATAATTGTTACAATCGCAAAGATCAAAATGAACTTATATCCTTCCTTATGAATAGGAAAAGCCACCATTTTTAACGCATCAAGAAAATCTTGCATATATTTTTAATTTAAATTTTAACACCCAAAAATTCATTAACTGTCATCCTGAACTATACAGCCGCTTTTAGCAGCTGTTAGTGAAGAATCTCTCCATCAATTGCATGAGATCCTTCGCCTAGAATTTGTAAAACAAATTCTACGGCTCAGGATGACAACATTATGATAAATAAGATCTACTCCTCATTCGCCTTCTGCCAAGCCTTGTCTAAATCTTTAACAGAAATCTTTTTTGAATCAAAACAATCTTGTGCTAATACAAAATCTATAGTTTTTTCTTCTATGATTGAGCCTTTTAGCTGCTGTACTGCATTTTGATTTTTTTGATAATATTCTAATACTGCTTTTTCCTGATTTGGAAAACGTAATAAAATTTTATTTAATTCTTTACTAACATCATCGTTAGTAACTTCAATTTTATTTCTATTCGCAATATCGTTCAAAATCATACCGCAACGAATCATTCTTTCAGCAAGTTCACGCTTTTTATCTTTAGCCTTTTCTTGCTCTTTTTCGTTTTTGAATTTATTTGGATTTGTTTTTAATTCTTCTTCTGTTTCAGCCCAAAGATTATTTAATTGTTCTTCAACTAAACCAGTAGGAATTTCAAAGTCATATTTTTTATTTACAAAATCAAAAAATTCTTTTTTGAATAAATTACGGCTAATATTTTGATAATTAGCTTCAACTTGTTTTCTAACTTCTTCTTCAAGCTTTGCTTTATTTTCAAGACCAAAAGTATTTTTTACAAATTCGTCATTAACATCAACTGATTTTGCAGTTAAAACATTATTAACTTTAACTTCAAATTCCGCAGCTTTTCCTGCAAATTCTGTGTTACGATAATCTTTAGGGAATTTAACTTTTACTTTAACTTGATCACCAGCTTTTTTACCAACTAATTGATCTTCAAAATCATCAATAAAAGTTTTGCTGCCAAGTTCTAATTGATAACCTTGTGCAGTACCACCTTCAAATTCAACCTTGTCAATTCTACCAACATAATCGATATTTACAGCATCGCCCTTCTTAGCTTTGTAAGATGCATCCTGCTTATCCCAATTATTATAATATTTTAGCAATTTATCTAAAGATTCTTTGATATCTTCAGAAGTTACTTCAGCTTCTCTTTTAGTAACTTTTGCTTTTTTCAATTCAACTTCAGGAACTTCTGGATAAAGCTCAATTGTTGCCACAAATTCTAAATCCTTATTTTCTTCAAAGGCTTTAATATCAATCTTTGGCGGCAATGCTGGTTTTAAATTATTATCCTTAACCACTTTTTTTAAAGTGTCGGCAATAATTTTATCTGATTCATCAGCCATAATTGACTGACCATATTTTTGCTTAATAACCTGCTCTGGAACTTGTCCTTTACGGAATCCGTCAAGAGTAAGATTAGTTTTAATTTTAACGATATTATCGTTAACCTTAGCCTCAATTAACTTGTAAGGCACGGTAATTTTATAGTCTTGTTTAAGCTTCTTATCAAAGACTTTCTTAATAGATACTTCCATTGTTTTATCTGTTTTATTTAGTTATGTTTTTAAGTTTAAAAAACCGAAATATTTTAAATCAGAAAGGCTAAAAATAGCAATCAAATTTTTCAACCTCCTTTGACAATTTGCTTTAGCAAATTGTAACTTCTTACTTGGAAAAAATAAATTTTAAGTAAAAAGGAAGTGGCATTTAAGCGTAGCTTAAATTACGGAGGATTTTGGTCCTTCAAAGAATGTACTACTATTTTTTCAAGAGAGAGTGGTGCGGATGGAGGGACTTGAACCCACATGCCGTGAGGCGCTAGATCCTAAGTCTAGTGCGTCTGCCAATTTCGCCACATCCGCATGATAAAATTCAAAAGATTGAATTTATAATTTTGAAGAGATCTGTCGCTGTAAAATTTGCAAAACAAACTCTATAGCGACGACAAAAAAACAGGAATTTTTAAGCAGAAACTGGATTTACATCAATATAAGTTCTGTTTTTACGAGAACTTTTTACAAAAGTAACAATACCAGCAATTTTAGCAAAAATTGTATGATCTTTTCCAATTCCTACATTTTTACCAGGATGCCATTTTGTTCCTCTTTGACGAACAATAATATTTCCAGCATCAACAAATTCACTACCGTATTTTTTAACACCTAATCTTCTACCTGCTGAATCGCGACCGTTTCTTGAACTACCGCCAGCTTTCTTCGTAGCCATACTTCTCCAATGATTTTAGTTAAATAACCCAATTGCGCAAAATTGAAAGGTTACTATATTATTTACAGGCCTATTAAGCCTTGATTGATAAGATCTTAACTTCAGTTCTGAACTGACGATGACCTTGTTTTCTTCTTGAATTTTGTCTTCTTCTTTTTTTGAAGATGATTACTTTTTCATTTTTGTAAGTTTTTACAATTTCAGCTTGCACTTCTGCACCTTTAATTAAAGGGCTGCCGAATGTTGGTTCAACACCATCATTTTGTAAAAATAATACATTCTTCAAAGTGATTTTTGATCCAACTTCACCTTCAATTTTTTCAACTGTAATTCTTTGGTTAGGAGCAACGCGGTATTGCTTGCCTCCTGTTTCAATTATCGCAAACATAAATATTTTTTAGGAAAAATTAAAAGGCCGAATAAACCATATTCTAAAGCCCGTCATAAGCCAGCGTTAAGAACATATTTTCAAAACACCAAACTATCAAAATTAAAACTTTTTCTGCTAAGAGGGGCCGCATTATAAAAACAAAGTATTTTTTGTCAAGCTCTGAAAATTATCCCCTACGAAACCTTAAATTTAAACTTTTTACCTTCAGAGTCCTTATTCTGACCCTGTTTTAGATTCTGCCAACCGCCACCCAAGGCCTTATATAAAGCGGCAGTTTTTGTGGCAAAGCCAAGTTTAGCATTTGTGCTATCTTTAATTACTTTGAGAAAATCAATTTCGTTATTTAGATACTCATTATAAGAAATCAAACCCGTAACATATTTTTCTTTATTCAAATCTGAAATTGTTTTGGCTAATAAAAATTTTTCTTCACTTAAATCAAATTTTTCTTCTTCTTTTAAAAAGCTGGAAAGCGAAGATTCTGTATCATGAAGTGCCGCTAAAACTTTTGCCTTATAATTTAGTAACGCTTGTTTTTCTCTTTGTTTAGTAATTTTATAACCAGCAATCACACCACCAAAATTAAGTACTGGCATTGAAATATTTCCACCCACTGAAAAAGCCTGACTTGATGATTGTAAAACATTACCAGATTTATTGCTATTAAAACCTAAGAATGAAGTGAGCGAGACCTTAGGGAAAATTGCCGCAATTGCGGCACCTTTTAATTCTGTTGCGGCTTGTAATTCTTTTTCTGCGCTCAAAACATCTGGACGATTTCTTAAAATAGCAAGTGGTGCTTCAAGAATTACACCATTATTTAAAATTGGAACATCCTTACTTTCACTTAATAGCTTCGCCATGCTATTTGGTTTTTTACCAAGCAATAATTCAAGATTTCCTGTTAAAACTTTAAGTTTTGCTTTTGTATCAGTTAAATTAATTTTACTATTTATCATATCAATCTTAACACGCTCTAAATCAACATTATCAAGCAATCCAGCGTTATTTCTATCAGCACTAAGTTTTAAAATTTCTTCACAATATTTTAGAATTTTTTCTTCAACCACAATATCATTTTGCGCAGCTTTTATTTGCGAATAATTAGTTACAACTTCAGCAATTAATGAAACTAAAATATAATTTTTTGTATCATTTGAAGCTTCATATAAAGCTTTTGCTGCTTGACGTGAACGATAATTACCACCGAATAAATCAAGCTCCCAGCTTGCATCAAAACCAGTATAAAAGAAATTTATAATTCTATTTTTTGAACCAAAGAAATTAAAATAATGGTTACTGCGTGAGCCTGACGCAACTGCGTCAACTTTTGGTGCAAGATCCGAAGTGGCATTTAAAACATTTGCTCTTGCTTCAATAACTTTACTTTGTGCAATCTTAAAATCGTAATTTCCTTTAACTGCCATTTTGACAATTTTATTTAAAACCGGATCGTTAAAATTTTCCCACCAATTGTATTCTGTTACTTCAAAAGTTTTTAAACTTTCTTTTTTTGAATTTGTTTCTTTTGCCGCCTGCCACTCTTTTGGCATTTTAATATCAGGCCTTTTATAATCAGGACCCACAGGCCATATGCCACAGGAGGTTACACTTAGAAATATTAAAAAATAAAAAAATTTCATGAATGAGAATTTTGGTTATCTATATAAACATCCATTTGCTGACCAACTAAAATTCCTGGATTTAAACTGCCATCAAAACTGTAAATTACTTGCAAAACACGTGAATCAATTTTTTCAGCATTGGCTCCGGAAATTGAAATTTTTGGTACAATTTTTGGTTCAATGTGCACAAAAGTTAGAGGAATTTTTACATCAGGATTGCCGCGTAAATAGCCAGTCGCCGGTTTATCTTTTGAAATTAAATGTGCTCTTGATTCTTCAATTTCAACTCTAACATGTAACACAGATAAATCACCAATGATTATTGCCGAATTAACATTTAAGCCACTTTGCGCAAATTCACCATTTTGAATATTTACCTTTAAAACTTCCGCATCAATTGGTGATTTTACCGTTAATTTATCAAGCGTAATTTCAGCAATTTCTAATTCAGCTTTTGCTTGTTTTATATTTTGTGTTGCAACCTCACTTGCCACTCTTTTTTTATTAAATTCATTTTGGCTATAAGCTCTTTTATCACTTATTTTGCGATACATTTCAAATTCTGACCTTTTCTCTGCCGCATCAAGTTTTGCCGCTTCATAATTCGCTTGTTTTAAATTAAGATTGGCGCGCGCTTCTCTATCATCAATTGTAAATAATTTATCATCTTTTTTTACTTTATCACCAACATTAACATAGACTTGCGAAACTATTCCCGAAACATCAACACCAATTTCAATTGCTTCATTTTTTGGCTCAACAATTCCAAGCCCAGAAATGCTTGATTTATAAGTTGAAGTAACTGTTGAATCTTGCGGCAGTAAAGATTTGCGCTTAGGATTTTTTGTAATTCCGATTATGGCATTAGCAAGCATTAACACTGCAACCACAGGAATTACAACTTTTAAAAAGAAGTTTTTTTTAAGTGCGAGTTTCATTAGTTTTTTTTAAACAATATATCTAAAAATCTTATCCGCTGGTTGAGCTTGTGACAAACCAAGGATAAGATTAGCTTCTCTTGGTTTCGACAATCTCAACCAGCGAGAAGCTTTTCTTTCTTTTACTTACCGTGATACGACCATCTTCCATTTCAATGATACGATCAGCAAATTGAAAAATACGATTATCATGAGTTACCACAATAACAGCACGGCCTTCCTTATAAGCATTTTCACGCAAAATTTCCATCACCTTTTTACCAGCAGCAGCATCTAAAGCTGCTGTTGGTTCATCACACACAATTAATATTGGATCATGAACCAAGGCTCTTGCAATTGCAACTCTTTGTTGCTGACCACCGGAAAGTTGTGATGGCAATTTATCAACATGATTTTCCATATCCATCATATTTAAAACTTGTTTTGCTTTATTAGTAGCAACAGAAATTTTTACACCATCAGCAATTAGCGGAATTGCGGCATTCTCAGCAGCAGTGAGCGCTGGTAAAAGATTATATTGTTGAAAAATAAATCCCAAATTCTTTCTGCGATGATCTATTTTTTCACTACTAGATAATTTTGTTATGACACAATCATTAATAATAACTTCACCTTCACTTGGTGTTAAAATTCCTGTCATTATTGAAAGCAAAGTTGTTTTACCACAGCCGCTTGGCCCCACAATCATCGTTAATTCACCAGCATAAATTTTTAAATCAACTTCATGCAAAACTCTTGTTGTTTGTTCGCCAATCTTAAAATCTTTACTAATATTTTTTGTCTCAATAAGAATTTTTTTTGTCATCTTACCCCCTAAATACTATTGCTGGGTCTACTACGAACACCTTCCTAATACTAATAAAACTAGAAATAATCATAATTAAAATTACTGCTAAGGCAGTTCCAATTACAACTTCTAATGGCAGATAAAATCCTTTAAATACACCCTCTTTGGCAACCTTACCAAAAAATATTGAAGTAAGACCAATACCCATGGCAAAGCCAATTGAACCCACAACTGCTGCTTGCGTTAAAACCATTTGCATAATTTTTCTATGAGTAACACCAATTGCTTTTAGAGCCGCAAATTGTTTGAGATTTTCTACCACAAAAATATAAAAAGTTTGACCAGAAATTACTGCGCCAACAATGAATCCAAGCAAAACAGTTATTCCAAAATTAATCGCAATTCCGGTATGCGTAATATAATAATTATATGTTGCGTCAGAAAATTCCTGCCAAGTAAGCGCCTTAAAACCAGTTTCTTCATTAATTCTTTTGGCAACCTCTTTTGCATCATTTCCTTCTTTTACTTTCACAATTATGAATGACATTTTATTGCGTGCTTGACCCGTGTATTTTATGGCCTCATTATAACGTGAATACATCAAAATTGGCGAAGCGAAATTAGGAGTTGAATTGCAAATTCCAACTAAAACCATTCTTTGATCATTAGCTTCAAACTCTTTATTTATGCTCATCTCTCCATCTTTTCCCCAAATATAATCATAGCCTAATTTATCAACAATTACAGCATTTGGGCGATTTATATCATTTAAATTTCCCATCAACATTTTACGCGGTGCACCAACTAAAGAAACATCATCAACCCCAATTAATGTTACTAATTCAAGATTACCATTAACCTTCACCACCACTTGTCCTTTATGCATCGGAACCGCCCATTTCACACCTTCAACACCACGCACTTGCCCTAAAGTAACATCAGGCATTGGCTCAATGCCATCAACATATTGCACCTTATTATTCATCACCCAAATATCACCTTCTGAAGTCTCAGACACAAGGGCGAAAGTGCGCGCCATAATACCAACGAAAAGCGACATTTGTTGCGACATTAAAAGCGTTGCAAACATAATGCCAAATATCAAACCGAGATATTTTGCCTTGTCTCCCATTAGCATTTTAATTGCAATTTTATTCATGAATAAAAATTCGCGTTTTTAAATTAATTAGTTATAACGTTGTTGTTCTAAAATCCTAAAACAAGTTCATGATGAAACTCCTAATAAAATTATCTGTCTATGGAATTATTTGCCGCTAGAAAAAGATTATTTCCACAATATGTAAAAGGAAAATTTAGAAAAATAAAATCAATTCTAAATTTTATTTTTTTAAGCATCTATTTATTTTCACCTTTTTTACGTTTCAATCGTGGTGGTGATGCACCAAATCAAGCAATTTTAATCGATTTTACAAATAGTAAAATTTATTTTTTTGCTATAGAAATATGGCCACAGGAAGTTTATTACTTGATGGGAATTTTGATAATTGCTGCTGTAACATTATTTTTTGTCACTTCACTTTTTGGCCGGATATGGTGCGGCTATGCTTGTTTCCAAACAGTTTGGACTGATATATTTATTTTTTTAGAAAGATTTTTTCAAGGAGATCGCAATGATAGAATTATACTTGATCGCAAAAATTCCTTTAAAAAATTCTATAAAAAATCACTTACACATCTTTCTTGGATTTTAGTCTCAATCATTACTGGCTTTGGCTTTGTCTGCTATTTCAACGATATTTTTGAACTAATAAAGAATACCATCTCACTTCAATTTGATCTTGCAATTTGGGGTTGGATTTTTGGCATTGCTACCTCAACTTATATAATGGCAGGCTTTGCCCGTGAACAGGTTTGTACCTATATGTGCCCTTACTCACGCTTTCAATCTGCAATGTTTGATGAAAATACTTTAATCATTACTTATGATGAAAAACGCGGCGAACCAAGAGGAAAATTCAAATCAAAAAGCAATCTTGGCGATTGCATTGATTGCAAACAATGTGTTGTAGTTTGCCCAGTTGGAATTGATATTAGAAATGGCTTACAAATGGAATGTATTGCTTGCGGCCTTTGTATTGATGCTTGTGATAATGTGATGAAAAAAATTGACAGACCAAAAGGCTTAATTAGATATGATACTGAAAAAAATCTACGCAATCCTGATATAAAAAATCGTTTCAAGCTGCTAAAACCAAGAACATTTTATTATGCCGCAATATTAATTTTTGCCTGCAGTTTAATGTCTTTTAATTTAATTTCAAAATCAGCTTTTGAAATTAATATTATTGCTGACCGCAACCCAACATTTGTAATGCTTGCTGATGGTAATATAAGAAATGGTTATACAATTAAAATTGCCAATAAAACTCACGAGAAAAAGACTTTTGAAATAAAAATCCTGTCTCCTCAAGAAGCTAAATTAAAAGTTCAATCTTATGAAGGAGTTGATGCAGAAAATTTGCCAATAGATCAAGATTCTGTAGGATCATTCAAAATATATGTAACCTTACCAAAAGAATTTTTAGATAAAAATATTGAAGCGCAAAATTTGATTAGTCTGATAATCAAAGACAAAACAGGAATTGAAGAGAAAAATATTGAGGCAGTGTTTATTAGTAAGTAGTTTAGATATCTATCTTAACCCACTTACCATCTTTCTTCCCATAAGACTGAATCTTACTTGCAATATTTTTATATTTACCAGCTAAAACCTTAGCAACTGCAACATTTAAAACATCGTAAAAATAAAAAACTCTAGAAAAATTTCTCAAGAAATTTGAAGAAACTTCCTTAGTCAAAACTATATAATCCGCACCATTAAAATTATCTTCCTTATCAGTGATAATTATTGGCTGCCTTTTAAAATCAAAATCCTTATCGCTATCCGTTATATGAGGAATAAATTTATTTTTCCCAAAACTCCATAGCGCAGCATCAATTTCTTTCACTTCCATTTGGCTTGTGGTCACAATTAAAGCCTTCTTATTTTCATCTAATATTTTGAGTAACAAAGGAGCAATTGATTTTGCAAGAGCTTCGTCACATTGATAAAAACTAACTTCCATAACCATCTATAAAAACTCCTCAAATTCTTTTACAATATTTTCGTAAAGATCCCTTTTAAAATAAACTATTTCACTAAGTAAATCTTGTTTAGCAACCCATTTCCATTCAGAAAATTCTGGATCTTCAGTCTTGATATTTATTTCATCTTCATTTCCCAAGAATTCAATCAAATACCATTTTTGTCTTTGTCCTAAATATTTGCCACCCCAGAATTTTTTCTGTAATTTATAAGGTAAATCATAATAATGGTGCTTCTTACTTTTGGTTATGATTCTAACCAAATTATCACTAATTCCTGTCTCTTCCTTCAACTCACGCAACATCGCCAAATCTTCACTTTCTCCAGCATCAAGCCCACCTTGCGGCATCTGCCAAGCATCAGAGTTATTGTCAATTCTCTTGCCCACAAAAATTTTCTTATCTTTATTAATGATCATAATGCCAACTCCATTACGATAAAGATAGTCAGGCTTTTGCTTTGTTTGTTGGTTCTTAGAATTAGATTTTGACATTAATTTAGAAAAATTTACTATGTTGCAACATTAACTATAGGGTTACGACAAAAAAATCAAATTTTTATCCATATTATAAACATGAAATATATTTCAAGCCGATTAAAGGCACAAAAACTTTCTTTTGAAGATGTTGTTTTGCAAGGACTAGCAAGCGACGGTGGACTTTATATTCCTGAATCTTTACCAAAATTTGATGAGAAGAAATTAGAAAAAATGAAAAAAATGACTTATCCGGAGTTATTTTTTGAAGTTACAAAATCATTTATTGGCTCAGAAATTGATGAAAAAACCTATAAAAAAATAATTGAGAAATCATATAAGAATTTTTCTCACAGCGCAATTGCACCATTAAAACAACTTGGTCAGAATCAATTTTTACTTGAACTATTTCACGGCCCAACTCTTGCTTTTAAAGACTTTGCTTTGCAATTCTTAGGAAATTTACTTGATTATCTTTTACAAAAAAGAAAAGAGAAAATAATCATAATTGGTGCCACTTCAGGAGATACTGGATCTGCGGCAATTCAAGGTTGTAAATCTTGCAAGAATGCCACAATTTTTATTTTACATCCTCACAATAAAGTATCTGAAGTACAAAGAAAACAAATGACTTCAGTAATTGCAGATAACGTTTTCAACATCGCGCTAACAGGTGATTTCGATGATTGCCAATCAATGGTTAAGAAAATGTTTGGTGATCAAACTTTCTTAAAAGGAAAAAGAATGGTTGCGGTAAATTCAATTAATTTTGCCCGCATCATGGCACAAATTGTTTATTATTTTTATGCTGGATTAAGAATTGGTGCTAATAAGAATAATCCAGTTTCTTTCTCTGTTCCAACTGGAAATTTTGGTGATATTTACGCTGGCTATTTAGCAAAAAAAATGGGTCTAAACATTAATAAACTGATTATTGCAACAAACTCAAACGACATCTTACATCGCTTCTTAAAAAATAATGATTATAGCAGAAATAAACTTCATGAGACAATCTCTCCAAGTATGAATATTCAAGTTTCAAGTAATTTCGAAAGACTTCTTTTTAATGCTCACAAAGATCAAAAATCAGAAAAAGAAGTGGCAAATTTAATGAGAGAATTTGATAAGAGCGGTAAATTAAAAGTTAAGAAATCAATTCTTGATAGCATCAAAAAAGAATTTGCTTCTTATGCTTTTAACGACAAAGAAACTACTAAAAAAATTAAAGAAGTTTTTGTTAAAACTGGAGAAATTCTTGATCCACATAGCGCAATTGGAGTTGCTGCTGCTGATGCCTTTATGAAAAACAATGATTATAAAGGTGAATTAGTTGTTGCACTTGCAACAGCTCACGGCGCAAAATTTCCTGACGCTGTCATTGAAGCAGGAGCCCCTAAGCCAGAATTGCCTAATTTCTTAAAAGATTTATTTAAGCGCAAAGAAAAATTTGATATCATAAATAATGATATTGCGGCAGTGAAGAAATTTATTTCACAAAACATATAAAATCCCTTACAACCTCCTTTGACAATTTGCTTTAGCAAATTGCAACTTCTTACTTAAAAAAAAATAAATTTTAAGTAAAAAGGAGGTGTCCGAACGAAGTGAGGACGGAGGATTTAATTCTTTTCTTATATATGATTCCAACCATTGGCTTTACATTACTATTAGCAGTATTCACAATTGGTTTATTTTTGCCATTTTTTACTTTTTTTTCACTACAAGAAAAGTCAAAAATCAAAATTTCTGAGCTTAAAAAAATCTCGTTAATTTTAATTATTTTACTTTTTGTTTCCGCTCTTCTCTCACAATCTTGTCTGATTTATTCCTTCATAATTTCTGATTATTCAGTTTCAAATGTTTATTATAATTCTCATCATCTGAAACCTTTAATTTACAAAATCTCTGGAAGCTGGGGAAACCATGAAGGGTCAATGTTGCTGCTCATCACAATACTGACAACTTATACATTAGCTTTTGCTTTTTTAAGTAAATGTGATGATAAAAAAAAGCTCATTACAATTGCCTCACAATCCTTTATTATCAGCGCTTTTGCTGCTTTCACCGCTTTTACTTCAAATCCTTTTAAACGCATCTTTCCAATGCCACATGAAGGTCTTGGCTTAAATCCAATTTTACAAGATATTGGTCTTGCCATGCACCCTCCAATGCTTTACACTGGATATATTGGCTTCTCTCTAATTTTTTCTTTTGCGCTTGCCTCACTTTTATGTGAAAAAATTAATCAAGATTTTGCTAGATATTTAAAGAATTGGTTATTTTTTGCTTATGGCTTTCTAACTTTAGGAATTGGTCTTGGTGCTTGGTGGGCATATCGTGAGCTTGGTTGGGGCGGATATTGGTTTTTTGATCCTGTAGAAAATATTTCTCTAATGCCATGGCTTGCTGCAACCGCTTTAGTTCACGCTTTAAAAATACTTGAGAAAAAAGAAATTTTTAAAATCTGGAGTTCTTTCTTAGCAATTCTAACTTTTATTTTGTGCCTACTTGGAATTTTTTTAGTGCGTTCTGGAATTCTAACTTCCGTTCATTCTTTTGCAATTGATGCCAAACGTGGATTCTTTGTAATTGCTCTAATTACTTTGATTGGTGGCATCGCGATGCTAATCTTTTGTTACAAATTACCAAAATTAAAAAGTGAAAAAAGTGAGTTTCATTTGCTGTCAAAAATTGGGGCAATCTTAGTTAATAATTATTTTTTGATTCTATCTTTATTCATCGTTCTTCTTGGCACACTTTATCCAATTTTCTCACAAAGTTTTTTTAACCAATTCATCTCAATTGGGCCAAGCTATTACAATAAATTGCTTACAATTTTAATCATTCCATTTTTATTATTTTTAGCGATTTCTTATCATTTAAATTATTCAAATAAAACTGCTAAAGAAAAAATAATTAATCGTCAAAACACTCTGATTTGCCTGATTTCAGCCGCCATTACTTCTATAGGATTTTATTATGAGAAAGATGTCAGATTATCGCAAATTACAATTTTATTTTTAGCAATTTTTGCCGCAATAATTACAATTTTATTTTTTAGTAAAGTTCTTAAAAATAACTTTTCCAATGCCATTTCGCAGCTACCAGTAACAATGGCTCACCTTGGCTTTCTACTTATAATAATTGGCGTTATTTTAACCTCATCTTTTGACAAAGTTAAAGAATTAAATATTAGAGAAAATGAATCAGTATCAATTGCAAATTATGATATAAAGTTCAGCAAAATTGGCTATCAAATTGGACCAAATTTTCTTGCTAGAGAAGGTATGTTTGAAGTAAAAAAAGATGGCAAGCCTCATGTATTGTTGGTGCCACAACTTCGCTTCTATCCAACTTCCAATCAAACAACAAATGAAGCAGCAATTAAAAGTGGAATTTTTGGTGACATTTATTTGGTAATGGGACAAAAAGACGAAAATGGTTTTTTTGCTTTAAGAATTTATATCAAACCATTTATTTATTTAATCTGGATTGGCTGCGCCATGATTTTTAGTGCTATGATGGTGGGGATTTTAGTTTCTCGCGCCTTGAGCATGCGCCGCACTAAGCTTGACGAAGTGTCAAAACCAAGAGAAACTGAATAATCTTATCCTTGGTTTCGACTTCGCTCAACCAGCGGATAAGATTTACAACAACAATCTAATCTTCGTTACAAAAGACTTTGCCAATAAGTCACTTGTAAAAATATCAAAATTTTTCTTACGTAAATTACAAAGTAGAATCTCCGCTAAATCTTTTTTAGTAATTAAATTTTTTAGATTTTTTGGCAATGATTTTCTAATTTTATCAATACTATTGCAAGCTTCTTCCACCCGCGTTACAACATGTTCTACAATCACCAATAAATTCTCATCATATTTTTTATTGATATTATTTTCCTGCCAAAATTTAGCCTCAATTTTTAACTCAGAAAAAAAACCATCATAAAAAAATCTTGTTACTTTTTCATCTTCATTTTTTATTTTTTGCAATAAATCAAAATAAAATGAGATTATAGCCAGATTCCTTGCTAATTCTTTTCCCAAGAACTCATCTCTAAAATTCAAAAGCCTCAAAATAATTAAGAAAAAAATTTCTCTAGTTTTAAAAATATATTCCTCTAATTCTGCTTTATTTTTAAATTTTTTCTCTGAATTAAAATCACTTTCAAAACCTTCTAAAGCTTGCTTTAGAAGATCATAGTCAATATCGTTTTTTAAATCATAAATCACTTCTAAAAGATGATGATTTTTCTTTTTATTTTGCAAAAAAATCTCTTCTAGATTTTCTCTCCACCATGCAATCCTAACCATGCCAACCATATCTTCAGAGGCAATATCAAAAATTTTCTTTAACTCATTTTGTAGTAAAAGAATAGCAGCAACTTTTTCTAAATCCTCACGCAAAGAAAAAGTGGCGCATAGATAAGAATTATAGTCAGATTGTTTAAGCTCTTTTAGAATTATTTGTAGATTAGAAGAGGACACAAATTTCTTGAATAAATCATTAATTTAACTAGGCTAGTAAACACTTCCTAACTTTTAAAATCGCTATGAAAAAACATTCATTATTTTTCTTTGTAATTTTTAGCATGTTTTTCTTACAAGATGCAATCGCTAAAAATTTTGATCTCTCTGACACATGGGTTGGTGAGCCTGATTCTGGCTTTCGCGATCTTTCTCTTGTAAAAGCAAAAAAATATATGGTTTCTTCAGGAAGCGAATTATCAAGCAAAGCTGGTGCAGAAATTTTAGCTATTGGGGGAAACGCAATTGATGCTGCAATTGCAACTTCTTTAGTTTTAAATGTTGTTGAACCACATTCCTCAGGTATTGGCGGTGGTGGCTTCATGCTTTATTATGATAAAAAAACTGGCAAAACAATTTATTTTAATGGCCGCGAAACCGCACCAAAAAATGCTAAAAGTGATATTTTTTTAAATAACGAGGGAAAGCCTAGAGAATTTTCTGATGCTGTGCGTGGAGGATTGTCAGTTGGCACTCCAGGGCTTTTAAAAATGATGTTTGAAGCACATAAAAAATATGGCAAACTTCCTTTCAAAGATTTATTTCAACCAGCAATAAAAATTGCTAATGACGGATTTATTGTTAGTGAAAGATTTCACAATTTATCAAAAGAAATTTCCTATTTAAAAGATTTTAAAGAAAGTGCTGAGATATACTTAAAACCTGATGGTAAACCCTATGAAGTTGGTGAGAAAATCACTAATAAAAAATTAGCAAAAACTCTAACAAAAATTGCGAATAATGGCATTGATGATTTTTATAAGGGAAAAATTGCAAATGATATTGCAAGTGCGGTGGCACAATCTCCAATAAATCCGGGTTATTTATCACTTTCTGATTTAAAAAATTATAAGGTCAAAAAAGGAGATTTACTATGTGAAGATTATAGAAAATCTTACAAAATATGTACTATGCCACTGCCTTCTGGAGGCGTGACTTTATTAGAGATAATGGGAATATTAGAAAATTTTGATTTATCAAAAATGAAACCTAATTCTCTAAAAACAGTTCATTTAATTACTGAAGCAACTCGTCTTGCCTATGCCGACCGCGCTGAGTATATTGCAGATAGTGCTAATGTTCCTGTGAATGAATTATTAAATAAAGAATATCTCAAAAAACGCGCCGCTCTTATTAACCAAGAAACCGCGATGCAAGAAGTTTTACCAGGAAAATTTGCAGTTAATGATAAAAATTTAATTGTTGATAATAAAGCAGTTGAATTGCCTTCCACCACACATTTATCGGTAATTGATGAAATGGGTAACGCCGTTTCAATGACTAATTCAATTGAATATTTCTTTGGCTCAGCCCTTTCAGTTGATGGCTTCTTGCTTAACAACCAATTAACTGATTTCTCATTTGAACCAGTAAAAAATGGCAAAAAAGTTGCTAATGCTTTAGCGCCGAATAAGCAACCACGCAGCTCTATGGCTCCAACATTTGTTTTTGATAATAAAGGAAAATTATTGATGATTGTTGGTTCTCCAGGAGGACCACGCATTATTCAATTTATTGCAAAAGCAATTATCAACCATCTTGATTTCAAACTTGATATTCAAAATGCCATTTCACTAGCGTCATTCGTAGTTTTAAATAATGTGATTGAACTTGAAAAAAATCGTGATATCGTAAATCTAAAATCAAAGCTTGAAAAAATGGGCCATAAAACCAAAGAAATTGAAATTGTCAGCGGTATCAATGCCATTACAATTAACAATGATAATATTGAAGGTGGTTCTGATCCAAGACGTGAAGGTGTTGCAATATCTGAATAAAATTAATTTTATAAACACATGAAAGTAAAAATTTACAAACCAGTAAAATCAGCAATGCAATCTGGTAGAGCAAAAAATAAAAAATGGTTAATGGTTCCATTTGAAGAAAATAAAACACGAGAACTCAATCCTTTAATGGGTTGGACTTCATCTGATAAAACAGAAACTCAATTAAAATTTTTCTTTGATTCAAAAGAGACAGCAATTGAATATGCGAAGAGCGAAGGTTTTGAATATGAAGTTTTTGAACCAAATGATTCAACAATAAAACAGAAATCTTACGCTGAAAATTTTACCAACTAAAAATGAATATAACTGAAATTTTATTAACAAAAATTGAAAATAATCGCGCTTTAATTGATAATTGGTTTAAAGAAAAATTCGCCAAAACTCCAGCGTTATTTTATAATTCAGTTGATTTACGTCACAATGGCATAAAGATTGCACCAATTGACACCAACTGCTTTCCTGCAGGTTTTAACAATCTTTCTAAAGTCTCAAAAGAAAAAGCAAAAATAATTGCTGATGATTTTTTTGATAAAAATTTTTCTGATGCAAAGAAAATTATAATCATTCCTGAAAGTCATACACGTAATTTACGCTATCTACAAAATATTGCTGATTTAACAGAAGTTATTTCTGCGAAAAGAGAAGTGGTTATTGGCACTTTGCTTGAAGAAATTAAAGAAAAAACCGCAATTGATCTTGAAAATGGAGGCTCCATAACTCTTCATCCGGTTGCAAATAATTCAGGAAAAATCACAACTATCGATGGATTTATTGCCGACGTAATTGTGCTAAATAACGATCTAACCTCAGGAATTCCTGAGATTTTAGAAAACTGCGCAACTCCTATTGTTCCATCTAAAAATATGGGCTGGCACAACAGAACAAAATCAGCGCATTTCGATATTTATAATCAAATTGCCAAAGAGTTAGCACAAATTTTAGACATCGATCCGTGGCTTATTTCTTCAACTCACAGATCATGTCACGACGTAGATTTTAAAGAGCAAACTGGTTTAAAATGTTTAGCAAAATATGTTGATGAAATTATTGCTGAGTTAAAAAATAAATATCAAAAATATGGCATTGATGATGAGCCTTATTGCTATATTAAAGCTGACAATGGCACTTACGGAATTGCGGTGTGGCCAGTTTTTTCTGGTGAAGATGTTTTGCATATAAATAAAAAAGAGCGCAATAAAATGGACATGCTTAAAGGCTCTGTGAAAACCACACAAATCATGGTTCAAGAAGGAATAAAAACAATAGATAAAATTGATGGAAAAATTGCTGAGCCAATGATTTACATGATTAACGCTCAAGTGGTTGGAAATCTATTTCGCGCTAATGAAGCACGTGATGAAAAAATTAGCTTAAATGCTGCTGGCGCCAGTTTTTTTGATCTTGAAAATTTATCTAATTCTCAACTTCAAGTTGGATTAGAAAAAAATAAAATTTCAGAAATTTATTCTTTAATTGCAAGGCTTGCTGCTCTTGCTTCGGCAATTGAAAATTATAATTCCTCTAAATAAAAATGATAGGTAAGAAATCTTTACGCCCTTTAATTGGAATCGTTCCTGACTATAAAGACGGATGTCCTAATGGATATTCTGTTAAAAATTATTATGCTTTGCGCGCTAATTATGTTGAAATGATCAATAAGGCAGGAGGAGCTGCTGTTATTTTAACTTATGATTATGATTTAATTGATTCTTATCTTGAATCACTTGACGGAGTAATGATTGTGGGTGGATATTTTGATATTAATCCAAAAAGATATGGCGAAAAAGAAATTCATCACACTGTAAAATTAAATGATATCAGAGAAAATTTTGAACATGCCCTTGGATCAGAATTAATAAAAACTAAAATTCCATTTTTTGGCATATGTAATGGCATGCAGCTAATTAACTTGCTTCATAAAGGCAAGGTTATTCAACATATTCCTGATGAACAAAATCTAATGGATCATGAACAAAGCCATATTGATGGTTTTAGTGATTATCGCACTGGTTATCATGAAGTTAAGGTTGCTAAAGATAGTAAATTATTTTCGATAATTGGCGAAGAAAAAATCATGACTAATTCCAGCCATCATCAAGCTGTGAAATGTGCTGGAAGTAATTTAAAAGTTTGCGCTAATGCTTCTGACGGCGTTATTGAAGCAGTTGAAAAATCTGATCATCCTTTCTGTCTTGGCGTGCAATGGCATCCAGAGTTTGAAGTGTCGGAAGCTGATAAAAGAATTTTTGAAAGTTTTATTAAAGCGGCAAAGGAATATAAATCCTGCCGTCATCCTGAGCGCAGCGAAGGATCTCTTTCAAACGCATGAGATCCTTCGCCAAGATTTTCTAAAAGAAAATCTATGACTCAGGATGACACTATAACAAATTTAGCAAACAGATATGACAAACGAAAAAGGCATAAGAATCGCAAAAGTAATTGCTGATTCAGGCTATTGCTCACGCCGCGAAGCTGAAGAATTGATCAAGCAAGGACGTGTAAAAGTAAATGGTGAATTGATTTCAAGCCCCGCCACCTTTATTACTGATCATTCAATCAAGATTGATAATAAATTAATTAATGCCAAACAGGAAGTTCGTCTCTTTTTATTTCACAAACCTGAAGGTGTTTTAACAACAACTAAAGATCCACATAGTCGTAAAACCGTTTTTGATTTATTACCAAAAAACATGCCCCGCGTAATTACCATCGGCAGGCTTGATTACAACACTGAAGGACTTTTATTATTCACAACCAGTGGCGCACTTTCTCGTCACATGGAATTGCCAAGAAATAAATTAGATCGTAAATATCGCGCCCGTGTTTTTGGAAAATTAAATCACGAAAGATTAAAAAAATTAGTTAATGGAATTACTGTTGATGGAGTTCGCTATGGCTCAATTAAAGTAGAAATTGATGTTGAAAAAGAATCAAATTCATGGCTGACAATTTCGCTAGAAGAAGGAAAAAATCGTGAAATTAGAAAAGTTATGGAGGCACTTGGACTAAAGGTAAATCGTCTTATTCGCACCTCTTACGGACCTTTCTCTTTAGGAACTTTAAAGGCTGGTGATATATATGAAATTCCAAGATCTTCCTTAAAAAAGCATTTTGCTGAAATAATAAATCAATGAAAATTCTTTTTGTCTGCACTGGAAATATTTGTCGTTCACCAACAGCACACGCAATAGCAAGGCATAAAGCAAAAGAGCTAAAAGTTGAAAATCAATTTATTTTTGATTCTGCGGGAATTGAAGGCTATCACAGTGGTGAAAGCCCAGATCAAAGGTCTGTCAAGGCTTGCAAAGATAAAGGGATTTCTTGTGATAATATTTTTTCTCGCAAAATAACTGACAAAGATTTTGAGAATTTTGATTTAATTTTTGCGATGGATAAATCACATCTCAAGCATTTACTTAGAATTTCACCTTCAAATCATCATCATAAAATAAAATTATTTTTGGAATTTTGTGACACAAAAAATTCATGGCATGATGAAGTTGTTGACCCTTATTATCATAGCTATAAAGAATTTCTTGATGTATTTGATATTATTGAAATTGCTATTGAAAAACTCTTCAAAATAATATGAAAATTTTATTTGTTTGCACTGGAAATATTTGCCGCTCACCCACAGCGCAAGCTATTGCCCGCCATAAGGCAAAAATTCTACATGTTGAAAATAAATTAACTTTTGCCTCAGCAGGAATAAAAGTTTTTTATCATCAGGAACGCCCAGACTCAAGAGTTGTTAAAATTGGAAAAGAACGCGGCGTTTCTTTTGATAATATTTTTGCAACACAAATAGAAAATAAAGATTTCAAAGAATATGACTTAATTCTTGCGATGACTAAAGATCATAGGAGTCATCTACTTGCAATGGCAGAACCACAATATCATATAAAAATAAAATTACTTCTTGAATTCTGTAAAGTGCAAAATTCATGGCATGATGAATTAATTGACCCTTACTATGGCTCGCATTCTGACATCACAGAAGTTTACAATATGATAGAAAAAGCGGTTGAAAATTTATTTAGAATCTTAGGCCCTGATAAGTGGTAAATAAACTACGTTTCAACCACCGCAATCTTCCATTTTTGTCCAAGATATTTCTCAACTGCCCTTCTTTCTTCAGTTTTAAGAGCGCGGTTATAAACAATAATTTCACCAATATAACCACGCCACGCTGCATTAACAGTCGCATTTATCCAACCTTGATCATTGCCCACTCTATAACCAGATGTAGCTGTTAAAATAGTGCCTAAACCAGTTTGGGTAAAAGTTTGCGTACCACCATTTATGTAATACCATAATTTACTATTATCATCAAACACAGCAGAATATATTTGAATAACATTGTCTGGCGCATAAGTTGCAGTTCCAGGAGCAGCACAGCCAGCACTACGACAAATAAGAAATCTCAATTCATTATTCCAAGCTGATTGTAATTTATTAAACGCCCATCCCTGACTATTCCATGTTCCTGTATCAAATGGCGTTTGAAAATTTCCTGTTTGATTAGATAGCGCAACCAAGAAAAACGAAAAAGACCCATTAGAATTTTTTGAGTTTATTGGAGAAGTCCCATTCATTATTTGGTTTGTAGAAGGCGTAAAATACATTCCGGGCAAGCCATTAATTACATTCTCATAAAAATATGGCTGAAGAGAACCTGTGGTTTGAGTGGCATCATTTCTAATTCCAACTTGCGAATTAATATCTCTCCACGTACCAATTCTATCCAAATTATCCGGGTAAGAACCAGAAAAACTACTCTCTGAAGTTGTTTCAAGCCATAATGCTAAATCCTTAATTGATGAAACTGGAGAGCTATTAGTCAAAGACCTTGCAGTTTGTAATTGAAATTTAATCATCATGCTACTAGCCTGCATTACACCAGCAACTAGGATTCCCACCACCAATATCACTATAGATAATTCAATCAAAGAAAAAGCCTGTCGCTTTTTGATTCTTTGCATATTGTTTATTTTAGGACTAATAAAATGCGGTTAATATAAAAACAAACTAAACTTAAATTTATTTTAAGCCAAGCATTTTATGCAGTTGAATTGAAAGCAAATAACCATGTTTCTGGCATAAATCTGCAGCATATTGTAAGTTCTTTTTATTCTTAACTTCATCATATTCATCCATCGGTTGCACATAAACCGGAGTTTTAAATTTTGACTGACCAACCTCCATAATTTCAGAATAATTTTCTTTATCTCCCCCTCCGTCATCATGAGCTTTACAATCGCTTTTAGCGATTGTTAGCGAAGAATCTCGTGAGATTGGAAGAGATCTCTCGCTATGCTCGAGATGACAAGAATGTGGATTACGCACTATAAACTTAAAAGCATTTATGCGTGCAAGCAAATCTGGTCTGATTGAATGATATTTACCATTAGAAATTTTTGGCGAACAAATAATCTTCACTTCTTTTGGTAATTCACGAAATAAAGTTCCATTAGTTTCAATTTGCACTAAAAATCCTGATTTTACCAACTCTTCGCAAAAGAGCTCTATTGGCTGACGCAAAGGCTCTCCACCAGTTATCACAACTAAATTCCTAACTATTTTTCCTTCATCATTTTTTGCTAATTTTCTCACTTCATCTAAAATTTCTGATAGAGAAAAATTTTTATAATTTTCAAATTCTGTATCACAAAATTCACAAGCCAAATTACAGCCACCAAGCCTCACAAACACAGATGGATAGCCCACGTAAGGCCCTTCACCTTGAAGCGTTGGAAAAATTTCCACCACATCCAAATGCAACCCATCATGATTTTCTGGCTTTAAAATTTTATTTTTACCGAACATTTTCTTTTGATTTTTTTTGTTCTTCCTGCCTAATTCTTGCAGCCCAAGAATCTTCTTTTCCCATCTTGTGATTTTCTTCCATCTCTTTTCTAATTTCAATAAGCTGTTCTAAAGAGTTAGATCTAGCCAACTCATCCATTTTATCCTTTAACTCATCATCAACAAAAAACTCTCCACTTGGTTTTATTTTTTTATCACCAATTGAATCAGCAGCAATTTCACGCGTTAAATTTTCATAAGAAATCACTGCAGCACAGATTTTAACCTCTTTTTCAGCATCTAAATTTCTTTGTCCCCATACACAAGAATTAAATCCATAAGCACTGCCGCTATGAAGAAAATATTCCTTTCCCTCATTCTCTATTCTCCTAATTCCAGCACCATATTTGAATTTATCACTATCAATAAAATTCTCGTCTTTAAAAAAAATATCATCAAATTTTTGTTGATCTTCTTCATCACCAATCATTTCTCCACTTAATAATTTCTGGTAGAATTTTGCCACATCATGAGCACTAGAATAAATTCCACCAGCAGCAGAATCATAATTAAAATCCTGTGTTGATGTATATTTTCCATCAAAATAATCATAACCCTGTGCCACTTTTATTTCCGGTCTCCCTTCTACAAATACTTCATTTCTTTCCCTATCATATTTCATCTCATCAAACATAAAAGTTTGATGTAATTCGCATGGTATGATTATTTCATCACGGATTACATCAGCAAAATTTCTACCTGTAACCGCTTCAATTATCGGTTCAATTATGTAATTATAATTTGCATCAGAATAACTAAACTCCCCAAAACCCACTTCACTTTTTACTGGAACTGTATCTTCAGAAAGGCGAAGTTCTTTAGTTTGATCGCTACGAAATTTATCAGAAAAATCTTGGCAAATAACACCAGAGCTATGATTTAACACGTGACGTAAAGTTATATCTTCATAATGAAATTCAGGATCAAATTCTAACTTCTCAAAATAAGCCTTCGCTTCTGGTTTCAATCGATCTTTAAAAACAGAAATTTTAGTTGCTAAAGGATCATCTCTATCAAAATAATCAGGATTATCAACCATGATTCTAACTAAAGCCGCAGCAGTGAAAGTTTTGGTAATACTTGCAATTTGAAATATTTTCTCATCTTCAGAATTTCTTTTATGAAAACTTTTTCCATTTCCTAACACAGCAATATCGCTATCAATAACTCTGCCACTTAACTCTTCACGCTTAGAAGAAAAGGTTCTAAAATTTTCTGCCAATTCACTTTCTGACTTAGCAGAAAGTCCATTACCAGCTATAATTGAAAGATCATCTAATGACATATATTTCTTAAAATTAGAATTTTACAAAACCAATTTCATACCTTTATGGCTTGCAATAAAACCAAGCCTTTCATAAAAACGATGTGCATCATGGCGCTCCTTATTACTGGTCAATTGCACAATTTTAACATTATTATTTTTAGCAAACTCAATTGCTTTTTTCATCATCCAAGAGCCAATTCCTTGATTAGAAAATTCATTACTAACCCTCACCGCCTCAATATTCATGCGCTTTGAACCTTTCATAGTTAAAGATGTCATCAAAGTTAAATGACAAGTTCCAATAATTTTATTTTCAAACTCAACAACAGCTAAAAAATTATTTTTATCAGAGGAAATTTCATCAAAAGCTTTTTTATATGAACCTATATTTTCTAAATTTTCACGATTCTTTCCCAAAATATCATCAGCAAGCAATGTAACAATTTGTAATAAATCTTTTTCTTCAGCTTTACGAAAAATTAATTTATCAAAATTCATTATTTATTTTCTATTCTGATTTTCTGATAAGTCTCTCTTTCCATTTCAATAACATTAACTGAAATATCACAACGCTTTCCACTCAAATCATGGTTAATCACAGGCATTTGTAAGTGTGGAACACCAGTAATTGCATCAACTAAATTATTTGCAGTCTCTATTATTTCATCTTTTTTTGTCGGTGAAAATGCCAATTTATCAAAAGATTCTTTTGCTTGCTTAAAAATTTCTTCAGCAAGTTTTTTACGCATTTCCAAATTTCTACCGGAAAGAATTTTTATTGTAATATGAATGAATGAAGATTTTTTATGATCCAATTTTCCAACTAAATATTCATCAAAAGAAAAACTGCGGCATTTGCATTGATCAGGATCAAAATTACCTTCAAGCGAAGGCATGATGCCAAGAATATTTTTTTGCAAATTTATAATTGAAGATTTACTGATGTCCGAGGAATGCTCGATGATAAGATGAGGCATACAAAATGTAAAAATCGTAAATAAGTCGCATTTTATAAAAGGGAAAAAACAAAGGCGATAGTCCGCCATTTATTTTTTTGAATCTTCAATAAAGAAGATTCTTAGAAACATATCCGAAGATAGTTTCTATAATTAAGGAGGTAATCCAGCCGCAGGTTCCCCTACGGCTACCTTGTTACGACTTAACCCCAGTCACTATTCCTACCGTGTAGGGCTACCTCCTTGCGGTTAGCTCACCCTATTCAGGTAGAAACAACTTCCATGGCTTGACGGGCAGTGTGTACAAGACCCGAGAACGTATTCACCGTGGC
>JAGWYT010000035.1 GCA_018969185.1 Rickettsiales bacterium | reverse complement strand
GGGTCGCTTCGCTCCCCGACCCTCCCTCAAGGGGAGGGTAACTAGAACGAGTGAGCAGTTTCTCGATATTGCTCAATTTTCTTATATAACTCTCTTAACACATCTTTCAAACCCTTGTTAGTTGCGGCAGAAATTGTATAAATTTTTACTCTTTTTTTACCTTGTTTTTTTAAAAACTTTTTTAAATCTTCAATTTTTTCTTTAACTTCTTCTTCATCTAAAAGGTCAGTTTTATTGATAGCAATTACCTCGTCCTTATCAATCAATTCAGGGCTATAGGACGCAAGTTCATTTCTAATTACGCTATAATTTTCAACCACATTTTCTGCACTACCGTCAATTAAGTGGAGTAAAACTCCGCATCTTTCAATATGTTTTAAGAAACGATCACCAAGCCCTCTTCCTTC
Source organism: Rickettsiales bacterium (assembly GCA_018969185.1). Lineage (GTDB taxonomy): Bacteria > Pseudomonadota > Alphaproteobacteria > Rickettsiales > UBA1997 > UBA2645. The sequence goes on along the minus strand of JAGWYT010000035.1, from coordinate 14,682 downwards.
GCTTGCGCCTTGAATTAAACCGGGAATATCAGCAAGAACAAATTCGTGATTGTCAATATACACAACTCCAAGTTGTGGTTTTAAAGTGGTAAAAGGATAGTCAGCAATTTTTGGTTTTGCTCTGGTTGTTGCCGCTAAAAACGTTGATTTTCCTGCATTTGGCATGCCAAGTAATCCAGCATCAGAAAGTAATTTTAACTTTAAATTAACCCATAATTTTTCACCTTCTTCTCCTTTTCCAGCGTAAGTTGGCGCTTGATTTACCGAAGTTTTAAAATTGCTATTTCCAAGACCACCTCTACCACCTTTCGCAATCACAATTCTTTGCCCATCTTCTATCATATCAGCAAGCAAGTCATTTTCATCTTCATCAAAAACTTGCGTGCCAAGAGGAATTTTTAAAACTAAATCATCGCCAGCCGGACCACTTTTATTTGCACCCTTACCACTAACACCATTTTTTGCAGCGAATCTTTGTTGAAAACGAAAATCAATTAAAGTGTTTAAATCTTTAACGCATTCAAGAGTAATGCTTCCACCTCTGCCACCATCGCCACCATCAGGGCCACCACGTGGCACAAATTTTTCACGTCTAAAACTTGAGGCACCATTTCCACCTTTTCCGGCTTCTAAATAGATCTTCGCCTCATCAATAAATTGCATATATTAACTAAAATTAATCAAACCGTTACTAATAAAAATCATATTATCCTTTTCTATAACCTTACCACCAGCCTCACGAGCAAGCAACATGAATGGTTTTAATAATTGATTATCTTTTGAATCTTTAAAAATTGCAGCGTCAATTCTTGCACATGACAAATAAGCAATTTCAAGGGTTCCGCAACCAAAATTTCTTAGGGAAGCATTTTTAATTTTATCACTTTTAATAAAATCAACATCATTAACTACAGCAATAAATTGATCACTTGCTGTTTTTTTAGAAGCACGCAAGCGACGATTGCTGGCATAAGCGCCAAAACCTTTTTCACAATAATAAGTTTCATTGCCAATAACGTTATTTATCGCAACTGCAATTGCTTCCTTTTTACCAACTACATCAATATGTTCTAAAGCAATGGATATTGCAAAATGTGGATCTGAACGTGACAAATTAGTAAGACCATCAATTGGAAAAATTACATAACGATATTCAGCATCTCTTTTATTTATAATTTCTTCACCATCAGAAAAAATAATATTATAATCAGGTCGAAATTTTACTAAATCTTCTATTAAAATATTCTTCGCTCTGCTGTAGCAAGCATTAGCAAATTTAACTGCTGAAACAGGGTTGCTTTGTAAATTCTCAAGCTCAATAAAATCACGCGGCATACGTCCCGCCGCCTTTTCTATAGCCTTTATAATTATATTTAAATTTGCGCTATATCTCATGTTATTAATAATTTCGCGGTTGTAAAATAAGATTAAGATCAGGAATTTCAGACTTCAATCTAACAGCTCTGCTAGAAAATTCCATCTTATTTTCAGATAAGTCTTTTAAATAAACTAAAGAATGAAATAAAAAATTCTTATCATCTCGAGTTTCAAAATCAGAGCGATAATGCGCACCACGGCTTTCCTTGCGATTAAAAGCAGCAAAAGCTGTTGCCATAGAATTCAATAACAAATTCTCAAACTCTAAATATTGCAATAACTCGTCATTCCAAAGTAAGCTTTTATTTTTGATAGTGGCTTTGCTCAATAAAGAAGCAATCTCATCAAGTTTTTTCAAATGCTCTACTAAAATCTTTTCATTACGAAATACTCCTAAATTCTTCTCATTAGCATTTTGTAATTCAAGCTTAAGAGCGGCAATATTAATGATATTGTCAGATTTCCTTTGAAAGATTTTACTAATGTTCTCAATCTTTTTTAACGCTATTTTTTCAGCTTTTAAAACGTTATTTCTTTTAATTTTTTTCGCCGCTTTTTCTCCAGCAATTTTTCCAAAAACAATAAGATCAAGTAAAGAATTACAACCCAAGCGATTAGCCCCGTGAAGCGACATACAAGCCGCCTCACCAATTGCCATTAATCCATTTATTTCTTTTTCATTATCTAATACAACGCAATCAAGATTAGTTGGAACTCCTCCCATTGTATAATGAGCTGAAGGCGAAACTGGAATAAAATCTTCTTTTAAATTAATTTGACGATTATCAATTCTAACAAAATTTTTGACCAATTCAACAACACCAGGAAGTTTATTTTGTAATGTTTCATCGCTCAAATGACGAAGATCAAGATGAAGAAAATCTTTATTTTTTCCAATTCCTCTTCCTTCATGAATTTCGGTTGCCATTGCTCTTGCAATTACATCTCTTGAAGCAAGTTCCATCATTTTTGGCGCATATTTCTTCATGAATCTATCGCCCTCAGAATTAAGTAAATATGCACCCTCACCTCTTGCCGCTTCAGTAATTAAAAATCCACAACCATGAATTCCACTTGGATGAAATTGCACAAACTCCATATCTTGCAAAGGCAAACCTTCTTTAAAAACTAAAGCCGAGCCATCACCGCTACATATTGCCGAGGATGTGGTATTTTTATAAATTTGACTATAGCCACCAGTTGCGATAATCGTTACTGCGCTTTCAAAAATAACCAATTCACCATTGTTAATGTCAATTGCCAAACAACCATGACAATTTTTTTCTTCATCAATTAGTAAATCGCTAACAAAAAATTCACTGAAAAACTTCACATCCTCTTTTAAAGCCTGTTCATAAAGACTATATAAAATTGTGTGCCCCGTTTTATCCTTAGAATAACATGCTCTATAAGCAAGTTCACCTTGCCCAAAATCAGTTGTTTGCCCACCATAAGCACGTTGCGCAATTTTTCCTTTTTCATCACGAGAAAATACCACACCAATTTTTTCAAGATCACGAATTGCAGAATTAGCATTACTACAAAGCAATTCAACCGCATCAACATCACTTAAATAATCACCACCTTTTATTGTATCAAAAGCATGCCATTTCCAATCATCATTTGTTACATTTCCTAAAGCAGCATTAATTCCACCTTTTGCTGCAACTGTATGGCTGTTGAGTGGAACAACTTTACTTATAACTGCAATATTTTTTATATCAGATTTTGCGCAAGACAAAGCCGCCATCAATCCCGCTCCACCAGAACCAATAACAACAACATCAAATTGTTTTTTTGTAATTTTTAAATTTAACAATTTAGAAATTTTAACTTTGTTTTTTTAATTAACTTATTATAACTGACCGGTTCTTAAATTCAGAAATCAACCAATGATAAAAATTATTTTTTGCGCCTTTAACGAGGAACAAAGCCTAGAAGAATTTATTTTAAATCTTACAAAAGAATTAAACGGCATTAATCATGAGATTATAGCCTGTCTTGATGGCAGTCAAGATGACTCTTTAAAAGTTTTAAAAGATTACCCAGTTAAGGTTCTTGAGATTAAAAATCAAAGAGGGCTTGGACTTGCTTATAAAAGGCTGTTTGTTCACGTAATTGAAAATTCCTCTGATGATGATTTAATAATTTCACTTGATGCAGACAACACTCACAATCCAAATCAAATCAAAGAAATGTTAAAGCATTTTGAAAATAATAAGCTTGATTTTCTGGTTGTTTCACGTTTTTGTGACAATAGTCTTATGAAGAAATTTCCATTACATCGTCAATTTATCAGCAGAACTGTTTCAATTTTGCTACAACTACTTTTTCCAATAAAAAAGATTTCTGGTCAAAAATTACAAGATTATACCAGTGGTTATCGCATTTATAAAGCTAAAAAACTTAAAGAATTATATATAAATTTAAGAAATAATTTTATTTCTGAGCCAGAATTTACCTATACTTGTGAGCTATTAATAAATTTATCAAGACTCAACATAAAATGCGACGAAGTTGCAATTTCATATGATTATGGTAAAAAAATAGGTAAGAGTAAATTAAGAATTTTGAAGAATTTTCAAAGATTAATTATTTTACTTATTAGGCAGATAGGCATTAAAAAACTTCCAAAATTATTTTTATAATTTAAATATGCCCGCTTTGTTTGAAAAATCTTTTAACTAATTTAAGTAATATGACACAAAAGAGAAGAGTAGTTGTTACCGGAATTGGAGCAGTAACACCTTTAGGTGCAACGGCTGAAACTACATGGAAAAGATTAATTAACTCTGAATCAGGCATTGGAAAGATCACAAGCTTTGATGCTGATGCCGCAGAATCTCCAAGCAAAGTGGCTGGAGAAGTTAAGCTTGGAGTTGAACCTGGCATGTTAAATATAGATAATTTTATTGATGTTAAAGAACAAAGAAAAATGGATCGCTTCATTCATTTTGCAATAGCTGCTGCTGAAGAAGCTATTAATGACTCAGGGTGGAAACCTCAAGATGAAGAGGGAAAATATAGAACTGGCGTGATGATTGGCTCTGGAATTGGCGGTTTACCTTCAATTGAAAGAACAGTGGTTGGTATGAAAGAAAAAGGAATAAAAAAAATAACTCCTTTCTTTATTCCAAGCAGCCTGATCAATCTTGCTTCAGGTCAAGTTTCAATTAGACATGGTTTTATGGGTCCAAATCACGCAGTTGTTACTGCTTGTGCATCTGGAACTCATGCTATTGGCGACTCAGCACGTATGATTGAGCATGGCGACGCTGATGTAATGGTTTGTGGTGGCGCAGAATCAACAGTTTGTGAAGTTGGTGTTGGCGGATTTGCTGCACTTCGTGCCCTTTCTACTAGTTTCAATGATAGACCTCAGATGGCGTCAAGACCTTGGGATAAAGATCGTGATGGTTTTGTTATGGGTGAAGGCGCGGGAATTATTGTTCTTGAAGAATATGAACATGCTAAAAAAAGAGGGGCAAAAATTTACGCTGAAGTTGCTGGTTATGGATTGTCGGGCGATGCTTATCACATCACTGCTCCTGAGAGCTCAGGCAGAGGTGCAACTTATGCAATGCAAGGCGCACTTAGAAATTCAGGATTAAATGTGGAAGCAATTGATTACATCAATGCCCACGGCACTTCAACTCCTTTGGGAGATGAAATTGAAGTTGGTGCTGTAAAAAGAGTCTTTAAAGATCACGCTTATAAATTATCGATGTCTTCAACTAAATCAGCAATTGGTCACTTACTTGGCGCGGCTGGCAGCGTTGAAGCAATATTTTCAATTCTTGCACTTAGAGATAACGTTGCTCCTCCTACATTAAACTTGGATAATCCTTCTGAAAGCTGCGATATTGACCTTGTTGCTAAAGTAGCGAAGCAAAAAAAGATAGATGTTGTTATGTCAAATTCATTTGGATTTGGCGGAACAAATGCCTCTATTATCCTAAAAAAAATCTAAAGCATGAATAAACACACTATTACTAACATCTGCGCCTGGTTCTCGGTGATCGTGTTTTGCTATTTCATGATAATCATGAGCATTATCATGTATTTCAACGCTCCAAATAGTTATCACCGCGAAGATAAAAGATTCATCATTGAAAGCGGCATGACTTTAAGACAAGTTGTTGAAAAGCTCCATCAAGAAAGAATTATCAAGAATCCTGAAACATTTTTATACATTGCACAAGTTATAAAGGGAATTGACCCTAAAGTGCGCTATGGCGAATATTTCTTTGAAAAAAATACCTCTTATTACAAAATTTTACATAAGATGATCAGAGGCTATATTTACTTTAGAAAAGTTACCGTAGCTGAAGGTCTTTCAACAAAATCTGCAATTGAAAACATAAATAAAGCACCTGGAATTATAGGGCAAATTCCAGAAAATATTGCTGAAGGGTCTCTCTTACCAGAAACATATTTCTATTCTTATAATGATACTAAAGCTGGAATTGTAAAAAGAATGCAATCTTCAATGCAGAAAGTGGTTGATGATCTTTGGGAAAAAAGAGATATGTCAATTCCACTGCGCACTAAAGAACAAGCTATAATTCTTGCATCAATTGTTGAAAAAGAAGCAGCATCACCCGCTGAAATGCCACAAGTTGCTTCAGTATTCATTAATCGCTTAAGAAAAAATATGAAGTTACAATCAGATCCAACAATTATTTATTCTTATGCATTTGGTGATAAGTCTCTTGAAAGACCAATTAGAATGAGTGATATCCGCAATAATTCTAATTATAACACTTATCATATTTACGGATTACCACCAGCTCCAATTTGCAATCCGGGAATTGCAGCAATTAAATCAGTGCTAAATCCACCAGCAACTGAATATCTTTATTTTGTTGCTAGTGGTAAAGGAGATCATGTATTTGCGACCAACATTAATGATCATAATGCCAATGTTGCAAGATATCGTAGTTTAATCAAAACTCAGGAAGTTGTAGCACAACCAACAGCAGCTAATCCTGCGGCTGTGAATACTGTAACAGAAATAACAGCACCAACAACAGCACCAGAAGCTGCAGCAGGAGCAACAGAAACTCAAGCAGCTTCAGAAGCTCCGAAGAAAAGAATCAGAAGAATTCATCATCCTAAAGCTCCGTAAAGTTTTATTTTTTACGTCATCCTTACTCTTGTCATCCTGAACCGTAGATTTTCTTTTAGAAAATCTAGGTGAAGGATCTAATTTAACGCACGAGATTCTTCGCTTCGCTCAGAATGACATTATAACACTTACCCACAACAACTTGTATTACTCCGACCAAGTAAAATCTCCACACTACCCTAAAAAATTTATTAATTACTAATCTTCAAAATATTCGGTTCAATTACCCTCCCCCAGCTTTTGTTTTTTGGGGAGGGTAATTGAACCGAATATTTTGCAAAGTTAAAATTTGTAGGGTAGTGTGGAGATTTTACTTGGTCGGAGTAATATTAATCTCAAAATAAATTAATTGATTCTCTTTCACCGTGGAAGTTATTAAACGCGAATTACTAACTGACTTAGAATAACTGAGAGAAGCATTGAAATAATAATTATTAAAAATTGCTTTCACACCAATACCAGAAAGCCTGCCATTTGCGCCATTATCAGTATATTTATTTTTGACATAACCATAATCATAAAAAGGCTCCAAAGAAAATTTATTTAAATAAGAAAATGATTGGTGCAAAGATCCCAAATTAAAATTAATTTTATTTCTAAAATAATAGCCAGAATCGCCATTAATGTAGTTCTCTCTAACTCCTCTAACTGAATAATATCCACCAACTGAAAATTGTTCAGAACCATAAAGAGTTTGTTTAGCATATTGCGCATTTGCTTCAGTAACAAAGGTTAATGGCAAATCAATTTTAGGCAGAGTAAATTTTTTAGAAAAATTTACATATAGTTTAAACACATCAAATTGCGCTTTTGGCGCGGTATTTAAAGAATTAGAATCATCCTTGGTTGCATTCATAATTCTTAAACCTTTTGAGTAAGAAGGGTTAAAATAAAGACTGCTTGTGTTATTGATATAATATGACAGAGCTGCTCCAACGTTGAAAATCGCAAGCTTTCTTTCCGAAGTGGTAATTTTTTCACTATTCAAATAACTTGCTGCCGTTTTTGTTGTAAGTGAAGCATTAGAGGAAAATCTCAATTTAGTTTGATTAACTAAAACGCAATCAATGTTAAATTTAAAATATTGTGAAAATCCGGTAAGTGTTGTTGCACCATTATTTCCAGCATTTTGTCCTTTAAAAGTTGAGCGATAAAAATCATAAGAAAACGTATTATATTTGAATGGAATTGAAAAACTGCTGCTAAATGATTTAAAATCTTTGAACTGGTTTCTGTCATGCATGTTTGAGCTATAGCTCAAATTCAAATTATCATTTAAAAAAATCAGATTATCAAAATTTGAAGAAAGATTAGTGCGCTGTATTCCACTAAATTTATTACCTAAATTATCCTTACCAATTGTAAATTTTACTGGAAAATTTTTATCATTATCAATTTTTACAATACTATCTCCGCTATCACTCCCCGGCTCAATTTTCATCACCGCTTTATTTGATTGCAAACGATTAATCTGATACATGCCTTGATTGATATCGTTAATATTTAGTACATCACCTTCTGCCTTTCCAAATGCACTAAATTGCTGCATTTTATCAATAAAACGATCTTTAGCAAAAATTATTTTTTCAATTTTTCCTTCAATAATTTGCAATTCAAGAATTCCACTTTGCAAATTTTGACTTGGCACTTTTACCTGAGTGGTGATAAGACCCTTATTCTGGTAATAATCATTCACTGCCTTTATAATTGCAGATAAAACCTCTGCTTCCATGCATTTACCAATAAACGCTTTAGTAATTTCTTTCTGACGATATAAAGAAAGAGACTTAGCATCAAACAAATGAATCTCCTTGATCACAACACATTCATTCATCTTTCCGCTGATTGAATTTTCAAACTTCTCAAGCTGCTCTTCTTTCTTTTTAAGCTCATGTTCTTTATCTATCGCTTCAAACTCTGCGCTACGTTTTTTATCTTCTAAAATATTCTGCTGCTGACGAATAATCCAATCTTGCTGTTTAATTGAATCTTGATTTTGAGCAAAGGATGATTGTAAAAAAAGGAAAAGAAAAAACAGGATTATTGGTGATTTATATGTGGTCATTCGTGGTGTTGTTTTGTAGTTTTTAAATGTTATCTTAACTTAATGAACATTTTTCTAAAGCTCAACATGATAATTATCACGTGAATTCTAGTTTGCAGGAAACTCTAAAATTACAAAAAATAGCATCAAATCCTAAAAACTCAGCTTGGGTTTTTGCTTCCGCTGGTTCAGGTAAAACAACGGTTCTTACTAATCGAGTTTTAAGACTTTTATTTGAAGGAGTAAGTCCAAATAAAATTCTATGTCTCACTTTCACCAATGTTGGTGCAGCTGAAATGCAAAACCGCATTAATGAAGAACTTGCAAAATGGGTTTTATATGATGATGAAGCATTGATAGCAAAGCTTTCACAATTAAAAGATGGCAAAGTAACTAAGGAAGATTTAACAAAAGCGCGCACTCTCTTTGTTAAAACTATTGATGATGAGTCGAAAATAAAAATTCAAACTATTCACTCATTTTGTCAAAATTTAATAAGAATATTTCCTTTTGAATCTGAGGTTAAGCCAGATTTTGAGATGATTGAGCCTGTAAAAGAAAAATTACTTTTGAGTGAGGCCAGAAAAAAAACTTTAATAAAAGCTGAAAATAATGATGAGTTAAAACAACTAATCACAAAAATTAATTCTAAAATACATGAAGAAAGCTTCTTGCGTCTAGTTTTAGAGCTACTTGATGAAAAAGAACAATTAGAAATTTTAAAAGAAAGATTTTTTGGAATTGAAGGAATAATTGATGAAATTTATAAAAACCTTGCCGTTGAAAAAAACACAAGTGATCAAGAAATTCTGAATAATTTTTTAGGTAAAATAAATAAAAATGATGTTTTAGATTTAGCTCGAATCCTTGAAAATAGTGAATCAAACGGCAATAAAGAAAGAGCAGCTAAAATTATAGATTTTATTAATAATCCAAACCTTGAAAAAGCTTCAGATTATAAATTGGCTTTCTTAACTAAAGAAGATACACCAAGAAAAATAGCAGGAAAAGTTTTAGATGATGCTAATTTAGCAAAAATATTTAATCAGCAAATTAGGTTAATTTTTGAATTTTTTGAAAAGCTAAATTCTTATAAAATTTGCTCTGATACCGCCCTGCTCCTAAAATTCACTGATGAAATTTTAAATAATTATAATGAACTAAAAAAACAAAATTCATTTCTTGATTACAATGATTTAATTATCAAAACCAATAAGTTGCTTGAAAATCCTGATTTTGCTGATTTTGTAAAGTTAAAAATGGATGGATTTTTTGATCATATTTTAATCGATGAATCGCAAGACACCAACCATTACCAATGGAACATCATAAAATCTTTAACTGATGATTTTTTTTCTGGAATTGGCGCTTCAAACGCCAATCGCACAATTTTTATTGTTGGTGATGAGAAGCAATCAATCTATAGTTTTCAAGGTGCGGAGCCAAATATTAGCGAAGAAATTTTTTCTTATTTTGCAAATAAGATGGGAAATAATTTACAAAAAATTTCTCTCGATAATTCTTTCCGCTCTCTAACTTCGGTTTTAAAAGCGGTTGATGCAACATTTGCAGGTGAAAAAGAAAAATCAGCAATTAGTAAAATATCTGATTTTCATGGTCACAAGGCAATAAGAGAAGGTGTTGGTAAAGTTGAAATATTGCCACAAATTAAATTAAAGAAAAAAGAAAAAACCAAAACTTCTTATGAGTGGAAAATTGATTTCACAGAGCAAGAAGATTATGAAGAACAAGAATTTCTTGCCGAATTTATTGCGCTAAAAATAAAATCATTAGTAGAAAAGCAATATGTTTTAGAAGGTCGCAATCGAGCTGTTAAATATGGTGATTTCATGATTCTTTTACGCAACCGCACCAATGGTTTTGATAGAAGCCTGACTAAGTTTTTACAAAAATACGATATTCCAAATATCAGCTCATCAAAAATAAAATTTTCTTATAATATCATAATTCAAGACCTACTTTCAGCTTCTAAATTCGCGCTCTTTCCTTATGATGATTTAAATCTTGCAACGCTTTTAAAATCACCAATTTTTAATATTAGTGAAGAAGATTTATTTGAAATATGTAAAATTAGAAATAGCAATTCTACCACTATTTACAATGCTTTAGAACATTTACCAAAATTCTCAAATCTAAAAAACAAATTGAGAAAATTAATTGAGAATTCTCATAAATTAAATTCTTACGAATTTTTCGATCTTTTATTAAAAGAAAATAATAATTATCAAAAAATTCTTAATCACTTTGGTGCTAAAGCAGCACCAATAGTTGATGAGTTCCTACTAGAAACATTTAATTTTTATCGTAATTTCTCTGCCAATTTACATATATTTCTTGATTTCACAGAGAAACTTGATCCTGAATTATCACCAAAAAATAAAAAAGATAATCACGTTTTAATTAGCACAGTTCATTCAGCCAAAGGCTTGCAAGCACCAATTGTCATTCTTCCTGACTGTTCTTTTAATTTTAACCAATTGCCAGCAATGAAAGAAAAAATTTCTTTCGTTGAGTTTGAGAATTACAAATTACCGCTTTGGTGCGCTAAAAAAGAAAATGAAAATGATGTTCTAAAAAAACATCGTCATGAAAGTAATAAAGAAATTAAGGATGAATATTTGCGCTTACTCTACGTTGCTATGACACGTGCCGAAAATGAGCTTTATGTTGGCGGATTTGGCAATTCAAGTGATGAAGATTCGTGGTATAATTTAATCAAAAAATCCTTGGTTAACCAAGCATGGAAAAAAGAATTTTTTAATGATGAAAATAAATTTTTAAAACAAGATAAGTTTGAAATTAATAATGTGATTTTTGGGATTGGAAAAGATGGTTTGCAAACTCATGAGAGCCTTCGCTGCGCTCAGGATAACACACTCTCCACTTGTAATCCTGAGGGCGAAACACGAAGGATCTCTTGCAATTTTTCTACTCCCGAAATACTTCGCTTCGCTCAGGATGACAGAAATAAGGATAAGGATAACAAGATATTGATCAACAAATCACAAATCAAAGGAAAGTTGATTCATAAGGTTTTAGAGCTAATTGGACAAAATGCTAAAGAAGATAAAATATGGCTAAAAAATCTATGTGAGAAAGTTATTAGACAAGAAAAACTTCTCAATAAAACATCAATTAATGAAGCAATTACAATTCTTCATAACTTCCTTGATTCCAGCCATTTTCAAGATTTATTTTCAGAAGAAACAAAATGCGAAGTACCAATTGTCGGCAATATAAATAACCAAATAATTAATGGCAGAATTGATCTTTTAGTAATTAAAAATCAGGAAATTTTAATTATTGATTATAAGACTGATAAAAAAGATGTGATTAATTCGTCTTACATAGAACAGCTAGGAACTTACAGAAAACTAATTCAAAATCTCTATCAAAACCATCAAATAAAAACTGCAATATTGTGGCTTGAAACTCTTGAATTACAATTTCTATAAATCTAATAGCCTTCGATTTCCTGTACTTTAGAAATTTGGTTTAGCTTTTGTTTTGTATGAACACGAACCTCAGTTTTTGGAACAGACATAAGTGCATTAATCAAAATTTTTTCTACCTCATTCTCTTTTTCTGGTCTAAATACAAAGTAACTATTATTAGTTTTAATATCAAAATTTTTACTTGAATCAGATTTTTTATATAAGGATGAAAGCTTAATTTTATCATCTGGATGACTTTGGTTATAACAATGAACCATCACCTTTTTCTCTACTAAATCTAATTTATTCCATGCCTCTTTTGCTAAGTTTGTACCTTCTATTTTACTTATGGATTTTATGAAAATAGCCTGAATTTTTTCTTCTTTATCTTTAGTAGAAAGCTTTTTATGGCTTTTCACAGGTACGGTCTCTTCTTTTTCTTTAAAAGAAACGTTCTTTTTATTATTTCTTACAGGTATATCATCTTTTTTTCTAGGAGAAACAATATTCTCATGCTGCTTCACCATTACCTTTTTAGGTTTTAATGCTTCTTTTTTTTCTTCAATCGCAACTTCAGAACTTAAATTTCTAATAGCCTTAACTAAATTCTTATCCTCACTTGAGTGCAATAAATTAAAGTGCTCATCGCTATGAGAAAGATAAACAGTGTCTTTATTCGTGGAGACAGACCTTAAATTATAACCAGTTACAACCTCAATCTCAAAAGGTGAAATATCATGAAGCATATACATCGCACCGATATCATCAATAAATTCTACATCCTTAGCTTTTTTTCTTTGTTGATCTTTGAGGAATGTCCATTGCTCATCTTGAATTCTAGCTTCTCCTCCATCTACTTTATAGCGTTCCCCAAAATATTTAGCAAATTCTTGTCTTTTTTTTCCATCATCAAAATCACTACATTTCAACAATGTTTGTGAAAGAACAGTTGAAATATTATCATCACCTTTTTCATTAACCAAATTATAAAAATCTTGGTAAGTAATATTATGTTTCTGGTCTAATTTTCTTAAAACCCTATCAAATCGTTCCTTATGAGGAGGCCTTAATTCATTATCTTCACCCCAATTTCCTAAATTTTCTTTAAACTCATCAAATCTTTTTTTGTTATCTACACATTTTGCTAAAATTCCAACTATGGAAGCATGCAAAACACAAAAACCATCTCCTTGTGCTTCTTGAAAATAAGGGAATTTTTTAATAAGATATTTTTTACCAGCTTCGTCTACATCATCAATTACTGGACTGCCAAATCCATTATGTTTTATATAACTTTCAGTAGTTGTTATTCTTGACGCAGCAACACCTTTATTCCTTCCATTCTTATGATGAAAGGCATCTTCATTTTTACTCCACTCTATAAACCAATCTTGTTTTTGAGGCATTTTTTTATCTTTCATAAAATTCAACTAACAAATCTGAAAGCAGAGATGATAGCAAATTTTTGAATATAGGCAAGAAAAAATAACTATCTATCAAGCTCTTTAGACAGAACATTCAAAAGTTGCATTGAGAAATTATTTGCCCTTTCAGAAAATTGATTAATTTTATCAGAAAATACGTTATAGAAAAACACCGCTGGAATTGCTGCAAAAAGCCCAATTCCCGTTGCAAGCAATGCTTCCGCAATACCTGGAGCAACAACAGCTAAACTGGTATTTTTACTAATGGCAATACCTTGGAAACTATTCATAATCCCCCACACGGTGCCAAACAAACCAACAAATGGTGTTACTGAACCAACAATAGCAAGGAATCCCAAACCAGACTCAAGTTTCTGAATTGATTTATTAGCAGAAATCTGCATCACAACCTCCAACCTTTCTTTCAGTGAATTTTTTTTATCACCACCATCTTGAATAATTTGCTTAATATTATTGCTTTTCCACTCTTTCATACAAGATAAGAAAATGCGCGCCAAAGGATGATTACCATTATTCTTAGCCTCAGCATAAACCTCTTCTAATATTCCAGTTTCAAAGGAAGATTCAAATTTATTACTTCTTTTTCTCAAAATATTAAATTTAAGAAATTTATCAAAAATAATTGCCCACGACCATATTGATGCAAGTAGCAACAACAACATTACAAATTGCACAACAATATCAGCATGCGAAATCAAAGTTAATATTGAAACTGACGAAGTGTTTTCCATAGTTCTTAATAATTTAAAATGACGACCATAGATCGTTATCCTGAGCCTTACAGCTGCTTTTAGGAGCTGTTGTCGAAGAGGATCTCATATATTTCCCGAGATCCTTCGCCTAGAATTTCTAAAAGAAATTCTACGGCTCAGGATGACAATCATAAAAAAAATCTTAATCCTCAAGAATATCTCTTTTTCCTGAAATATTTGGAGCAGAAACTATACCTTCTACTTCCATTTTTTCAATTAAAGTTGCAGCACGATTATAACCAATTCTAAGTTGTCTTTGAATATAACTAATCGATGCTTTTTTGTCACGTCTTACAATCATAACTGCTTTAGAATATAAGTCACCATCTTCTCCTCCTTCAAATCCACCATCTATGGAAGAGCCGCCATCACTTGTCACAATTGACTCAAAAGCAATTTTCGGCTCTTCACCAAACTCACTTAAATCCTGATCTTTAATAAAATTTACAATATTTTCAATTTCTGTATCAGAACAAAATGG
>JAGWYT010000034.1 GCA_018969185.1 Rickettsiales bacterium | reverse complement strand
AATTTTTCCTTTTTAGGAAAAATTTATATCTACAATTCTAGATCGAAAAAACTTTCTTACCCTCTTCAACCCTTTATTATCAACAAATAGCAGAATTATAATAAAAGCTTAACCGGACAGTAGTGGCTACAAGCTAGTTCCCGCTTAAAGTGATGTAAAAATCTTAAAATATAAAATTAACTAACAGTATCTATATATTTTCTTTTTTGTAAATAAGTAAAATTCCAATCGAAAGACAAATAATGGTGATAATCCATGTTGAAGCAAATATTGGAACTAAGTTTGAAGAGCCTAGAGCATTTAAAATGCTAGAGATTATATACAATAAAAGACCGCTAATTATACCAAGAAAAATCATCAATATTGAGTTATTATTTCTGATATGATTAATGCCAAAAAAGCATGCAATCATTATCATTGAGACGAATAATAATGGTTTGCTTAGAAGAGATTGAAGATAAACCTTAAATTTAGTTGAAGAGAAACCAGATAATTGTAGTTCGGAAATCAAGTCAGGTAATTCGAAGATAGAAAATAATTTTACATTTTGGAAATTATTTACAACTTTTTGTTGAATAAAATTAGCACTAAGATTTGTTTTTACTAAATATTCCTTGAGCTTTTTATTTATTGCATTCGCGTCATTTAGTGTTAAATCTTCAAGTATCCATGTATCATTTCTTAGAACCATTTTTTTAGCATCAATTTTTTTATAAAATTTACCATCTTTATCAAAGAACCATAAAGTTATATCGTTCATTTCGACGTCATTTTGATAAATTTTCTTAGCCTGAATTATTATTTCCTCATCAGGATTTTCTATGTTGTTTTGTCTAATCCAAATTCCTGCTGTTGGCTCAACTGAAGCGCGCTGTTCATGCTTAACATAATTTGCTTCAAACTCGTTAAATGCTTTATTCATTTTAATAGAAGCATCATTGAAAATTGTGATCCACGCTATTCCTATAAAAAAGGCGCTAAGTATAATTGGTTGTAAAATATTCCATAGTGAAAGTCCACTTGAACGCATGACAGTGATTTCGCTTCTTGAGGAGAGGAAAAAAAATGTTATAATTGCAGAAAATAAAATTAGTGAAGGAATTACATCATTTAGGAAGTCAGGTATTTGTAGGAATGCCATTATAATTGCTACATAAAATGGCGTTTCTGTATCTTTAACTTTTTCTATTGCATCAATGAAATTTATGAAAAAAATCATAATAGAAAAGCCAAGTAAAACCTGAGTCAGTCTGGCAAGAAAATTATTTGCTATGTAAAGGCTGATTTTAGGATTTTTTATCATTTAGATGTTCTACAAATTAAATATAAGCAAGTTAGTGTAGAGATTATGATATTGCAATATAGAAGCGGTACAAAGCTTGCAGATGATTCAATAAAATCATAACTTGCGATAATAGAAATTAGAAAAACCACATTAGTTATTGTGGCAAGAATAATATTTCCAACATTACCTCTTCTGTTAAAATTATCTCTTAAAATACATGTTAGTGCGATTAAAGAAAATATGATTGGTAATAAAGGATAGGTGATTCTTTGATGAAGTTCTGCTCTATATTTTGCCATATCTTGTTCTGACGAACTATCATCAGGATATAATAATTCATCTATATATCTTTCTTTTGCTTTCCATATTGCTTTTTTATCTTCTTCT
This sequence comes from Rickettsiales bacterium, assembly GCA_018969185.1. Taxonomy (GTDB): domain Bacteria; phylum Pseudomonadota; class Alphaproteobacteria; order Rickettsiales; family UBA1997; genus UBA2645. The sequence goes on along the minus strand of JAGWYT010000034.1, from coordinate 13,847 downwards.
TGGCTTGCTGTTAAATTAAAAACATAATTATCGAAATTAAGAATTTCTGATTTTTTAGTTAATTCATTGAATCTTTGCACAGTGCCATTTTCCATATACAATAATGCAGAATTATCTTCCATCACTATATTTCCTGATTTGGCGGTGATTGTTGCAGAATTTTTATTCTTTCTGTCATCATATAATAAAATGCCGTAGAGATTGTTTTTTTCATCACGATCTTTGACGTAAATTGTCATATTTCTCAAATTTTCAAATGTTTTAGGATTAATTGAGAGATTGGCGTAATTATTGTGAAAATTATTGCGTGAAATTCTTAATTCCTTATTGGAATAAGGCATAAAGTAAAGTGAAATGCTATAGCAAAATATAGTTGAAATTATGGCAATATATAAGACAGGTTTTGCAATAAGAAATTTTGTTAGACCAGCATTTTTTAGAATGGTTATTTCATTGGTGGTAATCAGTCGGTTATAGATAAGTAATGTTGCGGCAAATAAAGAAATTGGAATAATAAATAAAAATAGCCACGGCAAAATTAGAACAAAAAGATAAAGAAACTGGCTAACTTCTACACCATTTTCAGTGATATATTTTACAAAAGAAATTGCGCGGCTAAACCAAATCAATAATATAAATATTATGGTAAAGCTTACAAAGCCAAGTAAAGTTTTATAAAAAATGTAGCGATTATATAATTTCAATGTATCATTTATTTTGTTTTCAAACGTGAATTTGCGTAAATTTAAACTTCCTATAAAACTATGTCAAAAGTAAAGATTATTTTAAATGGTGAAGAAAAGTTTTTTGAGCAGAAAATGACGGTGGCACAATTAATTGCTGATCTTGAGCTTGATGTAAGAAAAATTGCAATAGAAAAAGACTTGCAAATTGTTAATCCAAATCAGTTTGAAGAAATAATAATTGATGAAGGAAGCAGAATTGAAATTGTTCATTTTATTGGTGGTGGTTGAGTGTAAACACTTAGCTAAACAGCAGTGCTGGGTTGATTACCGTTGGGTATATTTTGTTGACTAGCAAATGGTGCTTTTGTATCCACTGCTTTTAGTGAAGATGATGGTGATTCTAATACAATATCCTTATCAAGGTTTTTTGGTGGTAAATCTTCTGTAATAGGAGGAGCTGGTGGTTTAGGGACATTAATAGTTTCTGTTGATGTTGATTTTCCAATTGGAAGATTTTTATCAGTCACATTAGGCGACTCAGAAATTGGCAATGCCGTTTGTACTTGTGGTGGTGGAACTATTGTAGTAGTAGTTGGAACTGGAGGTGATATTTCAGCTGCTGATTTTTCTGATGCTGCAGCTTTCATTATAGGATTTTTATCGGAGCCCATAACTTCAATTTTTTCTTCTGGATAAAGAAGTTTTTGCCTTTTGTCTTTATCAAGTGCAATTTCTGCTAATGTTATATGGGCGTAAACTCCATAATCTTTCCATATTGATTTTAAACAACCTTTAATTCCATCTTTGACGGATAAGAAGAACGGGCTGAAATGTACATTTTTCTGACCAAATATGTCTCTTTTGACCTTAGCTTCGACAGCATTAGTCCAATAAGCAAGTCCAAATGCTACTCCAAGAATAGCAGTTGCTGCGCAGGCGCAAGGCAAACCAATTGTTGCTGAGAATGCCATTTTTAGTCCTTTCCATAAACTGCCAAGTACGCCTTTCATAAACTAATCCCGAAAGTTAATGAATTGTAACGGAATTTCGTAAGAAGCTGATCTAATTAAAGCCATGGCCTCTTGTAAATCATCACGTTTTTTACCTTCAACTCTAACTTCATCACCTCTAATTGAAGCTTGAACCTTCATTTTACTGTCTTTTACTTGTTTTGTGATTTTTTTAGCTACTTCCTGCTCAATACCATTTTTAAGTTTAATTTCTCTTTTAATAGTATTTCCGCCAGCCGGTTCTTCTTTCTGAAAATCAAGGGCCTTAGGATCAACTCCACGTTTAACGCAAAATGTTTTTAGGGAATCACCAATCTGTCCAATTTTATATTCATCTTCAGCGCTAATCACGATTTTATTGTCCTTTTGCTGTAATTCGACAGAAAATTTTGCACCTTTGAAATCGTAGCGGTTGGTTAATTCGCGTAGAACCGAATTAACTGCATTATCTAATTCCTGAAAATTTATCTTAGAAACTATATCAAAACTTGGCATATTTTAGAAAAATTAATGTTTAGCGTGGCAGTGTAACATAATTTTAAGCTTCAAGCAAGCTTTATTTCAAGGCCTGCTTCAAATCCTCAATTAAATCATCAACATTTTCAAGTCCAACAGAAAGACGACACATATTTTGTGTAATACCAATTTTTTCTCTTTCTTCCTGACTAATGTTAGAGTGAGTGGTTGTTGCAGGATGCGTGATTAATGATTTTGCGTCACCAAGATTATTTGAAATATCAATAATTTTTAACTTATTCATGAAGGAAAAACAGCTTTTCTTATTACCTTTTACTTCAAAAGCAAGCATTGCACCACCATTACTCATCTGTTTTTTAGCGATTTTATATTGAGGATGAGATTTAAGATTTGGATATAAAACTCTATTAATTTTGCTATGATTTTCTAAGAAATTAGCAATTCTTTCAGCGTTTTTACAATGTCTTTCCATGCGTAGTGAATAAGTTTCTAAAGATTTTAATACCACCCAAGCATTAAAAGGACTAAGTGCAGGGCCGGTATGACGATGAAAAGGTAATAAAGTTTCTTTAATAAATTTCTCAGAACCAAGAACGGCGCCGCCAAGAGTTCTCCCTTGTCCATCCATATGTTTAGTGGTTGAATAAACCACAATATCAGCACCAAGGTGTAATGGTTTTTGACTGTAAGCAGAAGCAAAAATATTATCGACAATTAAAAATGCGCCATGTTTTTTGCAAAGATTTGCCACAAATTTTATATCAATAATTTCAAGATTTGGATTTGCAGGAGTTTCAATAAAAACCACTTTAGTATTTTTCTTAAAAGCCTTGCGCCACTCTGTTTCACTGGTTCCATCAATTAAAGAAACTTCCACGCCATAATTTGGCAGAATTTTAGTTGCAATGTGATAGCATGAACCAAACAAAACTTTTGAAGCAATAAAATGGTCACCAGCTTTAATTTGACACATGATTGAAGCAAAAACTGCTGCCATGCCGCTCGCCATCACACAAGCGCTTTCGGCGTCTTCAATTAAAGCTAATTTATCTTCAAGCATTTTAAGGCTTGGGTTTAAATAGCGTGAATAAACATATCCTGGTTCTTCGCCATTAAAGCGTTTTTCAGCTGTTTCAGCGTTATTATAAGTAAATCCAGAATTTAAGAAAATTGCTTCAGAAGTTTCACCAAAGTTAGAACGAATTGTACCACCACGAACTAGTTTTGTTTCAAGATTCAATTTCTTAAAATCATTACTTTTATTTTTGTAATTAGTCATTTTGTTTAATATTTAGTTGTTTAAGCAATTCATCAGTTTCGTCAGGTAAAAATTCCACTTTAACCTTTGCAGTTCCTTGTCTCTTAAAATCAAGTAAAGAAGCAGCTTCTTCTGACACATCAATAATTCTTGCTTTTGAAAATGGTCCGCGATCATTTACTCGCGCCATTACCATCTTGCCATTTTTCAGATTAGTGATGCGAACCATAGAAGGCAATGGCAAAGTACGATGTGCTGCAGTAACGCTTTTTGCGTTAAAAATTTCGCCATTAGCAGTTTTTTTACCATGAAAATCAGTGCCATACCATGATGCCATACCACTTTCTTCATAACTTTCATAGTTTTTGGGGGTATAATTAGTTTTGCCTATCTTATATGGTTTGCCGATTTTGTAATATCCTCTGTAATTTCCATCTCTATTAAAAAGGTCATCAAAATAACCATCTTGATTCTCATATTTTTTTTCTTCTTCAATAATTGCTCCAGAATCCTTTATTATGCTTCCATCACGATTTCTTAGAACATAGCGAGTTTTTTTTACAATAGGTTCTAAAGTAAGTTCAGAGCATGAGAAAAGCAGGATTGAGGCTATAATAAGAAGACATAGATTTTTCATGTTTTTAGGAATTATCTTTTTACTTTGGTATATTATATGATGCCAAACCCATCTTAATATTTTTCTCAAAAATTCTTTTTTTATCAAAGGTTATTTCTTCCTGAAAAGTTGGTGCTAATTCATTTTTTGTTATCAAGAAAATACCGTATTCAGAAAAAAAATTAACAATTAATTTATTGCTAAAACAGCTCATTAGGCGATGTTTATTAGTCAGGAAAACTTTTTTCTCGATAATAAAATTAAGTTCATGACAAAGATTTTCAAAATCTTTTATTGAACAGAAATGAATATTTGGAGTTTCATACCATTTAAAAGGTAAGGTTTTGCTAACTGGCATGGTGCCTTTAATTGCAAGGTGTAAACGATTTTTGTAATGAGCAAAATTTGGTAATGAAACAATAGCATATTTGGCAATGCGCAACATTTCTTGTAACATTTCTTTAGGCTTTTTAGTTGCTTGCAGAGTTTGACTTAAAATTGCATAATCAAAATTATTATCTGGATAATAAGATAAATCATTTTCAGCGTCGCCATGAATTACTGATATTCCTTTTGATAAAGCAGCACTTACTGATTCTTGAGAAAGTTCTAAACCGCGCGCATCAACATTTTTTGTAGTTTTTAAGAAACTCAATAATTCACCATCACCGCAGCCAATATCAAGAACTTTTGAGTTTGAATTTGTCAAATTGGCAATGATTTCAAGATCAAAACGAATATGATGTTTAACTATATTATCGCCGATATTTTGCATGTGGTATCTAGTTATTTATAAATCCATTTATAGTATTTTTTAAGGCACTAGTTTCAATTAAGAATGAATCATGTCCGGCATTACTTTCAATTGTCATTGAGCTAACATTAACGCCACAAGCAATTAAAGCGTGGGTCAATTTTTTTGCTTCGCTTGGCGGAAATAGCCAATCATCAGAAAATGAAATTAAACAAATTTTTGCCTCTTTATTTTTTGCTAAATCGCTAAATGCTTTACTTAATTGTCCACCATAGTCTTTTTCTAAATCAAAATAATCAACAGCCTTTGTGATGTAAAGATATGAATTAGCGTCAAACCTTTGTACGAAACTATTCCCTTGATGATGAAGATAGCTTTCAACTTGAAAATCTGGATCAAAGCTAAAAGAAAAATTATTTTTATTTTGTAATTCACGACCAAATTTTCTTTGCAACGCAACTTCTGAAAGATAAGTGATGTGGGCTGTCATACGGGCAACGGCCAAACCTTTTTCAGGGTATTTCTTTTCTAAAAAATATTTTCCTTCACACCAGTTTGGATCAGCCATTATTGCTTGTCGACCAACTTCATGAAAAGCAATATTTTGTGGACTATGGCGATAAGAAGTTGCCATTGGAATAATAATTTTTACTTTTTGAGGATAAAGATTTGCCCATGCAAGAGCTTGCATGCCGCCAGTTGATCCGCCAATTACAGCGTGAAGTTTTTTAATGCCAAAATGTTCAATCAAAAGATTTTGTGCGCGAACCATGTCATTTATAGTGATAGCTGGAAAGTTTAATCCATAAGGCTTGGAAGTCTTTGGATCAATTTCTTTAGGTCCAAATGATCCCATGCAACCACCAATAATATTTGATGAAATAACGAAGAATTTTTTTGTATCAATTGATTTTCCTTCACCAATTAAAAAATTCCACCAACCTTCTTTTTCTGTAACTGGATGTTTTGACGCAGCATATTGATCTCCTGTTAAAGCATGACAAATTAGAATGGCATTTGATTTGTCGGCATTAAGATTTCCGTAGGTTTGATAGGCGAGAGGAAAATTTTCTATTTCCGTTCCATTCATTAATTTTAGTGGTTTTTCTTTGGCTAAAAAAACTATATCGCCAATTTCAAATTCCTTATATTGTGGTCCAAAGCTTGACTTAACTTTCATTAGGTTAGATAAATTATGAAAATCTCTAAATAAATTTTATCTCATGGAAAATCAACATAATAAGAATTCTAAAAATAGTTTAACAGCATTAAGATCTGAAATTGATAAAATTGATAATCAAATTATTGATCTTTTGAAGCAAAGAATGGCGGTTGTTAGTGATGTTGGAGAATTAAAAAAAGCAAATAATGAAAAGTTTTTTATCAAGTCAAGCCGTGAAGCGGATATGATTAAAGAATTAATCAAAAAATTGGATTTTAATTTTCCTAAATCAGCAATTATTAATATTTGGCGTAAAATAATTGTTGCGGCAAATATGCATGAGCAGCCTTTAAATATTGTGGTTCATAATCCAAAAAATATTTCTGATTATTCTTATTTAGTAAAGGAATATTATAATGATGAAGTGCCGCTTATTTTTCATGATAGCGTTGCCAATGTTGTTCTTGAAATGGAAAAAGGCAAAGCACAAATTGGTATTTTTGCCTTGCCAAAAGCTGATGAAATGAAATCTGATTTAACTGAGAATTGGTGGATTAATTTGGCGAATAATAAGCTTGGAATCAAGGTTTTTGCTAAAATTCCTTTTATTGAATTTGATAAAAAATCACGAATTACTAATGATATTGAATTAGTTGCGGTTGCTATAAAAGAAGCTGAACAATCAATTGAAGATAATTCTTTAATTTACGTAGAAGTTGATAAAAATGTTACTAAGGACGATGTGGTTTCTGCGCTTAAAACTAATGGTCTAAAAGCAAAAATTCTCAAATCAGTAAAATCACCGCAAGTTGAAAATATTGTTTTTTATTTGATCGAATTACAGGGATTTTTTACTGAGAATGATGCAATGTTGAAGAGTTTTGCTAAATCTGAAATTAAGCCATTCGCTAAGGTTCTTGGATCTTACGCTTTGCCAATAAGAATCTAAAAATAAATTTAAAATAAAATGAAATTCTGGAAATTTATTACACAGATTTTAGCAGCGCAAGCTATTGTAAGAGGTAATATTGCTGATGAATCAGATAGAAAAGATATAGGAAGGATTGATGAAGATGGGCAGTTAAATTCTCCCTATTCTGAGAGATTTTTGCAGCATGTTGAAGGTGATAATAATCGTATAGATGAACAAAAAGATTATTTAACCAAAGAACAAAGTGAAATAGCAGAAAATCTAAAAATATTTATTGATAGAAAGAAGTTTGGTGATGTTGAGGCGCATAAATATGCAAACGAAGTTCTTCAGTCGTTAAATGCTTTAATAGAAATTAATCCCAGTGAAGAAAATTATGCTATGAGAGAAATCCTGCATGATGAGCTAGATACGGCAGATATGTTACATAATAGAGGGCGTGAACATCATAAAACGAAGGATTATGATAGTGCTTTAGAAGATTACAACTTAGCAATGTCACATTATCCAAATAAACAATGGGTTAATTTTGATATAGCGATGATTTTTAAAGAAAGAAGGGATTATTCTAAAGCTATTGAATATTTTAATAAGGAAGAAGAATTAGGTAATAATCACTATTATAATTATGATTACAGGTCTTGGTGTTATTCTAGAATTGGTAAGTTTGAAGAAGCTCTTGCGGATCGCTTAAAAGCTATTGAATTAGCTCCTAAAGAAAATGGCTTTTCTTATCTGGCAGCAGAGATCTCACATAAGCTTGGTTTAAAGGAAATGGCATTAGAATATGTTACAAAAGAAATAGAAATTAATCCTAAATTTGAATATTCAAATTTTAAAATTGATATATTACAATCTTTGGGCAGGCATGAAGAAGTTATAGCAGAAGTGGATAATGTTTTTGAAACTTATCCTGAAAGAACAATGATTGATCATGGAAGAGAGTTGGGTTACAATAGTAAATTATATTTTAAGAAAGCCGTTTCACATCATGCCTTAGGTGATGATGAAAAATCCTTAGATGCTTTAAATGAAGCCATAAAAATAAAACCAAGAAATAATGATGAGGCTTATGAGTTGCGTTCATATATTAATTATTCTTTAGGAAACTATGGTGAAGCTTTGTTAGATTATGAAAGAGCAAATGGATATAGGGATTTTGTTATTGGTTTTGGGGCATTATATTCTTTGGGGTTGTTAGGGCTTCAAAAAATTAATAATAATAAAAAAAAGCAGCAGGCAAGATTAAATGAAACTTATTCAGAGGAAGATCTTGAAGGCTCGCTACGGAGTTATACAGAGGGACAATTGAGACTGAATGTAACAGAGTTTGATGATTTATCAGCAGCAGAAAAAAATCATTTTCTAAATTTTGATAAAGAAAATTTTAAGAAGATTTTTCAAGATGTTTTTGATATTCTATATGATTGTTCATTTAAAGTGAATTCTGAAGTGGTTGATGGTCAGGAAGTCAACAAAGTGATTGGTAAATTTTTCATTGGTAAGTTTAATGAAAATCCTTTTCATGTGGAGGAGATTTCTGATATTTTAAATATAGAAGAAGGTGCAACTGATAAAGTTAAGCATGAAATAGCAAAAACATTTGTTCAAGATAAGGTTAAGGCTTATTGTAAAAGTTATTTACAAGAAAAAATATTGTCTGATGTTACTGATGGTGAAGATAATGAATTTTTAGCTAATATTTTGATGAATTGTCTTGATGACTCTCATCGTCAGAATTTAATTTTGACTTATGATCTTCGTGAAGGAAGAAGAGAAAAAAATGTGTTGTATGATTTTGTGGCTAAGAGTCAAGATTATACCGTAGTAGATCGTCAAAAATTGGCTGCAGCAAAGGGTATTTATAGAAAAACTGCGGTGGATTATTTTTGTGGAATTTATGATGAGATTGTAGAAGAAAGACCGAAATCAGAGAGTCATTTTGATACCGTAGAAGAAGAAAAAAAGAAAGAAGGACTAGACGATGTTCCAAAAATAGCACCTTCACCTTTAACCGCTTCTAATGTGGTAGGAAATGTAACGCAGCTTGGTTGCTAAATTACAACTTGACAACAAGCCTTTGATCTTTAGAATTCTCGCCCTTCATTTTTGAAGCCCTTCTTTTTTATAAATCATAGATTTTATTTAAGAAATTTTTCAGGGGAAATTCTTTTTTAGAAAATCCTGAAGAACACTTGGGAATATTAATTAGAACTCACTTTTACACATGTCAAAAAGAGTAAATGCTAAAAAGAAAATTAGCAGAAAATTAGGCGCAAGCCTTTGGGGTCAAGTTAAAGATCCATTTATCAAAAGAAATTACAAACCGGGTCAACATGGTGCTGCTCCAAAAGGAAGACCAACTGACTACGGTAATCAGCTTCGCGCTAAACAAAGATTGAAATTTTACTATGGTAATATTTCTGAAAGACAATTCTTCAACTTATTCCAATTAGCTAGCAAAACTAAAGGTGATGTGAGTGAAAATTTCATCGCACTTCTTGAAAGCAGATTAGATGCTATTGTTTACCGTGCTAATTTCGTGCCAACAGTTTTCGCAGCAAGACAATTTGTGAGCCATAAGCATGTAACTGTGAATGGTAAAGTTGTAAATATTCCTTCTTACAGAGTGCAAATTGGTGATGTTATCCAAGTAAGAGAAAAATCACGTAAGCTTGCAATTGTTATGGATTCTGTTCAAAAAATGGAAAGAGATGTTCCTTCTTATTTACAATTGAACAAAGATACATTCAGCATTCAAATGACTGTTAAACCTGCATTTGCTGAAGTTCCTTATCCGGTTGAAATGCAACCACACTTTATCACAGAGTTTTACTCACGTTAATTAGATTCAAATCTTCGATTTGAATCTAGTTTCATTTTGAGTCGCTTTGCGCGAAGTAAATTCGCGCATACGCGACGAGATTATTGTTTAAGAAAAACAGCTATTTTACAAAATTCTTCAATCGTCAAATTTTCCGCTCGTAGTTCAGGATTGATTCCAAGCCCCTTTAAAATTTCTTCAATATTAGGAAAAATATTTTTTAACGAAGATCTAATCATTTTTCTTCTTTGATTGAAAGCAGCGGCAACAACTTTTTCTAACTTCTCAAATTCAACATCAAATAGTGGTTTTGCTTTTGGAATAATTTCAATAATTGCTGAAGTGACTTTTGGTGGTGGGCTGAAAACATTACGATTCACCGTAAATAGCATTTTAGTTTCACATAAAAAATTCACCATCACTGCTAAACGCCCATAGTGATTATCACCAACTTTTGCAACAATTCTTTCCACAACTTCTTTTTGCAACATCAAATGCATTGAAGAAATTTGCGAAGATTTTTTCAACCATTTAAAAATCAGGACGGTGCCAATATTATAGGGCAAATTAGCAATTATTTTGAACTTGTTTTTAAAGATTTTTTCTTCAGAAATTTTTAAAGCATCATCATTAATTACTTGTAATTTTTCGCCGTAAAATTTTTGCAATTCTTCCAAAGCCAAAAGACATCTTTGATCTTTTTCAATAGCAATTAATTTTTTTGGATTAGCATCAAGAATAGACCGCGTAAGGCTTCCAGGACCTGGTCCAATTTCTAAAACTTCAAATTCATTTAAATTTCCAACTGCTTTAACAATTTTATCAGTGAAATTTTTATCAAAAATAAAATTTTGTCCTAAGGATTTTTTAGCGTTTAGTTGATATTTTTTTACGAGATCAGAAGTGGAGGGAAGCATTTCATTTTATTCAGTGATAAATCTTATCCGCTGATTAAGCCTGTGACAAACCAAGGATAAGATTTAGTTTTGTATAGCTTCTCTTGGTTTCGACTTCGCGGGAACCAGGCGAGAAGCTACAAATTAATAACTATAATAGCTATAACACTTTATCTGCTTCAACAAAATTATGCCCAAGAGCATCAGCAACAGCCTTATATGTAACTTTACCATCAATTACATTTAGACCATTACGCAAATTTTTATCATCAATTAATGCTCTTCTATATCCTTTATTAGCAAGTGCTAAAGAGAAAGGAAGAGTTGAGTTTTCCAAAGCTTGAGTTGAAGTTCTTGCAACAGCACCCGGCATGTTAGTTACGCAATAGTGAACAACACCATCTTGTACGTAAGTTGGATTTGAGTGCGAAGTTGGTTTACTAGTTTCGAAACATCCGCCTTGGTCAATTGAAATATCAACCATTACAGAACCTTTTTTCATTTTCTTAACAGTATTTTTTGAAACCAATTTTGGAGCAGCAGCACCTGGAATTAGAACAGCACCAACTGTGATATCAGCGTCGGTAACGCTTTTCTCAATATTTTCTAAAGATGCGTATAAAACATTAGCTTCATTACCGAAAATGTCAGATAAGTAACGCATTCTTGGTAATGATTTATCAAGAATTGTAACTTCAGCACCCATACCAATTGCTACTTTCGCAGCATTAGTTCCAGAAACACCGCCACCAAGAATTGCAACTTTACCTCTTGCAACACCCGGAACGCCGCCAAGCAATACACCACGTCCGCCTTGAGCTTTTTCTAAAGCTTTAGCACCAGCTTGAATTGATAATTTTCCAGCCACTTCAGACATTGGAGCAAGTAATGGCAAAGATCCGTCATTAGCGCTAACAGTTTCAAATGCAACTGCAACACATCCTGATTTGATTAATAATTTAGTTAATTCAGGTTCTGCAGCTAAATGTAAGTAAGAGAAAATAATTTGACCTTTTCTAATCATTTTGCATTCTGACTTTTGAGGTTCTTTAACCTTTAGAATCATATCAGCTTTACCGTAAACTTCAGAAGCTGAAGGCACGATTTTTGCACCAGCGGCAATATATTGAGCGTCCAAAAAATCAATTGCTGCACCAGCATTCTTTTCTACAATTACTTTATGTCCGGCATTAATTAATTCTCTAACACCTGATGGAGTTGCTCCAACTCTATATTCATGATCTTTAATTTCTTTAGGAATTCCAATTAGCATATATTTATTTTTAAATTAATTATGATGTTGTCACAAATTCGCTTTTGCAAAAAATTTTTAGGCAGTTTGTTTTTTTGCACCGCAGCGTATTTTAAACATACGTGAGGAACAAAAAAACAAAATAACGATAAAATTTGAAGCAAAAGTTAGAATTTGTGATAGCATCTATTTTGTTATTTGTGAAATTTTTATGATACTACTTTCCGAAGATGTTAAACTTGGATAGGTTTCGTAGTGGAAATTAAATTGTTTTTTTGCAAGTTGCAACTCTTGTTCTAAATTTTTCCCTTTCAAAAATAAGCAATAGCCGTCTTTTTTAAGAAATTTAGCGCTATAAGAAAGGAGTTTATCAAGTGGTGCAAGGGCTCGTGAGGTTATGCAATCAAATTCTTTTACCGATAATTCTTCTAATTTTACTTGATGAATGAAAATGCGATTTTGCGAAAATAATTTAGCTTTTCTTAAGAATTCACATTTACGAAAGGCTTTTTCGATGAGATGAATTTCTTTTAATCCAAGAATTGATAAAACTATTCCTGGGAAACCAGCACCAGTGCCAAGATCAGCGAATTTAACATTTTTATTATCGATAAATTTTATCAATTGTGCACTGTCCAAAATATGACGATTCCAAATGTCTTCAACTGTTGATTTTCCAATAAAATTAAATTGTTGATTTTCCGATAAAAGCAGTAAAACAAAGCTTTCAAGGCTTTTTATTTGTGTTTCTGTTAAATCGTAGAATTTTTTAATTTCGCTAAGAGCGGCGTTTTTTTTGGTTTCAAGATTCATGATTTTTCTTATTTGTCTAAGCAATTCACACAATTTACTTATGTTTCATAAACTTATCAATTAAAAACTTGACGCTAATTATCTGATGAGGAAAATAGGTAAAAATATTCAAACTCAAAAAAATATATTAGCATGAAAGTTTCAACAAAAGTTAAGAAAATTCTATCTTGTTACGAAAGCGATAACGCAGGCACCAAGGCAAATTTAGCCAGAATTTTAATGCATGGTAAATTAGGGGGAACTGGTAGAATGTTGATTTTGCCGGTAGATCAAGGTTTTGAGCATGGTCCGGACAGAAGTTTTGCTGTAAATCCTGATGCCTATGATCCACATTATCATTTTGAATTAGCAATTGATGCTGGGCTTAACGCTTACGCAGCACCTCTTGGTATGATTGAAGCTGGAGCTGATACATTTGCTGGTGCAATTCCAACAATTCTTAAAGTTAATAGCTCTAACGTTTTACATAATGGTGGAACTGCTCCATATCAAGCAACAACAGCTTCTGTAAAAGATGCATTGCGTTTAGGTTGTTCAGCAATTGGGTTTACAATTTATCCTGGTTCTGATGCGGCTTTTGATATGTTTGAAGAAATTAGAGAAATGGCTGCTGAAGCTAAATCATACGGTTTAGCAGTGGTTATTTGGTCTTATCCTCGTGGAGGAGATCTTTCAAAAATTGGTGAAACTGCAATGGATATTTGTGCTTATGCAGCACACATTGCGGCATTGCTTGGTGCTCACATTATCAAAGTTAAACCTCCAACTCAAGCTTTAGAAAATCTTGAAGCTTTAAAGGTTTATGAAAAAGTAAAAATTCCAGTTGCAACTCTTGAAGAAAGAATAAGACATATCATGAAAGCAACTTTCAACAATAGAAGAATTGTTGTTTTCTCAGGTGGAAATGCCAAAGGTGAAGAAGATATTTATAACGAAATTCGTGATATTTATAGAGGTGGTGGAAGCGGTTCAATTATTGGTCGTAACACTTTCCAAAGACCTAGAGAAGAAGCACTTAAAATGTTGGATAATATTATTAAAATCTATCAAGGTAAGTTTTAACTTTCATTTGAATTTAATTTTAAGTTAGTTTTAATGAGAAAAGACCAGTTTTTCTGGTCTTTATCATCACTATTTTTAACCACAAAAACTACTCATTATTATGACC
>JAGWYT010000058.1 GCA_018969185.1 Rickettsiales bacterium | reverse complement strand
CTTGTGGCAGTGGCTGCGATGGTGCGCCTTATTTTCGTATTTTTAACCCAAAAAGCCAAAGCGAAAGATTTGATCCTGAATCAAAATATATAAAAAAATGGGTGCCAGAATTTGATTCAAAAAATTATGTGGAACCAATAATAAATCACGAATTCGCCAGAAAAAGATGTTTAGAAATTTATGGCGCGGCTTTGAAAACAAACAAAGCTACAAATGGGGTTTTTTAAAGATAAATAGATCACCAAATAAAAATATATAATATAGTTATGTCAAAATCAAATTCTCAAAATATTCCTTCCGCATCAACGCATGGTAGAGATGATTTGGGCTGTATAATAGTTTTACGCGGAGCAACTTCAGCTGGCAAAACCACTATTTGCAATAACGTGCTTAAGAGAAATGAAGAATTAGGTCAAGCCCATGAGATAGTTGTTGATGGCATTGATGCTGCTGCTGAAAGAGGTTTAAGACGCAATATTATTGCTACAATAGTTGATGACGCTGTTGAAAGATCTAAAAATGGAATATCAACAATTCTTGATATTGGTTTTGTTGGCGGTGATTTATCTAAATTTTTTGAAGAAAGTTTTAAAAAACATGAAGTTCAACCAAGTGTTGATAAAGCCTTAATTTACGTGCCTTTATCAACGATTATTGAGCGTATAAACACACGCAATGAAATGGCAATGAAAGAAAGTGGAGATATAAGCAATAGCCGTCTAAATCCAAGCGCCAGCATTTGCGGAATGTCACTAGTATTTACTACAAATAATGAAAAACATACTTCTTCACATATGGTTGTAGAGATTAGTCATGAAGAAATTACAGAATCTTTAGAACGTCTTGGTCTAAATCCTGAAAGTAAAGCAGATACATTAAAAATCTTATGTGATGGCATTGGAATTGATCGCGCTTCCACTAAATCAACACCACAAGCTATGTTTGTTAATTCAAAATCATTTGATCGAATTTTCTATCCTCACTCTCTTGAAGCTTCAGAAAAAATTGCTGAGGAAATTTTAGAAATCATACAAAAAAATAAAAGATCTCAAGCAACCATATCTTCTTTAAGAGGTGGAATTGGAGAAGAAAAATCTCTTTAAAATTAACTAATATGAATTCAGGATGGAACTTAGATAACAGCTATTCCTCACTAGATAAAAGCCTTTATAGTGAAGCATTGCCCTCACCTGCCAAGAATCCTAAATTAATTATATTAAATCACGAACTGGCAAATTCTCTAAATCTTGATTTGCAAAATGAAGATAAAGAAAAATTAGCCCAAATTTTTTGTGGAAATGTTTTATTGCCGAATTCGAAGCCAATTGCCCAAAGCTACGCTGGTCATCAATTTGGGCATTTTGTAATTCTTGGCGATGGCCGAGCTCATCTTTTAGGAGAACAAATTACTAAAAATAATCAACGCTTCGACATTCAACTTAAAGGCTCTGGTCGCACGCCCTATTCCCGTAATGGCGATGGCAAAGCCGCTCTAAAACCAATGCTACGCGAATATATCATTAGCGAAGCAATGCATGCATTAAATATTGAAACCACGCGCAGCCTTGCTGTTGTTGCCACAGAAGAACCTGTCTTTCGTGAAGAATTTTTAACTGGCGCAATTTTAACCAGAGTTGCAAAAAGCCATATTAGAGTTGGAACTTTTCAATTTTGCATGGCAATGCAAAATAAAAAAGCTTTGAGAGAGCTTGCTAATTACAGCATTAAACGCCATTACGAAGGGGCTCTTAATGACGAAAATCCTTATTATTCTTTTCTAAAATTAGTAATCGAAAAACAAATTAAATTAATTTGCAATTGGATGAGAGTTGGCTTTATTCATGGCGTGATGAACACAGATAATATGTCAATTTGTGGTGAGAGCATTGATTACGGCCCTTGCGCTTTCATGGATAAATATGATCCAAAAACTGTTTTTAGTTCAATTGACCGCTATGGGCGTTACGCCTTTGCTAATCAGCCTGCCATTGCCAAATGGAATTTATCTCGCTTCGCTGAAACATTATTGCCACTTCTTGATGAGAACGAAGAAAAAGCCATAGAAATGGCAACAACAGCGATAGAATCTTTTGATGAATTATTTAAGAAAGCTTGGCTAAGCATGATGAAAGCAAAACTGGGGCTGTTTGGCGAATATAGTGAAGATGAAGATTTAATTAATTCTTTATTAAAAATCATGCAAGATGACAAGCTTGATTATACAAATAGTTTTTCTGAGCTTACTCTTGATCCAAGCAAATCAAGCCTTCCGAAAAATTGGTTAGAAAAATGGCAAACAAGATTAAATAAAAATTCTTCAGAAATTTCTCAAAGCAAAGAAATTATGAAGAAAAATAATCCTGTGATTATACCGCGTAATCACTTGGTTGAAGAAGCTTTAGAAGATGCTGAAAATGGTGATATGACAAGTTTTGAAGAGTTGCTTAAAGCTTTGTCTAAGCCTTATGAAGAAAATGAGAATTTTGCTAAATATAAAATTCCCGCAAAGAATTGTGATGATTATAAGACGTTTTGCGGGACTTGATTTTTTAAATCCTGTGCAGAACTGGGGCTCACGACCCCGTCCTAAAATTCATGTATCTTTAACTTAATGAATCTGTGAAATGGGTCAGAGACCACTACTGTCCGGTTAAGCTTTTATTATAATTCTGCTATTTGTTGATAATAAAGGGTTGAAGAGGGTAAGAAAGTTTTTTCGATCTAGAATTGTAGATATAAATTTTTCCTAAAAAGGAAAAATTATGAA
>JAGWYT010000057.1 GCA_018969185.1 Rickettsiales bacterium | reverse complement strand
CGACCTCAATATCACTTACAGCTTCGTTACCGGTTTTGCGAATTAAACTATCATCTTTTGTGGCGCCAATAGCTTTCTTGCCTCCAACTTGTAAGCCGCCCCAAGATAATCCTCCATCTTGAGCAACATTTTCACTACGGCTTTTTTTATTTGAAAATTCAATTGCTTGCACAACTTCTAAAGATGGCAATTCATAGATTTTTAAATTTCCTGCAACATCAGTTGAGTAAGTGTATTTTGGTGGAACGGTTATAACATCGCCAGTGCGTGGATTAGGGTAAAAGAATCCTGCCGAATATTTACTGGTAAAACCCGCATTTGAAATTGCGCCAGAAATTGCATAATCAGCAACAATTGGTCCTTTGTAAGCACCTGTTTTATTCATCTCAGCTAAGGCTATTTCCTTTTCTAATTTTGCGGCCGCTTTACGATCAACAATTTCACCTAAATTATTTTTACTTAAAATATTTTCGATGTCATTTGCCATTGATTCACCAAGCTTTGCCGAAGTTGCAGTTTGATTGTCATTTTCATCAAGGGCAAAAACTACAATTTTTGGCTCAATACCTTCAAGATTTTCTTTTGTTGGCATGAAAGCGGTTTTAGGCAAAAATTGTTTTTGATAATCATCAAAATTACTAATTGTTGGTGCGCAGGAGATTGTGAATAATAGTGGAAATAAATATAAAATTTTCATCAGTTAGAAATTCCAATTATTTTTAAAATTCCTTCTTTTGCAATTTTTTCTTCAAGTGATTTTATTGAAGATTTGTAAGATTCATTTTCGCTGATAGCTGAACTGCCACTTACTTCAAGCGAGTTAGAAGCAATTGCTTTGTTATTTACAATATTTTCAAAATCTAAATGTAATTTGGTTATATAAGCGCCGTAAATTTTATTAGTAATTTTTGATGATTCAATTTTTATTACAACTTGATTTGCATCATTTGAACGTGATTTTGCAATTGCAATTTGTTCCTTATTTAAAGCATTTCTAAGCAGATTTGAAATTTCTTTTGCTGAATTTATATCAAAGTAAAATTCAATTTTATCATTGATTGAATTTAGCTGATTTTCAAGATTGGCTAAATTATTTAATTTTTCTTTAAGGTTAATATTTTCACCAAGAGAATTGAGGATACGGCTGCTTAATTCAAGCTCTTTGCTAAGGTTAACCATTTTTTGTAAAGAGGTGCGTTTTTGAATCAAATTTAAATTATTGAGATTTGTTTTTAGATCAAAAATTTTCTTTTCTAAAAAGGTTATTTTTTCTTTTTGATTTTTAACGAAAGGATCTTTTTCAATTTGAACTTCAACAAAATAATTTGCGCCAATTTTTTCACTTCTACTAGTTCTAAAACCAGTAAAATCAATCTTCTCAATGCTTTGTTTTATTTTTTGTCGGTTTTCTTCGTTAATATCAAATCTATTTTCTTCTTTTAATGAAGCTGATTCAGAAGAAATACTTACAAGCAAACGTGATGCAGCATCAGATAAAGCGGCCTTGGTAGCGTCTTCAAGAGAAAATCTACTTGCAACACCATAAAGATTTTCTCCATCGTTTTCTCTTGAATTTATATACCATGATGGAGTGTCTGATTTAGATCCTTTATTGCCAGAGCAGGAAAAAATTCCAAGTAATATTAGCGATAAAAAAAATAAATTTTTAATCTTCAAGCTCATCAAGAACCTTATCATTATTACTCTGACTTGAGTTGATACGAGATGAAGCATTACCTTGTTTAGTATTTTTTATAGCTTCTTTTTCCAAGATTGAAGTGCAAGAAAATAATAATAAAGCTGTTAAAATTGCTATTAAGTTTTTCATAAATAATTTTTTAAATTAAACTTCTGTAAAAACCCGCTTTTGCAAAGGGGGTAGAATCTTATTCGCTGGTTGAGCTTGTCGAAACCAAGAATAAGATTTTTTAGCTTCTCTTGGTTTTGACTTCGCTCAAGTCGCGAGAAGCTAAAAAATACAGAAGTTTTTATTCAGTTTTTCCGCTAGCTCTATCTTTATCTAGCTCGTCAAATATTTCTTTGCTAGCAACTTCGCTTTTCTTAATATTTTCACGGCTCAATTGTGATTTTTTCAAACTAGCAGCAAGATTCTTTTCACTATTTTGTAAGAATTTGTCATAATCTTCATTCTTTAAAATCATGTGAATATAAAGCGTGCCATCCTTATCTTGGAAGATGTGGTCTTTAACTCTTTTTACACCAGAGAGAGGCAAGTTTTTAACCACTTCTTTAGTTGCTTGAGAAAAGAAATCTTCAACATCGTCATTGCCGTTAACATTTGCTGATCTTAAAGCATTCTTAGTTACTCGACTCATTTCAGATTGAATTATTGCAGCAATATTTGCTTTAGCATCAAGTTCTGCTGTAGGAATTTGAAATTTCAATCCACCTTTTGATGGATTAGCAATGCCAACTGCAGTAACTCCTTCAGAAACTTCTGGATCTAAAACCCAAGAAGGTAGATGAGCAAGGTTACCACTTTTAGTTTCTGGTTTTGAATCTTTAGAACAGCTAAAAGAAAGAGATAAAGCAACTATCGATAGTGCTAAGATAATTTTATTTTTCATAAATGATAAGTGGTTAAGTTTAAAAAGATGTAATATTACTTTAGCAGGAACTGGCTTGTAGGCAGTTCCTCATGTTTAGCAAAATATAAAGAACAATTGGGAACTAGCTACAAGCCACTACTGTCCGGTTAAGAGCTGAACAGACTGTAAGCTCCATCAAACTCATGGTTTGTATTTTTGTAATTTTGTTTGACGAAGTCGCTTAAATTCTTGGTTCTCTCAAATAATGAGATACTAAAAATTTGTGATAAAGT
>JAGWYT010000033.1 GCA_018969185.1 Rickettsiales bacterium | reverse complement strand
ACAAATGACGCAGCTTTGCTTTAGCAAAGCGAGTAATTTGCAACTCACACAAATTAAAATAAAAAAATTTGTGAGTACCGAGTAAAAAATTTTGGTAACGCCGCAATCAGCCAAAAGCCGACGAAAATCACTCCCATTCAATGGTGCCTGGTGGTTTGGAAGTATAGTCGTATACAACTCTATTAATTCCCCTCACTTCATTAATTATTCTGCTTGCAACATTGCATAAAAACTCTGAATTAAATCTATAAACATCTGCTGTCATACCATCAATTGATGTAACTGCACGCAGTGCCAAAACATTTTCATAAGTTCTGGCGTCCCCCATCACACCAACTGTTTTAATTGGTGTTAATACTGAAAAAGCTTGCCAAATTTTATCATAAAGACCAGCTTTTCTAATCTCTTCGATATAGATCGCATCAGCTTCCTGCAAAGTTTTTATTTTCTCTGGAGTAATCTCACCAATAATTCTAATTGCAAGCCCCGGCCCAGGAAAAGGATGACGGCCAACAACATGTTCAGGTAAACCAAGCTCACGGCCTAAAAGACGAACCTCATCCTTAAACAACATTCTAACCGGCTCAAGCAATTTCAATTTCATATTTTTTGGCAATCCACCAACATTGTGATGAGATTTGATTGTGTGACTCGCTCCTTTATTTGGATGCGATGATTCAATCACATCAGGATATAAAGTTCCCTGCGCAAGGAATGTGGCATTTTTAATTTTTGCGGCTTCCTTGTCAAAAACCTCAATGAAAGTTTTACCAATAATTTTACGTTTTTTCTCAGGATCAGAAACACCTTTTAACTTCGACAAAAACAACTTAGACGCATCAACATATACCAAATTAGTTTTGAATTTTTTGGCAAAAACTTCTTTAACTTGTGCACCCTCACCTTTTCTTAACAAACCATGATCAACAAAAATACAAGTAAGCTGTTTTCCAATTGCTTCATTAATCAGAGCCGCAACAACTGATGAATCAACGCCGCCAGATAGTCCGCAGATTACATGATTTTTTCCAACTAACTTTTTAATTTCTTTAATTTCTTCTGTTTTAAAATTTCTCATCGTCCAGCTTGGTTTGCAACCAGCAATTTCAATTACGAAATTTTTAATAATTTTTGAACCATCAATTGAATGAACAACTTCTGGATGAAACTGCACGCCATAAATTTTTTTCTTCTCATCAGCAATTGCCGCATATGGCGCTTTCGGAGTTTTCGCAATTACTTTAAAACCATTTGGAATTTTACTAATGTGATCGCCATGACTCATCCAAACTTGTTTATTTTTTACTGCTTTAAAAAATTTTGAACTTGTAACAACAGTAATTTCAGCCTTGCCAAATTCACGTTCAAAAGACTTACCAACCTTACCACCAAGCAAATGACAAATTAATTGTTCACCATAACAAATTCCCAAAATTGGTAAATTTAAATCAAAAACTTTTTTGTCAATTGTTGGCGCACCCTTTTCATAAACTGATGAAGGACCACCAGAAAAAATAATGGCTTTTGGAGAAATTTTTTTAATTTCGTCAATTTTAATATCAGGATTTTTTACTTCACAAAAAACTCCAAATTCACGAATTCTTCTGGCGATTAATTGTGTAACCTGACTACCGAAATCTATAATTAAAATGCTATTTGACATCTAACTGAGAATTGATTTTGAAATAATAGTTCTAATTTTATTTGGTGAATGTTTACGAGTAAGAATTTGATTGATTTCTTCACATAAGTCCAGTTGCAATTTTAACTTCTTTGCAATTTCACATACCGCTTCTGCTGAGAATTCTCCTTCATAAGTCTGACGAGTTTCTTTCACAATTTGTGCATAAGATTTTCCTTTAGCCAGCATTATTCCAAGCGAATTATTACGTGACTTGGTTGAAGAGCAAGTAAGAAAAATATCACCAAAACCTGCTGAATGTGTAATGTCAGTTGAAGCCTTCATTTTTTTACATAATGACTTAATTTCATTAATTCCCTTCATTACAACCGCTGATTTTGCATTAACTCCAAGACCCAGCCCATCAACAATTCCACAACCAATGGCAATAACATTTTTTACAATTCCACAAATCTCTGCAGTGCGCGGATCTTTGAAATAATGTGCTTGGAAATTATCATTACTTAAAGCATTAATTACTCTTTGCGCTAATTTTTTATTGTAAGAAGCAATTGTTGTAACTGTTGGCTCTTCACTTGCAACTTCTAGCGCAAAATTTGGACCCGATAAAACTGCATAATTTTTATTGTGAGCAATTTTTTGAAAATAATCGCTTAGAAGCATTAAAGACTTATGTTCAAACCCTTTAGAACAAATCACAAAACCACATTTTTTGCTAACTTTTATTTTTGCAATCTCGGTAAAAACTTCAGTTGCAGCAGAACTTGGCGTTACAATAAAAACTAAATCTACCTCTTTTATTTCTTCAGCAAAACCTTCTATAGCCTTGATTTTATTGTTTAATTTAATACCGGGTAAAAAACGCTCATTTGTATTATTTTGGTTAATTTCTGCAACAATATCAGAGCGATTTGCACTTAAGAAAACTTGATTAGAATTTTGAGCAAGAAGATTGGCTATCGCCGTTCCCCAAGATCCTGCACCAATTACTAAAATTTTTGAACTCATTATTAAAACGAAGAAATTGTAACCATTGCTATAGCGTGATCAGCTTCATCAGAAAGTGAAAGATGAACCACAAAATTTTTAACTGAGAAATGATTTTTGATAAATTCCTCTTTTTGATTGAGAATATTTATAAAGGGTTTTCCTAATTTGTCATTGTCAATTTCAATATCTTTAAAATTAATTCCCCTGCCAATTCCAAGACCAATAGCTTTTGAAAAAGCCTCTTTTGCAGCAAATCTCTTAGCAAGAAATAAAGTCTTAGCATTAGTTAAGTTCTTGCTTTGAGCCTTATTAATTTCAGAATCAGTAAATATTTTTTTTAAGAAGTTATCTCCTGATTCTGAAATCAATTTTTCTATTCTACTGACAGAAACTGTGTCGATTCCAATTCCTATTATCATTTTACCTAAAAAAAAATTGCATGTTTAATTATTATTTCTAACTTGAGATCCTTATCAAATTAAATAATTTTTTTAAAATATCCTTTAAAAAACCAGATGTCATCTAAAGAGAATTTTGTTATTACAATAGGAGATTTTGGATCGATTGTTACTTTACACGGTAGCAATGCAATTAAAGAGACTCTCTTCTTGGAAAACTTAAATGACGAATCAAAAATAAAGGTAAAGGCTTTGTTTGATAAACACAAGTCTCCTACCATTTCTATTTTACTTGATAATCTTGATCAGACTTACAAAAAAAAGTCTTATCCGATGCTTAATGCTATAAGCTTGAAGAACATAGCTAGAAGAGAGATGGACTCTGATGGTGATAAAAATAGCTTCAAAAATTACATTCCATTTATTCCAAAAAAGTCGTCAGGAATAAAAAAGACTGACTGTTTATTTATCTCAATATCAAAATCAGAAATTATAGATGAATGGTTGAAAATCCTGTTTGAATTGCCAAATCGTCTAATTGGAATTTATGCTCTACCAGTTGAAAGTTTCACATTATTTAATCTTTTAAGAAAGAAAGAATCAGCTGCAACAACAGGAAAAGCTCGCAACACTAAACTTTACCACAATCTACATTGCATGATTATGCAAAATAAACTTGGTGGTATAAGACAGGTCATCTTCTCAGAAAATGGTATAGTATTCACTCGTATCGTAAATTATGATTTGCAGGACAATGATTGGTTAGAAAAATATGAACAAGATATCTATAGCACATTTGAATATTTGAAACGTTCTACTCCAAATATTAATATCACTGAACTTGACATAACTAACATACTAGGTACAGAATTTTTAGAAAAAATTAAAACATTAAATAACGTTGAATTAAAAATGTTGAATTATACTCCTAGTGAAGCTGCAATGGCTCTAGGATATAATAACATGTTACAGCCAGATGAAAAATTTACTGATTTATTAGTATCAAGAACTTTTGCCAAAGGAAAGAAAGTTTTGAAATTTGTTACTCCTCAAATTGTTAATTTAGAAAAACTTTTCTTAGTTTTAATTTCATCTTACGCATTAAATGGCCTAACAATACTTGTTATACTGGTCACCATAATATCCATAATAATGTTTTCTTTGAAAAATAGATCATTAGTGAAAATTGCTGAATCAAGTAAACAAGAAGCACAAAATGATTTGTCAAAAACAAAGATATTAGCCTCAAAAAAAAATATCGAAGATCAAAATAATATTTCAGGTGACATAGAAAAAATAATAGATTATGGTAAAATTGATGAGACTCTTGAATCTGTTGGAACCGATTATTTAAACTTTTATGTGGGTTTAAAATTTTTAAGAAACTATGATGCGGTATTAACAGAATTTAGTTACTCATTAAATAATTTTGACCAAAAAGCCCCAAGTTCTAATACAAAGTTTACGGTAAACCTCAAAGGTAATATTAATAATAAAAGCGGTGATATTGACGATCTATTTAGAAACTTTGATAGCTTATCAAATTTTACAAAGAAAACATTCTCAGATTATTCTATTTCAAGTAATGAAATACCGCGAACAATTGATTTTACTCAGCGATATTATACATACCCAATTGAATTTACGTTACAAAAATAAATGAAGATTACCTATTTAAAAAAACGTATAGTTAAAAGTTTCTCCATCGCTCTTGGACTTATTGCTGTTGTTGCTTGTTGTTTTTATTATAGAATACATCAAGAACAAAAAAGTAAGGAAAAAATAAAAGCTATTGAATCATCAACTTCTGATGTTAGATCTGAAATAGAATCTCTGCAAAATAAAATGCAGGAAATTAAAAAATATAAGGAAATTTGGATTAATATTTCAGAAAATAAAAAAAGTTTAGGTGGTATTAAAATTGACAATATAAATGCAAAATTAGAACAGATAGGAAATAAACATAATATTTCTCAACCGAATATTAGAGTAAGTTTTCCTGAAAATGTAAAAGATGGAATCTTTAATATTTCATCATCAGATTTAGTATTTAGTTCTGTAAATCTTACATTCACTGCTATTAGCGACACTGAAGCTTTGATATTTATTTCTGATTTGATACAATCTCTTCCCGGATATGCTGTGATAAATAAACTGTCTATTGCTAAAACAAAAGATTACACTAACGAAGATTTAATAAAAATAAGTTCTGGATCTGAAGGCGGATCTATTGTATCCAGCGTTGATTTCTTCTGGTATGTTTATAAACCAAAATCTACAAATCCTGAAGAGGTAAAACAAAATAATGATCAAATTAAACAAGCAGAATCACAAATTTAGAGAGTGTGAACGTTCAAACACCATAATCTGTTTTTGTGATAATATGAAAATTGAGAGTTTAACTAACTATGCTAAATAAATTACTGAATAAGACTCTACTAACTGCATTAGCTATTACTTCATCTTTCTTTTTTTCATCTAATCTCTTAGCTCAGAATGAAAATACCGCTCAAAATGCACAACCAAGCCTTGCTGATAGAATAGAAAAAGATCTTCCTCAAGATATAAAAGTTAATAACGACTTTAAAACTTCTGCTCTTGTAAATAATACTACAAAAAAATTCTCAAATTTCATTGCAAATAGAACACAATTGTCATCACTAATGTTTAACGAAGAACAACAATATGCAATCACAGCCGCAATAGAATCACTTAGAAATGGTGTAATATTTGCACCACAAGATTCTGAAGATAAAGAAAAGGATAAAGAAGCTGAAAACAAAGCTCTCAATAAAAAAACATATATTTATCTAGCCTCAATCATGTATGTGAATAATGACTATTGGGCAGTTTGGATTAATGGCGAAAAAATTACTTCTGACAGTAACGCTAAAACTAATGAAATATATCTTGAAAATGTCCAAAGAGATAAGGTATCTGTTCTTTGGACAATAAGTGAAAGTAAATGGAAAATTTTAATGGGAGTAAAAGCAGATGAAATGCAATCACAGGTTAACGCACAAGGTCAAGTTGAAAAAAGATTCGAATTGAAGCCAAATCAAACATTTCTTTTACTTTACGAAACAGTTATTGAGGGTAACGCTCAACTAAATAGTCCGATCATTAGTAAAAACACAGACGTAAAAACAAATGATAAAAATAAATCTGGGCAACCAAATGATCCAACATTTGTTTTACCTACAACAAAAACTAATTAACACTACGCCATCCTTGCATTTCGAAAATAAACTAAGTTTTGTCGTATGAAATATTTCTCCTAGATTTTCTAGAATACTAAAGATGACAACGCGGTGTCATTCTGAGCACAGCAAAGGATATCTCATGCCTTGTATAACGATAATTTAATTATTACCAAGATCAGTTTCTACATTATTTTTCCACGCAAGTCTTAGAGAATTTAGAATTGCCACAACATCAATTATTTCTTGCAATAATGCTCCTTGAACTGGGCTAATCGTTCCCGCAGCTGCAAAAACCATTCCAACAAAACTTAAAGCCATTCCTCCAATTGCACTTTGTAAAGCAATTGCTCTGGTTGATTCGCTAATATGAATTAACTGATCAACTTTTGTTAAGCTATGCTCCATAATCACTGCTCCTGCAGCTTCAGAGGTAATGCCATTATGCTGACCAAAAGCAATTCCTACAGTTGCTGCTGTAAGCGCTGGAGCATCATTTATACCATCTCCCATAAATAAAGTTGGAGTTTTAGAATTTTCTTCTCGCACTATTGCCAATTTTTGTTCAGGAGTTTGACCTGAATGAGTTTCCTTTATATCAATAAATGAAGCTAAATATTTTACCTCACTATCACGATCACCAGAAACTAACATTATTTTTTTGAAATTGTGCGCTGGTCCAAGATGACTTACAAATGAATGGCTATCATGACGCACCTCATCTCTAAAATGAAAAATTGCTGCAATTTCATTATCGATTAAAATCAAACATTCCAAACCCTGTTCAAGCAATGGAAGCTCTGAAATTTGTTTCTGCAATTCTTGAGTAATTTTTTTTCTATGAGTTACCATAATGTGTTTGCCATTAATATTTCCAAACAAGCCCTGCCCCGGATTTTCCGTAAGATTTTCAACTTCAAGCAATTGTAAATTTTCTTTAGAAGACGCATTAATTATGCTTTCTGCTAAAGGGTGACGCGAATATTTTTCAACACTTGCAACCATTTGTAAAATTTCATTTTTATCAAAATTATTAAAAGTAAGAATATTCACTAACTCAGGTTTTCCTAAGGTTAATGTGCCTGTTTTATCAAAAATTGCCGTTTCACATATTGGCAATTTTTCTAAAATAGCCGGATCTTTAATAATAATCCCATGCCTTGCTGCAATTGAAATAGCGCTAATTATTGTAATTGGAACTGCAATTAAAAGTGGACAAGGTGTTGCAACAACAAGCACCGCCAAAAAGTTAGTTGCGCTTTTAGTAATCACAAAAGTTGCAATCGCAAAAATTAGTGCGAGTGGTGCAAAAACAGCTCCAATTTGATCCGCTAATTTACGCATTTTCGGACGATTATTTTCAGCATTTTCCATAACTTTCATAATTGTCAAATAGCGCGAATCTTGCGGCAATTTATCAGCACGAATTGTTAAAGCAGCATTACCATTAATTGCTCCAGAAAGCACTAATGATCCTGAAGTTTTTGAGATTTGATAAGGTTCTCCCGTTAGAAAAGACTCATCCATATTGCCGTTTCCAACAACAACCGTCGCATCAACAGGACAAATTTCATGAGGATAAATTTCAATTAAATCACCAATTTGAATTTCTGAAATTGTAATATCGAAAACCTTGTTACCAACTTTCTTATGAGCAATTGAAGGCATTCTCTTTGCCAGAGCCTCTAAGACAAAAGATGCTTTACGAACTGCATAAACTTCTAAAGCCTGACCACTTGAAAGCATTAAAACAACTAAGGCAGCTGCTAAAAATTCACCTAAATAAACTGCAACAATTAAGGCAATGAAGGCAAGCAAATCGGCACCTAAATCACCCTTAAAAGCTTTAAGTAAAATTTGTAACATCAATGGAAGTCCACCAAAAATAATAAGTAGAATTAATGGCGATTCATCAAGTAAAAAACCAAAGAAACTTAGTGAATTATCAAGAACAAAAACACTTAAAATAAAGTGACAAAAAATTGAAATTAGCGCCGCCGCAGCAATTATTTCATGCCATTTAGTTTTTATAGAATTAAACATATCACAATAGAGATTTAATTAATTTATCTAAACCTTCTTTAGTAAGAAGATCATCTTCACTTACATTATCAACCAACTCACCATTTTTATCAAAAACATAATTTTGTGGTATCTCCTCAATTTCAGGAAAATCATTTACTGCCGCATCTGACAACACAGAATTTTGATAAGAAAGATTTTTCACACGCTCTAAAATTTTTTGGATCTGACTTTTTTTATCAACACTTACACCAATAATTTCTAAGCCTTGATTATGATATTTCTGATAAAGAATTTCTAAAATCTCCATTTCACGAACACAATTTGAACACCAATAAGCCCAGAAATTTACTATTACCACCTTACCACGCATTTTTGACAAATCGAAATTTTCATCTTGTAAAGTTTTAATCACTAAATTCTGATTCTTATTTTTAGCGTAAGCGTCTTTAGTGCCCAACATCTGAAGGATTATCAAGCAACATAAAAAAACTAATGAAAGTTTTGATTTCATAAAAGGAGATAAAAAATAATAACCAAAT
The DNA here is from genome assembly GCA_018969185.1 of Rickettsiales bacterium. Taxonomy (GTDB): domain Bacteria; phylum Pseudomonadota; class Alphaproteobacteria; order Rickettsiales; family UBA1997; genus UBA2645. Next base: position 9,103 of record JAGWYT010000033.1, on the reverse strand, counting down.
CGTCATCCTAGAAATCCGAAGGATTTCTAGGATCTCAAATCCCACCCATTTTTTTAATTATGCCAGAAACTATTTTCTGTCCTTGAGATATTTTTTGTATTGTTCTTAATTTGTTAATAACAAAACTAAGAATCTTAAATATCCAAAAAAACATAGAAAAAAATTTACCACCTATATCCTTATATGAAAAGGTTTTGAAGAATTCCTAAACCAAGTTAACGGGACAGTAGTGTTTTTAGCTCCCCATTATAATTTCTTTGCTGGCAAAGAAACATAACCATCTCATAAAATTATTTCTTGATTAGCAGATTGCTTGTGCCAAAGGATTTTTTAGTTTGGTACAGATAAGTAACAAAACACCTTACTTGCAAGAGAATCAAGAGATAAAAATTCAAATTAATTCTTTCTCTCAGTAATAAAACGCACATCGGTAAGCCCTGCTGTCGCAGTATCAGCCAATATGCGACTTACCTTACCATAATCAACAGACTCATCAGCTCTAATTGAAATTGGATGATTTGGATCTTCTTTCGCAATCTCAACTAAATGTCTTGAAATATCTTCTGCACTAAAAGGCGAATCATTAAAATAATATTGCCCCGCCGCATCAATTGATACTACAATGGATTCTTTATCATCAACAACCGCTGCACTTTCAGTTGGTAATTTCAATTTAATTGCACTTTGTAACATTGGCGCAGTCACCAAAAAAATCACCAATAAAACCAATAAAACATCAACCAAAGGAGTTGTATTAATTTCCGCTAATGGAGCGTGTAAATCATCACGGTCAAAATTATTATGCATTAATTTTTCTCCATTGATGAAGGTGTAAGAGAAAGATAAGTTGTAAGTTGCTCTGCAATATGGCGTAAATCCTGAACTAAAAGACGATTAAAACGCACATAAGCATTGTAGGCAAGAACTGCAGGAATTGCCGCAAAAAGACCAATTGCAGTTGCAACTAAAGCATCCCCCATGGGACCTGCAACAACATCTAAACCAGCATTGCCTTCCTTAGCAATTTTTGTTAAAGCACTTACAATTCCAACCACAGTTCCAAATAAACCAATAAAAGGCGCAGAACTACCAATTGATGCCAAAACAGTTAAACCACGGTCAAGATTAACTCTAATTAAATCAAGATTTTGCACTAAATGCATTGAAAGAATTTCTTTACGCTCTTCGTGTTTATAAGGCTTCATGATTGGTTTTAATTTTTCCGCTTCTCTTACTAAAATTTCAACTGACCCAGAAATTTCCTTGAATTTAGCATGCAAAGGCCAATCCGGAGTTTTAACATATTCATTACAAAATGATTTTAAAGCTTGTCTATCCTTACGCAACGTCAAAGCTTTCCAAAACACGATATACCAGCTTGCAACTGACATCACGATTAACAAAAACAAAGCGGTAATTAACACCAAATTGTCATGAGCAAAAATATTTCCTAAATTCATATTTAATTAACTTAAAATTATTTTACTTATTAAGCTTCTTGCTGGTTGAGCTGCGCAGCACTGAGCTTGAAGAAGTGTAGAAACCAAGAGAAGCTTAATAAAAAATCTTATTCTTGGTTTGTCACAGGCTCAACCAGCGAATAAGATTTTACTATTAAACTGGAAGTCTTCAATCCAGCTGAAATTCTATTGGCACAAGAACAACAGCTTCCACAGCTTCAGCGCCAATATAAGCTGGAACAAAACGCCAATCTTCTACCGCATTTTTCGCTGCCTCATCAAGTGATGAATAACCACTTGTTTTGAAAACCTCAACCAAAGCTGCAGTTCCAGATTTTGTAACTTTAACTTTCAACATCACCTTACCATGCTGCCCTTTTCTTTTAGCGTCAAAAGGATAATGCGGTGCTGGATTTTGCAAATAAGCAGCATCAAAAATTGGCTCTGACTTAGCAGAAGTTTTTTCAAGAGATTTTTGATCAACCTGTCCAGAAGTTTGAAAATCTTGTGAAGATTTTTTTACAACTTCTTTTTTCTTTTCCGGCTCTGGTTTTTTTAATTTCTCTTTCTCAATTTTTGCAACTTCGTGAGTTTTGACTTGGCTTTTTGACTTTATAAAACTCTGACGCAATTTTATTGTTGCTGATTTTTCCACCTCTTTTTCTAAAGATGGTGCCACCATTGTAACCCTTATTGCTTGCTCTAAGACAATTGGTTTTGAAGGCCAGGTAAGCCACAAAAGCAAAATTAAATGCAGCAAAAGCGCTGCTGATATTGCGGTGATGTGTGCAGCCCTATTTAGTTTAAAACTGTATCTTTTCATTATTAGTTAATACATGAGACCTAAACATCAGCCATAAAATATAAGTGATATTGATAATAATTATCATTCTTAAAGTCAAGAAAAAATCTTGCATCTTTAGAACAAAATACTCTCCTATCCATATTATATACTCACATTAGTGATATTTTGATACTATTTTACTTATTAAACGAAATGACGAGAAACGCACAAATAAGAGAATTAAAAAGAACGTCGTCCGATGAAATTTTAGAAATAATATTACTTACAATCAAAGATAAAACTAACGAAGCAAAAGCACTTATTACTAAGATTAATTTAGAAGAATTAGCTGATGAAGATCACCATGAATTATCATGGACAATTGCCAATAATAGAAGTGATGGTGGAGAAAATGATTCTTCACACATAGTAATACAACACTTAATTGAGTCAGGATTTAAAATTGAAGCTATTAAAGAAACTAAAGATGAAAATGGCAGAGTAATAGAAGAACAGATCTTATAGATCAAATTGCAAGACAATCAGGAGAGTTTGATAATCCACTATATCATACTGACTTAGCAATTGTTCTTACCCTACTTAGAACCGGAAAAATCACGGTATTTGAAGAAGAAACGCTTGAAGAAACTATAGGAAAATTAGAAAGAAAAGAAATCTTGATTAATTCTCTAAAAAACAGAGATTTTCTTAGAATAAAAGAAGAAGAGATAGAAGAAAAAAAGATAGTTTACTCAGAAAAAGCAGAAAATAAGTATGAAATTCTTGATGCACAGGATCCTAATCCAACAGTTGAAAACCCAACAATATCATCCATTCAAAGTTCTTTCTGTATAATTAGTTAAAAAACTTGTACCAAATAAGAAACCGGATTCCTAGAAAAAAAGAATCCGGTTTTTTTATTTAATCTATTGTAACACTTATTCTGGAATGGGTCTTAAGACCCACTTCCATATATTCATTTAAAATGTTTTAATACATTCCAGGCATTCCACCCATACCACCGCCCATACCCCCAGCAACACCTGCTCCACCAGCATTATCTTCTTTCTTATCAACAATTGCTGCTTCAGTTGTAATCAACAATCCTGCAACAGAAGAAGCACCTTCTAAGGCTGAACGAACAATCTTAGTTGGATCAACAATTCCAGCTTTGAACATATCAACATATTTGCTGCTTTGAGCGTTAAAACCATAAGCAACATCGCTTTTAGAAAGAACTTCATTAGCAACAACTGCACCATCAAAACCAGCATTTTCAGCAATCTGACGAATTGGAGCTTGTAAAACTTTTCTGATAATATTGATACCAGTATTTTGATCTTCATTAGCACCTTTTAATTTGTCTAATGAACGACCAGCATAAAGAAGCGCAGAACCACCACCAGCAACAATGCCTTCTTGCATTGCAGCACGAGTTGCAGCCAAAGCGTCATCAACACGATCTTTCTTTTCTTTAACTTCAACTTCAGTTGTGCCGCCAACTTTGATAATTGCAACACCACCAGAAAGTTTAGCTAATCTTTCTTGAAGTTTTTCACGGTCATAATCAGAAGTAGTTTCTTCAATTTGAGCTTTGATTTGAGAGCAACGTGCCTTTACATCAGTTGCCTTTCCAGCGCCATCAACAATTGTTGTATTTTCTTTGTCGATAATAATTTTTTTGGCCTGACCAAGTTGTTTCAAAGTAACAGTTTCAAGCTTCATGCCAAGATCTTCAGAAATTAACTGACCACCAGTTAAAACTGCAATATCTTCCATAGTTGCTTTTCTTCTATCACCAAAACCCGGAGCTTTTACCGCAGCAACTTTCAATCCACCACGAAGTTTGTTTACAACTAAAGCTGCTAAAGCTTCACCTTCAACATCTTCAGCGATAATTAAAAGTGGACGACCAGATTGCACTACAGCTTCAAGCAATGGCACCATTGGTTGTAAGTTAGATAATTTTTTCTCGAACAATAAAATGAAAGCATTTTCAAGTTCAACTGTCATTTTTTCTGCATTAGTTGCAAAGTAAGGAGACAAGTAACCGCGGTCAAAATTCATACCTTCAACCACGTTAACCTCAAATTCCAAACCTTTCGCTTCTTCAACTGTAATTGGGCTTTCAACACCAACTTTATTTACAGCTTCAGCAATTTTATTACCAATTTCAGAGTCACCATTAGCAGAAATTGTTGCCACTTGAGCAATTTCTTCTTGCTTGCTAACTTTTTTGCTCATTTTAGTAAGTTCTTTAACAACTGCTTCAACCGCTAAATCAATACCTCTTTTTAAATCCATTGGATTGATTCCAGCTGCAACTGCTTTTGAACCTTCTTTTACAATTGCTTGTGCAAGAACTGTTGAAGTTGTAGTTCCATCACCCGCAACATCATTAGTTTTAGATGCAACTTCTTTAATCATTTGCGCACCCATATTTTGAAACTTATCAGCAAGTTCAATTTCTTTTGCAACAGTAACGCCATCTTTAGTAATACGTGGCGCACCAAATGATTTTTCAATTACTACATTACGACCCTTAGGTCCTAAAGTTACTTTTACCGCATTTGCAATAATATCAACACCTTCGCAAATTTTTGTGCGCGCGTCTGATCCAAATAAAATTTCTTTCGATGCCATAATTAGTTTTTGTTTTTAGTTAATAGTTGTTTGTTAGTTATGCAGGACTGGGTCTCATGACCCAGTCCTCATATTCATTTAATGAACTTCGAAAATGGGTAGAAACCCATTCCCGCCAAGACGCTTTTTCTTATTCAATCACAGCCAAAATTGAAGATTCTTTTAGAATAATTAGATCCTTTCCATCAATTTTAACTTCAGTTCCACCCCATTTTTCGAATAAAACTCTGTCACCCTTTTTAACATCAAGAGCAACAAGCTTTCCTGATTCATCTCTATTACCACTTCCAACTGCGACAACTTTTCCTTCAGCTGGTTTTTCTTTTGATGTGTCTGGAATAATAATTCCGCCAGCAGTTTTGCTTTCAGCTTCTACACGCTCAATAAGAACGTTATTATATAGAGGTCTAATTTTAGCCATATTTTTTAAAAATATTTTGATTGATAAAAATCGATGTGTTTACGAACAAATCGTAAATGTTGAGACTAACTTAATAACTTTTTGAACTTTGACAAGGGGTAAAATTATTTTAACAATTTATCAAGCTCGCCTTTAAGATCCAAAGCCCTTAAATCATCATATCCGCCAATATGTTTTTCACCAATAAAAATTTGCGGAACTGTCATTCTACCACCAGATTTTTTTATCATCTCATCTCTGATTTTATCATCAGTGACTTTGATTTCAGTGAACTCAGCACCTTTTCTTTTTATAAGATTTTTGGCAGAAACACAATAAGGACAAACTTCCTTGCTATATACAATTATCTGTAACATTTAAAAGAGCAAAAATTAAAATTGACCGCCACCAGCATTAGGATTAGGAGCACCTTGAGAATAATAATCTGAATTACCATAATAGCTAGGAGGAATATAATATTGGTCAGCATCATAGCTTGGATAATTTCCTTGCGGCGAGAAAGCATAAGGGTTTGAATAGCTGCTTGAACCGTAAGGCGGAGGATATTGATTTGGATATTGCCCATAAGGTTGCCGATATCCTTGTTGGTAATAATTATTAGCAGGATAAGGTTGACGATAATAATAATCAGGAGCAACTCTTACGGGAGCATTAGGATTTGGCATTACAACCGGATTAGTTCCACGATCAAATCCCGGTTTATCATAAAGATATGGATTATCACTTGAACAAGAAAAAACAAATAAAAATAAAGAAGCAGCACAAAGCCTTGCTAAACAAGACAAAGAACCAATCATGTATTTAGTTATTTTTTTCGTTTGCATTAAAATTTAAAAGCCAAAATTATAATTTTGAATCAGCACCAGAATTATTATGTACCTCGTCATAACCATAAGGTGGAGCATAATAATAATCAAAGTCACTATAGGGGTATCTTTTCTGCGGTGTTAATTCATATGGTCTACCATAATATCTTGAATTTGGTACACGCACTGAATTTGGATAATGTAAATATCTATATTGCTTATTTTCTTTATAAAAATTACTCTCCCCACAAGATGCTACAAGTAAAGTAACAACCAGAAAGCAAAAAGAAGTAATTTTATAAGATCTATTTTTTAACAATTTTAAATTAAGAAAAAATAAAGGGTCGCCTATTCTATTTAATATAAATATAAAAAAACAAGTAAGTATCTTTATATTTCTTGGTTCAATATATGAATGTTTTAAAATATAACAATATCTCTTTCACTTTCAATGTCTCAAATCATTGATCAAAAATTCATTTCTTATGCTATAAATCTATCCAAGCGCAATCTTGGCATTACCTCGCCTAACCCTGTAGTTGGCTGCGTCATCACAAAAAATAATCAAATAATATCAACTGGAGTGACGGCAAAGAATGGTCGCCCTCATGCAGAAACCATTGCGATAGAACAAGCTTTGCATAAAGGAGTTAGTCTTGAAGGTGCAACTTTATACGTAACGCTTGAGCCATGCTCGCATTTCGGCAAAACCCCTCCTTGCGTTGCTGAAATTATAAAAAATAAAATCTCAAGAGTAGTAATCTCAACTATTGATCCTGATAAAAGAGTAAATGGACAAGGAATAGATAAACTTCGTGAGGCGGGAATTGAGGTTATTGTAGGTCTTATGGAAGAAGAAGCAAAGAAAATTAATAAAGGATTTTTTAAAAGTAAAATGGCTGAAATGCCTTATGTAACCTTGAAACTAGCAACCAGTCTTGATGGAAAAATTGCCACCAAGAACCATGACAGTAAATGGATAACTGGTGAAAAAGCGCGCAATTTCTCTCATCAATTACGCGCTATCAATGATGCGATAATGGTTGGTGCTAGCACAGTTAGAAAAGATAATCCAATGCTTGACTGCCGCGTTTCAGGACTTGAAGAATACTCACCAAAAAGAGTAATTGTTGCAAACAATCTTAATTTTGATGAGAATTTAGAAATATTTAAAACTGCAAAAAAAATTCCTACCTTCATTTTAACTTATGAGCAAAATTTTGATGCTAAAAAATTTGATAAACTTCACGTTGAAATCATTTTTTGTGAAAAAAAACATGATAAAATTGACTTAAGAAATGGTCTGAAGAAATTGCACGAGAAAGGAGTCAATTCAATATTAGTTGAAGGTGGACAAAGTCTTGCTACAGAATTTTTAAAAGAAAATTTGATCGATGAATTAATCTGGATAAGAAATAAAAAAATTATTGGCAATGATGGAATTGCTGCGATTGGAGATCTTGATATTTCAACTATTAATCAGGCGCTAAATAGTTTTAAAAGAAGCTCATTAAACACAATTGAAGATGATATTGTGGAAATTCTCACCGTTTCTATTTGAAACATTATAAAAATCTTTCAAAACAACTTTTAATAAAGTTTTTACAAAAAAACTCCATCTAAATAACATTTCTAACTCTTGTTTTACTGCATTATTAACTTTTTTTATAGATAAAATGAATAATAAAAAATTTCTTATCTCTTTAGCATCAGTATTTGCCTTCACTTATGTAGTAGATTTTTTTCTACATAATAACTTTCTTAAATCATCTTATGAGGCAACTAAGTCATTATGGCGTCATCAGGATGAAATGATGTCTATGTTGCACTTATCCATCATAGTTCACATAATTTTTGCAATCGTCGTTATCCAATTTTTTAAAGATTTTGTATTTGTTGACAAAAAGCATTCTCTTCATGATTCTCTTGGAGCAGGATTATTGATTGGTGAAATGATAGGAATTATCCAATTATCATTCTATATTTCTATGCCAATTCCTCCAGTAATCGCAATTGCTTGGTTCACCGCAAGAGTTATCCAATGCGTTGGTGCTTCTTATATTCTTTGGGTTATAGATCAAAAAATTAAGTAGAGTAGAAATATCATCCTGAGCGCTAGCGAAGGATCTCATTAAAACACATGAGATCATTCGCTAAGGCATAATGAAAAAAATGGGGGGCTAAAAAGGTGATTTTTTCTTTTATTTTCAGGGTGTTGCGAAGATTTTCTATTTTTCAAAAATAGAAACGGCTATTTTACGACTAAAAAATATGAACAAAAATTTGTCCAAAATGTCATTCATTTTTGGTTAAGAAGAATGGTCAAAAAAGAGGAAAACAATCTTATAGGTGTCAGAGTTGTCGTTATAGATGGACAATAAAAGGTAATCATCACAAAAACTATCTCAAGTCTTATCAGCAGTGACTATTTGGCAGAAAAACAATTTCAGAGATTTGTGCTAATCTAGATGTTTCTCATCCAAAATTACTTAAAGAGTTTGATAAGATTGATGTATCTGAAGGCTTGCAGGAAGAGGTTTTGCATGATTACATAAAACCAATAAACCTCCAAATTGATGCAACATTTTTTGGCAGAGAATATGGCTTTTTAGTTTTTCACGATTGCCAAAAAGTAATTTATTTTAAAGAGATTAAAACTGAATCAATTAAACATTTTAGAGAAGGAATAATCGCTCTTAAAGCCTCTGATTACCGCATTCAAAGCGTTACGATTGATGGCAGAAGGGGTTATATAAATAACATCAGAAAGCTTCTTGGAAATATTCCAATTCAAATGTGTTTGTTTCATCAAAAAGCAATCATCAGAAGATATATTACAGACAAGCCTCGATCTCAGTGTGGCAAGGATTTGAAGGAATTGATGTATCTACTCTGCAAACCTGAATCTCAACAAGAATTCATTAATCAATTTTATTTTTTACAATCAAAATATTATGGATTATTGCATCAAAGAAATGAATTTGGAGGC
>JAGWYT010000032.1 GCA_018969185.1 Rickettsiales bacterium | reverse complement strand
CTATTAAAAAATCTCCTAAGTCTTTATAGCCCGTAATCATTGGTGAAATGATTGATGCTTCTAATGTTCCATTGTCACGAATTTCACTTTCGTGAATCATGATTTTAGTATCAGGAGAAAACATACCAGTTAAAGAAAACAGTTTTTGCGACATAACTTCATGCATGGCATTATGATTGCCATAAGCAATGCGTTTTCTTCTAAAACGGTTGATAAGATCAATTTTATCGTTGGTTAAAGCCTGCATTGAAGACATATCCTCTTCAGAGCTTCTGGTGTATAAATGGCGGTCTATTTCTATTACGTTGGCACCTCTGGTAAAGCTGGTTTTTGGATCTACGCTGGTTGAATTATTAACTGTTTTTTCAGCATTTTTTAATAATGGATTTTCAACAAATTCAGTTGCAATTCCTTGTGAATAAAGCTTTCCACCAAATCTTGCATCTGCTAGAAGTTTTGCTTTTTCTTCCTCTAAGCTTCTTGGTAAATAATCTGTTCCTATTGTTATTCCTTCATCGCTTTGTGCTTTTGGATCTGAAGCACTTTTAGGTAACGAGTTGTTAGGATTATTACGCATGCTATATTATTCAATTTAGTTTTTAATTTATCCTTAGAGCCTGTCTTCAAATTACGAAATGTAAAGTGAAGTAGGAAATTTGAAGATAGGCTCTAAATAAAAACTAAAAAAATAAATACAACCAGAAATTGAAAATTTATGATTATTTTTCTACCTGAATATGTGCTAATCCTAAACGGCATTAATATCTTTTTGAACATAAAGCTTAGCTTGAGAACCAAGTAAGATCTCATTGTGAGCGGCTCCAGCAGGAATCATTGGAAAAACATTTTCTGATTTTTCAATTACGCAATCAAATAAAACTGGACCTTTATGATTAATCATTTCCATAATTTTCATATCAAGATCTTCTGGGTTTTCACAGCGCATTCCTTTAATTCCAAAACTTTCAGCAAGTTTTACAAAATCAGGCATTGATTCCATGTAAGATTGGCTTTCACGTTTTTGATAAATCAATTCTTGCCATTGTCTAACCATTCCCATGTAACGATTATTTAAAATAATTATTTTTACGGGAAGGCTATATTGCTTGATTGTGGCAAGTTCTTGCATATTCATCATGAAAGATGCATCGCCACTAACGCACATTACCAAGGCATCAGGATTAGCAATCTGTGCGCCAAGAGCTGCTGGAACACCATATCCCATGGTTCCAAGACCACCAGAAGTTAACCATTTTTTTGGATGATTAAATTGTAAATATTGTGCAGCCCACATTTGGTGCTGCCCCACGTCAGTTGAAATGAAAGGAGTTTGATCTTTTGTTAAAGCATTTAGGCGTTGTAAAGCATAAGCTGGTTTGATGATTTTATCACTTTTTTCGTAAGATAGAGAATCAATAGCTTGCCATTTTTTGATTTGATCCCACCATGATTTTATTGCTTTCTTACGATTGCCAATTTTACGTCTTTGCCATTCTTCTAAAATTAATTCTAAGGCAGATGCAGCGTCTCCAACAATAGGCACATCAACTTTAATGATTTTATCAATTGAACAATCATCAATATCAATGTGAATTTTTTTAGATTTTGGTGAGAAGCCTGAAACCTTACCAGTAACGCGGTCATCAAAGCGCGCGCCAACATTGATCATCACATCACATTCGTACATTGCCATGTTGGCTTCATATGTGCCATGCATTCCAAGCATGCCGATGAAATGTGAATCAGTTGCTGGAAATCCGCCAAGACCCATTAAAGTGTTGGTAATTGGATAACCAGTTTCATGAACAAGTTTAGTTAATAATTCGCTAGCTTTTTCACCAGAATTAATAACGCCACCACCTGTGTAAAATATTGGTTTCTCAGCTTTCTCAAGCAAATCAACGGCTGTCTTAATTGCATCATGATGAATTTCTAATCTTTGTTTTTTAAGTTGATCTGATCTGCGATTTATTTCAACTTTGCCATGATAAATTCCATGATTATTTTGTACATCTTTTGGAATATCAATCAAAACAGGTCCAGGGCGACCTGAAGCCGCAATGTGAAAAGCTTCGTGAATTACATAACCAAGTTCATTAACATCTTTTACTAAATAATTATATTTAGTGCAAGAGCGTGTAAGACCAGTAATATCAGCTTCTTGAAAGCCATCAGTTCCAATTAATGAGGTTGCAACTTGCCCTGAAATACAAACTAAAGGAATTGAATCTAAGTAAGCGTCAGTAAGGCCGGTAATAGCATTTGTTGCACCGGGGCCTGAAGTAACAGTAATTACACCAACTTTTCCAGTTGAACGAGCATAGCCTTCAGCAGCGTGAGCAGCGGCTTGCTCATGACGAGTTAAAATGTGACGCAATTTTTTTTGCACAAAAAGCGCGTCATAAAAAGGCAGAATTGCACCACCTGGATAACCAAAAATGGTATCAACTCCCTCGTTAAGAAAGGCTTTAACAATTATTTCTGCACCAGTTAATTTTGCTGGATTTTTTGAATCGCTCATTTTGATATTGATTAGTATTTAAATATTTTTTTCAAGTTTAATGCTTTGATATGTTGTGAATCAAGAGAATATTTTGTTTACTGTATTTTTACAGTAAATTGCATTTGAAGCGCAGATAAGGGTGATGATTTTAAGAAATTGTGATATTATATTTCTTAGACAAATATGCTTCAATTGATTGCCTTTCTTCAGTTGTTAAAGCTCTAGTGAAGAGAATTATCTCTGCTACATCTCCATTGTAATAGGTGGTTGTTGGTGGATATGATCCTATTGTCATTGTGTTAGCTAAGTTAGATGAAGGGATTACAAATGTTGCATCTGAGTTGGTTTTCTCAGGAGTAACACCGCCATTCAACCAATAAGATCTTGCAATATTTTTTTGTAACATGGCGGTATGCATTCTTGCTGTTGGTTGAGTATAGGATAAAGCATTATCTACATAATTCATATTAAGTCCATAAGTTCCACCACCAGAAAATTTATTATCTGCATCATCATATCCAAAAGCAAAACTAGCATAGCTAGAGCCTATTCCACCGCCCAAAATAAATTTCCAAGGAGTGGCAGATGATCTTTTCTGCTCAACTGCAAAAACTGTATATTCACTTCCAATTAAAAAGCTGCCATCAAACATCATTTTATCATTAGTTCCATCAAATCTTACTCCAGGAATTCCATTAGGAAAAACATTCTCATAAAATATTGGTTTTAGAGATGCGTTAGATTGAGTGGCATTAATTTTTAAGGTTGATTGAGGGTTATTGTCGTACCAAGTGTCAATTGCACTTCCATCTTCTATAACTGTAATTCCAAAGCTTGATGACAAGGAAGTTTCATACCATGCAGCAAGATTTTTTATTCCAGAGACAGGAGAAGTTTTTGTAAGATTTTGGGCAATCAGCAATTGTGATTTTCTAAACAAGTTACTGCTTTGAGAAACTCCAGCAATCAAAATTCCAATAATTAAAATTACAATAGATAGCTCAATTAAAGAGAATGCTTTAAGCTTTTTAGATTTTAATATATTACTCATTAACGCAGATTTTTACGATTGGATCAATAGCCAATGTGGCTTTCTAAATAGTAAAGATGATTTTGTCAAAATTTTTATTGGATTTTTTATTGCTAGAAACTACCTTGATTTATATCTAAATTTTTTTAATAATTTTTTTTAAATATGACTGCGCCAACAATTATCAATATTGAACAAATCATAAAATTAATACCTCATAGATACCCAATTTTATTGGTTGATAAAGTGGTTGAGGCAACAAAAGACAAAATAGTTGCGATCAAAAATGTTACTTTTAATGAGCCACATTTTATGGGTCATTTTCCAGATAAACCAATCATGCCGGGTGTGTTGATTATTGAAGCAATGGCGCAGGCTGGTGCAATTATGGTAATGCAATCAGGTGAATTTATACCAGAAGAAAATTTGGTTTATTTCATGTCAATTGATGGTGCTAAATTCAGAAAACCTGTGGTTCCGGGTGATGTTTTAGAACTTCACATTGAAACTGTGCAAGCACGTATTCCAGTTTGGAAAATGGCTGCTGTTGCAAAAGTTAACGGTCAAAAAGTTGCAGAAGCTAGCTTCTCAGCAATGATTGTAAAAAAATAGGACATGCGCAATTCCATGCTTTTTTGGCGATTTTACTAACAAGCTTTTTATTTTTTAAGTAGTTAGTTTCAAATTACTCGCTTTGCTAAAGCAAAGCTGCGTCATTTGTGGTGTAAGTAAAAATTTTTGAAACGCACGTATGTTAAAATACGCTTTCCTTTCAAAAATTTTCACTTCCTACAAATCGCCTAAAAAATCATGTTTTGAGTAAGTCCTAAAAAGATAAAACTTAATTCTTATGACACAAAAAATTCATCCAACTGCAATTGTTAGTGCTAAAGCCAAAATTGCGCAGAATGTTGAAATTGGTGCATATTCAATAATTGGTGATGACGTAAAAATTGGTGAAGGCACAATTATAAAATCACATGTGGTGATTGAAGGTGATACCGAAATTGGTAAAAATAATGTGATTTTTCCATTTGCGGTTATTGGCGTTGCGCCGCAAGATTTGAAGTTTAGAGGTGAAAAATCAAAAGTTATTATTGGTGATAATAATAAAATTCGTGAACATGTTACAATTCACCTTGGAACTGAAGACGGAGCAATGGTTACTAAGGTTGGCAGTAATTGTTTATTGATGGTTGGAGTTCATGTTGCTCATGATTGTGTGGTTGGAAATAATGTAATTCTTGCAAATAATGCAACTCTTGCAGGTCACGTTGAGGTGGGCGACCATGTTGTTGTTGGTGGGCTTTCAGCAATTCATCAATTTGCGCGTATAGGAAATGGTGCAATGATTGGTGGCATGTCTGGTGTTGAAAGTGATGTTATTCCAAATGGTTTGGTGATGGGCGAGAGAGCTTCTCTTGCGGGTTTGAATTTGGTTGGATTGAAGCGTCGTAATATTTCTCGTGAAGAAATTCACGCTTTACGTAATTTCTTTAAAAAATTATTTTCTGAAAAAGATAGTAATTTTTCTAAGCGAGTTGAAGATTTAGCAAAAGAGTTCCAAAGTGAAGTCGTTAATGAGGTTGCGGCTTTTGTAAAAAGTGAATCATCTCGTTCTTTTTGTCAGCCAAAAGAAAACATAAGCAATGCGTGAAATCTGTTTAGATATTGAAACTACAGGCCTAAACCCTAACGAAGGGCATAAAATTGTTGAAATTGCTTGCGTTGAAATTATCAATAAAGTTCGAAGCGGAAAAGTTTTTCACACTTACGTAAATCCTCGTCGTGACATGCCTGCTGAGGCATTTGCAATTCACGGAATCTCTACTGAATTCTTACAAGATAAGCCAATTTTTGATCATATTGTTCATAAGTTTTTAGATTTCACTAAGGACGCGACATTAGTTATTCATAATGCGGCTTTTGATACTAAATTTTTAAATCATGAATTATCAATTCTTGGGCTTGAGCCAATCAAAAAAGAAAATGTTGTTGATAGTTTAATAATTGCGCGAAATAAATTTCCGGGTGCGCAAAATTCTCTCGATGCTTTATGTAAAAGGTTTGGCATTGATTTATCAAAAAGAGAAAAACATGGCGCACTTCTTGATACTGAGCTTTTAGTTGATGTCTATGTTGAGTTGATGGGTGGTATGCAAAGGGGTCTTTCATTTGACGATTTTAAAAATGAAAAAAAATCAGCCTCTATAATTGAAAAAAATAATGAAATAAAAAAAGTCAGAAAAACCTTAGAGAAACGTGAATTTCCAGTGCCTGATGAGATTTTGCAAAAACATCAGGAATTTATTCTAAAAAATTTTAAAAGTAATTTTTGGGGATATTAGAAAAATATAACACCACCATAAATCAATGCTCACCAGCAAAATTAGCTCTATCATCAATAAAGAAAAAGAAGAAATATGGTCGTGGATTCCCGTATTTCTTGGAATAGGAATTATTTTATCTTTATTTTTTTCATATAATCAGCAGCTGATTTTCTTCGCTATTTCACTTCTATTTTTTTCAATTCTATTTTTTTATTTTGATCGATTTTCCTATCGTTGCTTTATTTACGCGCTTTTAGGATTTGTAATTTTTGGTTTTTTATGGGCAGCATTTTATCATAAAAATTTTATTTCATCAAGGCAACTTAGTGGAAAAGTTTACGCTGATGTTAAAGGAAAAGTCATTGATGTTAGAGAATTTGAAAATCCTATAAATCACAAGAAAGGCTTTAATTTATTGATTGAAGAGCCAGTTCTTTACAAATCTGAATTTAAAAATAGTAATAAAAAAACAGTAAAAAAAACCATCATAAAAAAGAAAAAAAAACCTAAAAAAAAGCCGCAAAAAAAAGAGAAAAAAATGACCAAGAAGTTTTTGAAACTTCTTGAAAAATGTGAAGATGATTCTTGTAGAGATGAAGTAAATCAAGCTTTCTTAAAGCATGAAGAAGAAAAAGAAATTCGTCGTAAAGAAAGAAAAATTGCTAGGCTTATTGCCTCACTACCTTCAAGTTGTGAAGCAAATCAAGAATCTCAGGAGTCTTTACTGGAATGCCTTCAGAAGATAGATTTAACAAAGAAAAAGAAAGCTGTAAAAAAAAGAAAAATCAGTGAAAAACAAATAGAAAAAAACTTTTTAAATTTATCGGGTTATCAAGAAATTGATCGCAAATTTTTAAGTTATAGAACCAATTATCAGCAGGTTAAATGGCGAAAAGAGGGCGAGAGATATATTTTTCCAAATCCACCTAAAAAAATTTCTCTTCTTATCTATAGCAATGAAAAATTAAATAATGGTGACATTGTTTTCTTGCGCGCTGCTTTGGACGCACCACCAAAAAAAGAATTTATTGGTGATTTTGATTATAGCGTTGACGCAGCATATAAAAGGATTGGTGGTTATGGTCATGGTTATGGTAAATTAATTATTTTACGTAAATATCAAAATTCTTCTTTTGATGATTTTATTGATGATTTACGCGCTCAAATCGCTACAAAAATTAAGGCTGAAATTAAGGGGGACGAAGGAGCTGTTGCAACTGCGTTATTAGTTGGAACGCCGCAAAGCCTGATTTCAAAAGAAGCAATGTTGCAAATTAGAAATTCAGGACTTGCTCATTTATTATCAATTTCTGGTTTGCATATGGCAATTGCCGCCTCAATTTTCTTTGTTTCAATACGTTTTTTACTTTCTTACAATCAATATCTAACTCTTCATTTTAATATTAAAAAAATTGCGGCTCTGATAGCAATTTTTAGTTCTTATTTTTATCTTGAACTTGCAGATTCACCAGTGCCTGCAGTGCGTTCATTTATAATGGTTGCGCTTGTTTTGCTTGCTGTAATTTTTGATCTTAAGGCAGATGCTAAAAGATCACTGGCTTTGGCGGCATTTATTTTAATTTTAGTAAATCCTTACAATGTTTTTTCAGTTAGTTTTCAACTTTCATTCATGGCGATTCTTGCGCTGTTGTGGCTTCACGAATGGGTTTCAAAATTAAAGAAAAATCTTAATTACGATTCATTATTGCAAAAATTTTTATGGTATTTTTTAGAAATTATTTTGGCGTCAATTGTTGTTCAAATTGCCACTATGCCATTTTTGATTTATCATTTTAGAAATTTTTCTACTTATGGATTATTGTCAAATATGGTGGCAATTCCATTAACCACTTTTATCACCATGCCACTTGGTTTTCTCTCAATTTTGCTAATGCCATTTGGTTTAGAAAAATTTACATTATATCTCACGGGAGTTTCAATTTCATGGCTTCTTCAAATTGCAGAATTTGTGACATCATTAAAATATTCTTATTTTATTACCGCACAAATGTCGCAATTTGCCTTTGTTTTTGCGGTTATAGGGCTGTTCATAACATTTTTAATTAGAAGTAATTTGAAGTGGTTTGGTTTATTAATTTTTACTTTATCGCTTCTTTCTTTAATTTTTGTTAAGAAGCCGAGCCTTTTATTTGACAGTAAGCAGAAGTTTTTTGCAATTTATAATGAAGAAAATGGTTTAGTATTTTCAAAAAATATTCGTTCTAAATTTATACGTGAAAATTGGATGAATTTTATGAATGAGAAAGAATTTAAAGATTTTACTAAATATCCTCAAGAGCAGGTAAATTGTGATAAGAGGAAGTGTGAAATTAATGTTAGAGTCTGTCTTCAAACTACGCAAGGTAATGACGAGCTTTTTACCTCATCTTGTGGCTCTTTTGAACCATATTCCAGCGCAAAATTTTCTTCAGATAGTTGCATATCTGAAGAAAATTCTTGCTTGGAATCTGGTCAAAATATCCTACAATCTGAGGTAAAAAGTTTGAAGACAGGCTCTAAGAAGAAAATTCTAGTGCTTTTTGAAAGAGAAAAAATTGCTGAAATTTGTGATAAAAATTTTGATGTGATTGTGAATATGACCAGAAAATATGCACTTCCGCAATGTTTTTCTGATAAGCAGATTGTGATAGATAATTTTGATTTTCTACAAAAAGGTGGCTATTATTTTTATTTTGAAGGAAGTGAAATGTTGATTAGAACGGCGAGGTAGTAAATTTTTTTGACTGATTGTTTTATCTATTCGCTGGTTGAGCTTGTGACAAACCAAGAAAAGATAAAAATAATCTTATTCTTGGTTTGTCACAAGCTCAACCAGCGAATAATATTATTTACATGACCGTAATAAAAATAACGAAGTAGTTTGTAGCAAAAGATAGGGTTTTTTAAGGAAATTTGGTGACCCCAACGGAATTCGAATCCGTATTTCCACCGTGAAAGGGTGGCGTCCTAACCGTTAGACGATGGGGCCATAAAAAAGCTTGAACAAAACTTGAAAAAGATTTGAGTGCTTGTGTTTAGAAAAGCGAGCGCAAAAAAATATTAATATAGTTTTAAAAAGCAAGTGGTCTTTTTAAATAAAATATCGTCATCCTTGAATTTGCGTAGCAAATTAGAGGATCTCTTCCATAAAACGCATGAGATCCTCGAAGCACTTCGCGCTTCAAGGATTACGTAATTGATTTGACCACTTGCAATATAAACTATATGATCTTATTATGACGCCACCTGAATTTTCTTTTTAGGTCATTTTCACGATAGTTTGCATTTTTGGTGTCTGTTTTGATTGTAAAATCAAAACCGATTTTTGCTGCTGTCGCTTAATTAACCAAAATAATAATTAAAACAATGTCAAATACAGAACTTCCTAATTTTACTATAAAACAGCTTCTTGAAGCTGGTGTTCACTTCGGTCACAAGACCATGCGCCGTAATCCAAAAATGGCAAAATATATTCATACCAATAGCAACGGTATCAGTATTATCAATCTTAACAAAACAGCAAGTTTACTATATAAGTCACTAGCTACAGTTAAAGAAATTGCTAAAAATAATGGTCGTATTTTATTCATCGCTACTAAAAAACAGGCGATTGAGCCAGTTGCTGAAGCAGCTAAAAGATGTGGTCAATATTACGTAAATTTCAGATGGTTAGGCGGAATGCTTACTAACTGGAAAACAGTTTCTCAATCTATCAAAACTTTGAAAAAAATCACTGAACAGCTTGCTGACCCTGAAAGTGATTTAAATAAAAAAGAAAAATTGGTTCTTGAAAGACAAAGAATAAAGCTTGAACAAGCTCTTGGTGGAATTAAAGACATGGGTGGATATCCAGATTTAGTATTCGTTATTGATACTAATAAAGAATCTTTAGCAATTGCTGAAGCTAAGAAACTTGGCGTTCCAATCATGGCAATTCTTGATACTAACTGTAATCCTGATGGAATTTCTTTACCAATTCCTGGTAATGACGATTCTGCAAAAGCAATCAAATTATATTGTCGTTTAATTTCTGATGCTGCAATTGCTGGTGTTAAAGAAAATATGGCGATTTCTGGTATTGATATCAGCAAATTTGAAGGTGATGAATTGCCTGATATTGCAGGATATAAAACTTCTATTGCTGAAAAATCAGAAAAGAAATTTGATAAAGATTCAAAATTCAAAAAAGATTTCAAAGGTAAAAGAGATTTTGATAAAAAATCAGAAAAAAAAGCTGAAGTAATTAAAACTGCTGATGCTGAAGAAAAATCAGCAGAAAAAAAGCCTGCAGCTAAGAAGCCTGCAGCTAAAAAACCAGCGGCTAAGAAATAGGATTTATACAATTCCATGCTTTTTTGACGATTTTGGCGTCAGTAAAAATTTTTGAAACACACGTATGTCGAAATGTGCTTTCCTTTCAAAAATTTTTACCTCCTACAAATCGTTCAAAAAATCATGTTTTGTATTAAATCCTAAGGAATAGAAAATAATAAATACTTGATCAAATTATGGCAGATTTAAATTTAATTAAAAAACTTCGTGAAGCTACTGGTTGTGGCATTGCGGATTGTAATAAAGCTTTAGCAGAATGTGGTGATGATTTTGAAAAGTCAGTTGACTGGCTTAGAAAAAAAGGTCTTTCTGCTGCAGTTAAAAAAGGTGGTAGAGTAACTTCAGAAGGTGCTGTTGCTGTTCATATTGAAGGTAATAAAGCAGTAGTTTCAGAAGTAAATTCTGAAACTGATTTCGTTGCTCGTACTCAAAAATTTCAAGATTTCACTGTCGCTGTTACAAAATTAGCAATCAATTTTGGTGATGATGTTGAAAAGCTTAAAGCCGCTGGTTTTAACAATTCTGGCCACACAGTTGACGAAGAATTAAAAAACCAAATTGGTGTTATTGGTGAAAATATCAATATCAGAAGAATTTCTTCTTTATCAGTTAATAAAGGCGCAGTAATTAGCTATATTCATAATGCAATTGCTCCAAATATGGGAAAAATTGCTGTGTTAGTTGCTTTTGAATCAGCTGCTGATAAAGCAAAATTAGAAGAAATGGGTAAACAAATTGCAATGCATATTGCAGCAGCAAAGCCAGAAGCTTTGTCAGTTGAAACTGTTTCTCCTGAAAGGTTAGAAAGAGAAGTTGCAATTTTGAAAGAGCAAGCTCGTGCATCAGGCAAACCAGAAAGCATCATCGAAAAAATGATTGAAGGCAGAATCAGAAAATATTATGAAGAAGTAGTTCTTTTAGAACAGCTTTTTGTAATGGATGATAAAGCTAAAATTAAAGATGTAGTTGCTAAATTTGCTAAAGAAAATGGCGAAACTAAGATTTCAGGTTTCAAGCTATTCATTCTTGGTGAAGGCATTGAAAAGAAAGAAAATGACTTCGCAAAAGAAGTCGCTGAAATGACTAAATAGAAATAAAAAAGACCTCAGAAATGAGGTCTTTTTTTTGGCAATTACCTACATAAGTTTAGACTCTGAAATAGCTTCAGGATCTAGTAAAACAAAAATATAACATAAAATTTTATGGCAGAAAAAATTGATCTTAAATTCAAAAGAATTCTCTTCAAAGTTTCTGGGGAAGCAATGATGGGAAGTAAAGAATTTGGTCATGATTTGGAAGCTATTAAAAGAATTTGTGATCAAATAATTGCTGCTCATAAATTGGGCTGTGAAATTGCTTTGGTGGTTGGTGGTGGAAATATTTTTCGTGGAGTTTCAGTTGCGGCAACTGGTATGGAAAGAGCAAGCGCAGATTATATGGGCATGCTTGCAACTTGCATTAATGGACTTGCCTTACAAAATGCTCTTGAAAAACGTGGTATAGAAACTCGCATGCAATCTGCGATCCAAATGGATAGTATCTGCGAACCTTACATTAAAAGAAAAGCCTCTCGTCACTTAGAAAAAAATCGTATTGTAATTTTTGCTGCTGGAACTGGTAATCCTTTCTTTACTACTGATACTGCTGCAGTTTTACGCGCCATTGAGGTTAAATGCGATGTAATTTTAAAAGGAACGCAAGTTGATGGTGTTTATTCTGCTGATCCAAAGATTGACAAATCAGCAACTCGCTATGATAAGATGAAATATATTGATGTTTTAAAACAAGATTTGAAAGTAATGGATCAAACTGCAATTACTTTAGCAAAAGATAACAAATTGCCGATAGTTGTTTTCTCAATTAAAGGCGAAAATGCTTTGTGCGATGTGGTGCAAGGTAAGGGAAAATTTACTATCATTAATTAACAAAAATTAAAATTTATGATTAATCAATTAGTCGATAAAACTCGTAAAAAAATGGAAGATACTATGACATCTCTAAAAAGAGATCTTGATAGTATTTCAACTGGTAGAGCGAATCCTTCGCTTCTTGATACAGTAAAGGTTGAAGTATATGGCAGCTTCATGCCAATTTCTCAAGTTGGTAGTGTTGGCGTTTCTGATTCTACAACTCTTACAATTCAAGTTTGGGATTCTCAAAGCACTAAAGCTGTTGAAAAGGCAATTATCAATTCAAACCTTGGTTTTAACCCAATGGTTGATGGAAATAACATTAGAATTTCAGTGCCAAAACTTAGCGAAGAAAGAAGAAAAGAATTATCTAAACTTGCTAAAAAATATGGTGAAGATAAGAAAATCGCTTTACGTAACGTTAGACGTGATGCTTTAGATGATTTCAAAAAGCAGGAAAAGGAGCTTGCTGCATCTAAAGATCAAATTCATTCCTTTGGTGATATTATACAAAAATTGACTGATGAATTTGTGAAGAAAGTTGATGATGCGGTTCTATTAAAAGAAAAAGATTTAATGAAAGTATAAAATTCTTAATGTTTTTCTGCAAAAAAAAATCTATTGAAGAATTAAATTTGCGAATTCCAGCTCATGTAGCAATTATAATGGATGGCAATGCGCGTTTTGCAAAATCAAAAGGATTGCCGTTAAAGGTTGGTCATAAGTTGGGTTCAGAAAATGTTAAGAAAATTGCGGAAAGCTGCATAGAGCTTGGCGTGAAATATCTTACTCTTTACGCTTTCTCTTCAGAAAATTGGGATCGTCCTAAAGATGAAGTTGAATATTTGATGAAGCTTTTGGAAGAATATCTTGAGAAAGAAACCGCGCCATTGATGGAAAAAGATGTTAAGATTATCATATCTGGAAATTTAGAAAAATTATCACAATCAATAAAATCAAAAATCAAATCTATCGAAGAATTAACTAAAGATAATAAGTCTTTGGTGCTTAATGTTGCCTTTAGTTACGGCGCCAGAAGAGAGATTGTTGATGCAGTGCGAAATATTGCTATAGCGGTTAATAAAGGTGAAATTACTATTGACGAAATTAATGAAGATGTTTTTACTAAAAAATTATATCGTCCTGAAATTCCTAATCCGGACTTGCTAATTAGAACTGCTGGAGATATTAGAGTAAGTAACTTTTTATTATGGCAAATTGCTTATAGTGAACTTTATTTTACCAAAGTTTTTTGGCCTGACTTTAATAAGAATCATTTAATAGAGGCTATTACTGAATTTAACAAAAGAGAGAGACGTTATGGAAAAAGATAAAATTATGAAAGATTTGCATCACGCAAAAGATTCAATTGATAAATATTCATCATCATTTGGTAAATATACTAAAAAATTAGCAGAGCAATTTTATCAAAATACAATGCCACATGATCTGAAGAAAAGAGTTGTAAGTGCGGTAATATTGATTCCATGTGCAATTTATGCAATTTGCTTTTCTGAAAGTTTGTTTTTATTGTTAGCGGTTTTATTGGCTGTTTTAATAACTTTGGAATGGACTCAACTAACAAAATCAGCGAAAGATAAACAAAAATGGCAATTGATTGGAATTCTTTATATCACTATTCCAGTTTTTTGTGTGATAAAATTAAGAATGATAGATTCTGATATTTTGTTGTGGATGTTTGGTATAATTTGGGCAACTGATGTTTTTGCATTTTTTGCAGGAAAAACTTTTGGTGGCAAAAAATTAGCACCAACAATTAGTCCAAATAAAACTTGGTCAGGTCTTGTTGGTGGTGTGATTGCAAGTATCTTGATTGGTTTGTTAAGTTCTGTGATGTTTAATGGTAGCATGTTATTCTTTATTTTTATTAGTGCTTTCTTATCTTTAATTGAACAGGCTGGTGATTTACTTGAATCTAAATTTAAAAGAATTTTTGAAGTTAAAGATTCAGGAAATATAATTCCTGGACATGGTGGAATTCTTGATCGCCTTGATGGCATGATGTCTGCGGCTCCGGCAACTTTGTTATTTGTCGCAATATTTGCTACTGAGTTTTCTTCGTAAATTTATCCGTTATACCGGATGGGTGTTTTTTTAGTCAGTTTATTGACTTAGAAAATACACGCGTCATGCCGGACAAACATTTTCTTAGTTGGCTTTGCCAACTTAGAAAATGTAGATCCGGTATCCACTGTTAATTTTATTTGGATTGCGGATGAATAATTTCTACGAATCGCTTTGCGATTCAAGAAATTATAGCTCCGCAATGACGTTGTAGTTATTGGTTTTGTAATGCCATAAAATCTATTAAAAAATGTTAAAAGATAAAAACCTCATCGATCCAAATAATGATTTTTTTGAAGTAGCTGGTCGTCGTTTTAAATCGCGTCTTTTAGTTGGAACTGGCAAATATAAGGATTTTACTGAGACTGCAGCGGCGATTAATGAAAGCGGTGCAGAGATTGTAACGGTTGCGGTGCGTCGTGTGAACATTGAGAAGAAGGGTGAACCAATGTTACAAGATTTTCTTGATCCAAAAAAATATACTTACTTACCAAATACTGCTGGTTGTTTTACTGCTGATGATGCAATTCGCACCTTGCGTTTGGCGCGCATGGCGGGCGGATGGAATTTAGTAAAATTAGAAGTGTTAGCTGATGAAAAAACACTTTATCCAAAAGTTGTTGAAACCATCAAAGCTGCAGAATTACTAATTAAAGATGGTTTTGAAGTTATGGTTTACACTTCTGATGATCCAATTGTTGCTAAAGAATTAGAAGATATAGGATGCTGTGCAATTATGCCGCTAGCCGCTCCAATTGGTTCTGGTCTTGGCATCCAAAATCGTCTTAATATTGAATTTATTGTTGAACAATCAAAAGTTCCGGTTTTAGTTGATGCTGGAGTTGGAACCGCTTCCGACGCCGCAATTGCTATGGAGCTTGGTTGTGATGGTGTGCTTATGAATACTGCAATCGCTAAAGCAAAAAATCCAATTTTAATGGCGCGTGCCATGAGGCTTGCAATTGAATCAGGTCGTGCTGCTTATTTAGCGGGTAGAATGGAAGTAAAAAAATTTGCTTCTGCTTCAAGCCCTGTTATTGGAAAAATTTGCTAGAGATAATAAGTTATTTAAAATCTTATTCGCTGGTTGAGTTTGTCGAAACCAAGAATAAGATTTTTCATCTAGCTTCTCTTGGTTTCGACACTTCGTCAGGCTCAGTGCGACGCAGCTCAACAAGCGAGAAGCTAAGCTTAAACTAATCAAACTAAGAATTTAAAGTATCAACTTAAATAATTAACGAGACAACTAAAATGAATCACTTATTTCACTCATCAATAATCCGCGCTTATGATATTCGTGGTATCTATGGAAAAACTTTAAATGATATTGATGCATTTTTTGTTGCAAAATCTTTCGCTTCATTCTTACAAAAAAATGGTAAGAAAAAAATCTCAGTTGCTTGTGATGGTCGCTTGAGTTCTCCGGCCTTAAAAGCTGAGCTAATCAGAGGTTTGATGGAATCAGGATTAGATATAATTGATGTTGGAGTTGGACCAACACCAATGCTTTATTTTTCAGTTCATCATTTAAATATGGATGCTGGAATTATGGTGACTGGGTCACATAATCCGAAAGATCATAATGGTTTTAAAATTATGCTCAAAGAAAGACCATTTTATGGTGATGATATTTTGAATTTAGCAGAAATTGCCAAGAATGCTGATTTTGTGGTTGGACAAGGCAACATTGAAGAAAAAGATATTAGAGAAGAATATGCAGATCGAATTTTAGCTGACTGTATTTTAGCGGAAAGTGAAAGCCATTTGCTTGATGAGGTTGATTCTTTCAAACCAAAGAAAGAATTGCGCATTGCTTGGGATAATGGTAATGGTGCAGCGGGAGATATTATGATTCGCCTATCAGAAAGAATTGCCGCAGAGCATATCATGCTTTATAGTGAAATTGATGGAACATTTCCTAATCACCATCCAGATCCAACAGTTCCTAAGAACTTAGAAGATCTAAAAAAAGTTGTGATTGAACAAGAGTGTGACATTGGAATTGCTTTTGATGGAGATGGTGACCGTATTGGTGTTATGGATAATAGAGGTGAAATTATCTGGGGTGATCAATTGATGGTTTTTTATGCCCGTGAAATTTTGAAAAATAAAAGAGGTTCAACAATTATTGCTGACGTGAAAGCAAGCAATGTTTTATTTAACGAAATTGCTAAAGCTGGAGGCAAGCCTTTGATGTGGAAAACAGGGCATTCATTGGTTAAAGCAAAAATGAAAGAAACTAAATCACCTTTGGCGGGTGAAATGTCAGGGCATATTTTCTTTGCTGATAAATATTATGGTTTTGATGATGCGCTTTATGCCGCAGTCAGAATAATCAATATTATTGCATTGTCTAAAGATTCACTTTCTGTAATGCGTAAAACTATGCCGCAAGTCTTCTCAACGCCTGAAATCAGAATTGATTGCACGGAAGAAAGAAAATTTCAAATTGTTGAAGAGTTAAAAGAAAATTTAAAAAATAATGGTATTAAATTTAATGATGTTGATGGAATTAGAGCTGATGAAAAAGGTGGTTGGTGGTTAATTAGAGCTTCGAATACCCAGCCAGTGTTGGTTGCAAGATGTGAAGCAAAAGGTAAAAAAGAATTAGAAATTTTGAAGAAAAATTTAAAAAGTCATTTGGAATTTTGTGGAGTGGAAATTCCTGTTGAGTTGAAATAAATTAGACAAAATGTTACAGCGAAAATTTGAGCAAGCGCTATCTTTATTTCAGAGTGGAAGTTTGGACGCAGCCTGTGATGCTTGCGAAGAAGTTCTTAAAAATGATCCAAAACATTTTGATAGCCTATATCTTTTAGCAATATCTTCATGTCAAAGAGGAGATTTTGTAAAAGCCGTTGAGCTTTTTAAAAGGGTGATTGCAATTAATTCTAATAACGCTGTTTTTTACGCGAATTTAGCGATGGCGTTAATGGAGGTTGGTATGAATGAAGATGCTGTTGCTGCTTATGATGCTGCGATATTACGTGATTCACAAAATGCTTCTTACTATTATAATAAAGGCATAATTCTACAGAGTTTAAAGAGATTTGCTGATGCTGCTTCAAGCTATGATAGAGCAATTAAAATTAATCCTAATGATGCAGATTTTTATTATAATCGCGCTATAGTTTTTGTGGAATTAAAAGAGCTTCGTTTAGCGCTTAATGATTATGATGAGGCTATTTTTCTTAAATCAAATAATTTTCAGTTCTACATTAATCGCGGCAATCTTTTACTTGATTTGACACGCGTTGATGAGGCCATTGCAAGCTATGAAAAGGCACTAGCTTTAGGTGTTAAAGATTGTGCAGAGTTATATTATAATTATGGTAATGCCTTGTTTAAGAAGAATAAATTTAAAGAGGCAATTACTTATTATGATAATGCTATTTCATTAAATAATGATTATGTTTCTGCTTATAATAATCGTGGTAATGCCTTTGTTGAGCTTGCCTTGCTTAGTGCCTCAATTGATAATTATAAAAAAGTATTGGCGTTAGATCCAAGTTACAAATTTTTACAAGGTATGTTATTATATACTAAAATTAAAATTTGTGATTGGGATAATTACGAAGAAAGCAAAGATGGCATTGAGAAAAAAGTTAAAAATCATGAATTAGTTTCGAATCCATTTTCTATTCTATCAATTTATGACTCTCTGCAAATTCATTATCTAACCGCTAAAATAAGCGTTGCAGAGGATTATAAGGAAGGTGAGGCAGTTGTAATTCCTAAGCGTCAAAGATTTTCTAAGATAAAGCTCGGCTATTATTCGGCTGATTTTCACAATCACGCAACGTCTTATTTAATGGCGGAGATGTTTGAATTGCATGATAGGTCTAAGTTTGAAGTGATAGGTTTTTCATTTGGGCCTGATTTAGATGATGAGATGAGAAGAAGAGT